>CAJTLD010000146.1:4971-6105 GCA_910577065.1 uncultured Lachnospiraceae bacterium | reverse complement strand
GTTTAACATTACCTGAAGGCAGCCCGTATAAAATATTTTCTTAATATCCTCGAACCGGTTAATATTGCCGCCTGCGCAGACCTTAATCTCAAGCCTGTGGTTTAAGTCCTTAATGGTCTGCAGGTTCTTCTCATGCTCCTCGTCGTCCTCGGACAGATCAAAGATATAAATCTTATCGATCCCGCAGTCATTGTAAATTTTCGCCCGTTCAAAAATATCCCCGTCCGGCGAATGGTCCGAAGAGCTTTTAACTGCCCTTCCGTCCTTTAAATAAATCGTTGCAACAATGTTTTTCTGTTCCATTTTTTATAAACTCCCTTTTGTAGACAAAATTCCGCTCACTCTCGGGTCAAACCCGGACGCCTCGTCCAATGCCCTCGCAAACGCCTTAAACATCCCTTCAATCAAATGGTGGTTATTGGAGCCTGACAACACCTTTATGTGCAGATTCATCCCCACGCTGTAGGAGATCGCATAGAAAAATTCACGCACCATTTCCGTATCCAGATATCCCACATGGTCCGTCGTAAACGCCCCGTCAAACACAAGATACGGCCTGCCGGACAAATCCACGGCGCATAACACCAGCGTTTCGTCCATCGGCAGCATGCAGCTTCCAAACCGTTTGATCCCCTTTTTGTCCCCAAGCGCTTTTTTGATTGCGCTTCCAAGCACAATCCCGGTATCCTCCACGGTATGATGGCAGTCCACCATCAGATCCCCCGTCACCTTCACGTCCAGATCGAAAAAACCATGCTTTGCAAACCCTTCCAGCATATGGTCAAAAAACCCGATCCCCGTATCAATTTCCGAATTTCCCCGCCCGTCCAGCTCAAGTCGCAGGGAAATATCGGTTTCTTTTGTCGTTCTGCTGATACTTGCTTCTCTTGACATATTCTACTCCTTTTCAAACCGCACGCGGATGGAATTGGCGTGCGCGGTTAATTTTTCACATTCTGCAAACTGTACAATATCTTTATAAACCGGGGCAAGCGCCTCTTTGGAATACGAAATAATACTCGATTTCTTGATAAAATCATCCACGCCGAGGGGTGAGAAAAATTTCGCCGTCCCGTTCGTGGGCAGCACATGGTTCGGCCCGGCAAAATAATCCCCGAGCGGCTCGCTCGAATA
>CAJTLD010000146.1:0-4961 GCA_910577065.1 uncultured Lachnospiraceae bacterium | reverse complement strand
CGCTTGCGTATTCGCCGATAAAAATCGCGCCCGCGTTGCGGATTTTAGTCATCACCTCAAACGCATCCTTTGTAAGAATCTCCAAATGTTCGGACGCAATGTCGTTTGCGGCTTCTATCGCGTCCGCCATCGTTTCCGCCACCAGGATAAATCCATAACGCTTCAGTGATTTTTCGATAATTTCCTTTCGGGAAAGCTTTGCCGTAAACAGTTCTGCTTCTTTTAAGACCGCCTGCGCAAGCGTTTCGCTGGTGGTAATCAAAATCGCGGAAGCCATCTCGTCGTGCTCCGCCTGTGAAAGCAGATCCGCCGCGACAAAACGCGGGTTGGCCGTCTCGTCCGCAAGCACTAAAATCTCGCTCGGCCCCGCAATCGAATCAATGCTGACAGAGCCGAACACGGCTTTTTTGGCAAGGGCGACATAAATATTGCCCGGGCCTACGATTTTGTCGACCTTCGGGATGCTTTCGGTTCCATACGCCATCGCCGCAACCGCCTGCGCGCCGCCTGCCTTGTAAATCTCGTCCACGCCCGCTTCCTTTGCGGCGACTAAGGTAGAAGCGTACACCTTCCCGTCCGCCCCCGGCGGCGTCGTCATAATCACCCGTTCCACCCCGGCGGCCTTCGCCGGAAGGACATTCATCAGCACGGAAGACGGGTAGACCGCCTTGCCGCCCGGCACATATACGCCAACCGTCTGCAGCGGCGTCACCTTCTGCCCCAGAATGATGCCGTTTTCACTGCTGTCAAACCAGCTGTACTGCTTTTGTTTTTCGTGGTATTCCCGGATATTCACCTTTGCCCTGCGGATTACTTTAAGCAGCTGTTCCTCAACGTCTTGGTAAGCCTGGGCAATCTCCTCTTCCGTTACCTTAATATTCTCCGCCGTGATGTTCGCCCCGTCAAACTGCCTGGTATAGGCAAACACCGCTTCGTCCCGCCTGGTACGGACATCTGAAATAATCGCATTGACGCGGCTTTCATATTCCGTATAGTGGTTCGGGCTTCTCTTTAACAGATCGTTTAACAAATCCTGTTTCGTCTTGTTGTTTAACTTTAATATCTTCATCCTTAACCCCCCCCCTTACTGCGCCAGAACCGCCCTCAAATCCGCAATCAGCTTTGCAATGCGTTCATGCTCCATCTTAATGCTGACCTGGTTGACCACCATCCGCGCCGACAGCGGGCAGACCTCTTCCAGTACGCCAAGCCCGTTTTCACGCAAAGTAGAGCCCGTTTCCACAATGTCCACAATCACTTCCGAAAGCCCGACAATCGGCGCAAGCTCAATCGAACCGTTCAGCTTAATCATCTCAACCGTCTGGTGCTTTTTATTGTAAAAATAATCCTTGGCAATCCGCGGATACTTGGTGGCGACCCGGATCAGCTCGCGGCGCTCTAACAGCTCCTTCGCGCTCTCTGGCCCGCAGACGCACATCCGGCATTTGCCAAACCCAAGATCCAAAACTTCATAAATATTTCTGCCCTCTTCTAAAATCGTATCCTTGCCCACCACGCCGATGTCCGCCGCGCCGTATTCCACATAAGTCGGCACATCCGGCCCTTTGGCAAGGAAGAACTTGAACTTTAACTCTTCATTGACAAAAATAAGCTTCCTCGTATTCTTATCCTGCATTTCCTCACAGGTAACGCCGATTTTGCCGAACAGCTCCAGCGTCTGTTTTGCAAGCCTGCCCTTTCCTAAGGCAAACGTTAAATATCTGTCCTTCTGCATGTTTTCTCGCCCCTAATCCAAGTATGTTATGTCTGCCCGGTGGCGCTGTTTGGCGTAAGCCTCATAATCCGCCCGGCATGCGGTATCCTTCATACACATCAGTTCCGCCGTAACGCCGCTTCTGCGCAGCCTGCCCGCATAAGCGATTGCCTCGCTTAACCGCTCCCTGCGGTATAAAACAAGCTCCCCTTCGCAGGGAATCTCAATCGTTATATTCTGCCTGGCAAGCGCCGCCGCCAGCTGATCCACGACGACTGCAAACCCGATGGACGCCGCGCTTTTTCCAAAATAGCTGTGCAGCTTATCGTACCGCCCGCCCTTTAGGACTGCTTCCCCGCTTCCAAACGTATAGCCCGCAAAAATAATCCCGGTATAATACCGGTAGCTGCTGACAACACCCAGCTCAAACGATACATAGCGGTCTGTCCCGTATGCCTTAAGCACCTGATGCAGTTCATTCAGCCGGGTCACCGCGGCCAAAATCTTCGGATAATCACGGCTTAATCGCCCCGCCTTTGCCATCTCGTCCCCGGAACAATAAAGCCCGCCGAGCATCGCGAACAGTTCCCGTAAATTTTCGTCCATCGGATGCGCCGAAACGGCCTCTTCCACGCCGAAATAATTTTTGTTGGCAATCAGTTCCTTTAGCTCCTGGGCCGCTTCTTCGCAAAAGCCCGCCGCATCCATCAGGCCCGCAAAAAAATCGGCATGGCCGATATTAATCCGAAATTCCTTTAAGCCCGCCGCAAGCAGGCAGTCCACCGCCATGGAAATCATTTCCGCATCCGCAAAAAGCGAATTGTCCCCGACAAGCTCCGCCCCAAGCTGCGTCGTTTCTTTTAAGCGCCCCTGATAGCTGGAATTGTTGATAAAGGTATTGCCCATATAAAAAAGCCGGACGGGGTTTTCTTCTTCCTCAAAATACATGGCGACCGCCCTGGCCACGGAGGGCGTCATATCGGGCCGCAAAACCAGCGTATTGCCTTCCCGGTCAAAAAACTTGTACAAATCCTTCGAAGGGGTCGTGCCGATTTCTTTTCCAAATATGTCAAAAAATTCAAACGTCGGCGTTTCAATCCCCCGGTACCCGTAGCGTTCTATGGTTTTTGCCAGCTTCTCCTGCAGCAGCTGCTTTTTTTTGCATTCGTCGCTGTAAATGTCCCGGACTCCTTCCGGTGTATGTAATAACTGCCTTTTCATGATGTGTGGTGTCTCCTTTTGCCGCACGCTTTAGCATGCTACCATGTTAAATTATTATAAGTAAAATATCTGATGTTGTCAATGTATTGTATCAATTGTTGGCTCAGATTGCAAGAGGAGCGCAGAACCAAGATGCGAAACGCAAGAAATCTTTTCATTATGTATTAATGTTACATTATAAATAGTGGAAAAATAAAATGATTTTTTTCATTAATTTCATTTGATTTTTTTAAGTTATTGATGTATACTACAAATCATAGAGAAAGGAGGGATATTATGCACAAAGATTTTCCAGATGATCTCACACGCCGGGATATGGATATACTTAACGTTTTATGGGAAGGCAAAGAATCTATGACAGCTTCCGGAATTGTAGAAGCAAATGAGTCACTTACTATTAATACCGTACAGGCAGTACTTCGTAAACTTTTAAAGAAAGAACTGATTGAAGTAGATAAGATTGTTTACAGCGGTACCGTACTTTGCCGCAGCTACAAGCCGGCTATTTCGGCTGATGAATTTGCCCTGTCCCATTTTAGCAACGAGTATAAAAACCTGCAGAAGCGGATCTCCGTGAGTTCATTAATGGCATGTTTGCTGGATACGGAAACAGATAAGGAAAAACTCCACCAAAACATCGACGATCTGCAGAATGCCTTAAATGAGTACAAAAAATCCATAGGCTATACAGGGAAATAAAAAAACATACGATGTATTACGCCGCAAAACCCTCGCGCATACAGAAAATGATTCTGTTTTGACGCGAGGGTTTTGTACGGCAAAATTAATTTTGCATTCGGATTTTTTCTTCCTGAATCATCGGATAACGTTTCAAACACCCGCTGCCTAGATTCTCATGAAACATATGGACCGCTGAAATTTGATGGTTTCCGTAAGTTGTATAATAGTAAATCCCTTTATCCGTATTGCAGCAGGAAGTAAAAATGGTATATTCATATTTCCCGCTTTCGGTTTTACAGCATCCGCGCTGCTGGTCAACGGAACCTAAAATATGGAAAAACTGGCTGATACTTTCCGCTTCCGAATCACCGGATACGGAATTCATTTTCACAAAAGCCGCCCGCACAAAACGGGACTGGGAGGACAAATCCCCCGGAAGCCCAATTGCGCCCATACCCAGACTGTACGTACAAAGCGGCAGGCTGCTGCAAAAATGGTTCTGAGGAGAACCGGCAGATAAATACATATAATTGTTCAGCTGGAACATCTGCTCATGGAACGACGGATTATTCGTCAGTATGCCCGCCGGGTTATCGTAAACTTTAATTCCGCTTTCAACCGATTCCACAATAATGCAGCCGCTACGGTCAGCGATTATCCAATGGAGCTGCGCTGCGGGCAGTTCTTTATCAAAGGCTTCAGAGGTAATATTGATTTTTTCCAACAGTGCCTTAGCTTCCGTTAAGGTAGCGCACTGGCTTAAAATCCATGGAATAAATTCAAATGTAGCCACATTATTTTTTCCCGGCTCTTCCTTCCGGTAAACGGCGTTCCCCACAAAATTCAACCCCGCCATTGCAAGCCCTTTTTCATTTGCCGCATCATAGTACAATGGAAAGTTTTCTGCAATATGCGCAATGCCAATTACGGCGAAATGTGGTTTTAACGTTCCCATTGAACGAAAATGGAGACAGAAATTACGCGGCATAACAGTAATCTCCTCTCCATAAGAAAATTCATTGTCAAGCGTACGCCCAAAATAAAAATCTTTCGTTTTATATGTTGCTGCTGTACACATGATATCCGCCTCCTGTCTTTTATTCTATATTAATATGTATCCGGAGCCGAATTTATGTAGCGGCTTCTAACGTGTATGCGCCTGTTTTTCTATTATTTTCCTATGTGCTTTCAGTTTTTTCATTGCCCAGTCATAATGGCTTGCTGTAACGCTGACAAAATAAGAACCCAGAGTGCTTCCGCCTACCCATTTATAAATGCCTTTCGAAAACAATTCCTCATTTGAAAAAGTTTCCGCCAGTTTTATTACTTCGCCATGAGATTTCTG
>CAJTLD010000145.1:275-6138 GCA_910577065.1 uncultured Lachnospiraceae bacterium | reverse complement strand
CGCAATCACGGCGTTTTCATTCTTTAAATCCATCTGGTTTTTTTCAAAATAGGCGTTCAAATCCTCTTCAATCGCAGGCGTGATTTTGTCTTCAAAAAATTTCAGCGTATCCCGCCCGGGCGCCGTTATAAAATACTGGGTGTTGCTGTGGTTGGATTCATAACGCAGCAGCCCGGAATCTAAGAGGCCGTTTATGGTCTGTTGGATAGTAAAATAGTCCGTATAATTGTGATCCAGAAAAAAATTCGAAATCTGGGTATTGGAAAGGGGAAAATCCACTTTGTCAAGCATGGCTAAAATGGTAACTTTGTAGATGGTGTTTGGCTCTGCCATGCGGTACCTCCTTTTCTTGGCCGGGAACTTAACCGCGGATATGGGCTTTTACGGCATTGCTGACAGCCTCTGCCACACGCGGGTCAAAAGCTTCCGGCATAATAAAATCTTCGCTTAACATATCATCGCTTACAAGCCCCGCAATGGCCTTTGCAGCGGCTAATTTCATCTCTTCCGTAATCTGGCATGCGCGGCCTTCTAAAGCGCCCTTAAAAATGCCGGGAAAGGCAACGACGTTATTGATCTGGTTTGGAAAGTCGCTTCGTCCGGTGCCGACTACTTTTGCGCCTGCTTCTTTTGCGTCATCCGGCATAATTTCGGGTACCGGGTTTGCCATGGCAAACAAAATGGCGTCCCGGTTCATGGAAGCAACCATTTCTTTTGTTACAATCCCGGGGGCGGAAACGCCTACAAATATATCGGCGCCTGCTAAGGCGTCAGAAAGCGTGCCGTGCGCATTTTCTAAGTTTGTGCATTTGGTCATGGACTGCTGCATCCAGTTTAAATCCGGGTAATCTTCGCCGATGATGCCTTTTTTGTCGCACATTGTAACGTGCGAAAAGCCGTAGGCTAGCAGCAGCTTTGTAATGGCGATCCCGGCGGAACCTGCGCCGTTTATAACGACTTTACAGTCTTCTTTTGCCTTGTTTGTAACTTTTAAAGCGTTTATAATGCCTGCAAGCACTACGATAGCGGTGCCGTGTTGATCGTCATGAAAAACCGGGATGGAGAGCGTTTCTTTTAAGCGTTCCTCGATTTCAAAACATCTCGGCGCAGAAATGTCCTCTAAATTTATGCCGCCAAAGGCAGGCGCGATATTTTTTATCGTTTGAATGATTTCTTCGGTATCCTGGGTGTCTAAACAGATGGGCACGGCGTTGACATTGCCAAATTCTTTAAACAAAACGCATTTGCCTTCCATAACGGGCAATGCGGCCAGCGGGCCGATATTGCCAAGGCCAAGTACTGCGCTCCCGTCGGAAATAACGGCGACGGTATTGGCTTTCATTGTATACGTATAGGCCTCTTCTTTTGATTTGGCAATGACTTTGCAGGGTTCCGCTACACCCGGCGTATAAGCGATTGAAAGCGCGTCCCGGTCTTTGACCGGAGATTTGGAAACGGTTTCTAATTTGCCGTTCCATTCTTTATGGGCATCTAACGCCCTTTTTCCATAATCCATTGTACAGACACTCCTTTATCTTTAATCTGTTTCTGCAAATTTCAGGCTGCCCAGGATTATCCTGCCGGCGCATCCAAAATCCCGAAACTTCTTTTAATAATAGCATTAAAAAAAGGACAAATCAAGAAAAAAGACTTCCTATTTTGGGAAAGGTATTGTATAATAAATATTCGCTGGTATACTAATTGGTTTATTCCGTATGGCATACACATCCAGACAGCCGGAGTATCCTATCAGCCGGTCATTGTCATATCAGACAGGAATCTCATAGAAATATAGAAATAAAATAAAAAACAGACAGAAACAGGAGATAGCAGAAATGAGAGAAAAATATGAAAGTCTTTCCGTTACCGTTTTAAGGGATCTGGCAAAAGCGAGAGGTTTGCGGCATTTGTCCGGTCTGAAAAAAAGCCAGCTGGTAGAATTGATGCTTGAGGAAGACGAAAAAGAAACAAAACCCAAATCCGAGGAAACGCCGGCAAAGCCGCAGGAAACGGAACAAAAGCCCAAAATCCAGGAAACGTCGGTTCCTGTGGATAAAGACGAGTTAGACAGCGGAATTACGGCCAACGGGATTTTGGAAGTCATGCCGGACGGTTATGGGTTTATCCGCTGCGAAAACTACCTGCCCGGGGAAAAGGACGTTTATGTATCTCCTTCCCAAATCCGCAAGTTTAACTTAAAAACAGGGGATATGATCAGCGGAAATACGAGGATTAAAACACAACAGGAAAAGTTCAGCGCCCTGCTGTATGTAAATACGATTAACGGGTTTCATCCAAGCGTGGCCCAGCGCAGGAAAAATTTTGAAGATTTAACGCCTGTTTTCCCAAATGAAAGAATCCGCCTCGAACAGCCCGGGGCGTCCATTGCCATGCGGATTGTAGATCTGGTTTCGCCAATCGGCAAAGGGCAGAGAGGAATGATTGTTTCCCCGCCCAAAGCAGGAAAAACTACGCTGTTAAAGCAGATCGCAAAGGCGGTCACCAAGGGAAATCCGGATATGCACCTGATTATACTGCTGATAGACGAACGTCCGGAGGAAGTTACCGACATCAAAGAGGCTATCGAGGGGCGTCATGTGGAAGTCATTTACTCTACGTTTGACGAACTGCCGGAGCATCACAAGCGTGTTTCGGAAATGGTCATTGAACGCGCCAAACGCCTGGTGGAACACCACAAGGACGTAACCATTTTGTTAGACAGTATCACCCGTTTGGCCCGGGCGTATAACCTTACGGTACCCCCCAGCGGAAGGACTTTATCCGGCGGCCTGGATCCGGCGGCTCTGCATATGCCGAAACGCTTTTTCGGCGCGGCGCGCAACATGCGCGAGGGAGGCAGCCTTACCATACTGGCAACGGCCCTCGTGGATACCGGAAGCAAAATGGACGACGTAATTTTTGAGGAGTTTAAAGGTACCGGAAATATGGAGCTGGTGTTAGATCGCAAGCTTTCCGAAAAGCGCGTATTCCCGGCTCTCGATATCGTAAAATCAGGCACGCGGCGCGAAGATCTGCTGCTTGAGCAGGAAGAACAGGAAGCGGTGGATATGATGCGCAAGGCGTTCAACGGATCCAAATCAAACGATGCGGTGGAATCCGTCCTAAATATGTTTGCGAGGACGCGGAATAACCGGGAATATATCCAGATGGTTAAAAAAACCAGGTTTTAAAATAGAAGCAGAATATAAAAACAGGGTGGGGTTATGGCGTGTTTTTTACATAAGGCGCCATAACCCTTTTAGACTTCCCGTTCGATATAGTCATGAACATATCGTCTATCTTTCTTTGCTCTTGTCAGACAATCATACCCTATCATGTTTCACAAAGAGGAAGCAGTTGCTCCAGTTTTTTTACGATTCGTTGTTGTTCTTCAATGGGTGGAACAGGAACGAAACAGTTTGGTAAATAATCCTTATGAATACGCTGCTGACCAGCCGTTCATGGGTTCCCCGCTGGAAATCCCATATGCGTAATCGCTTTTGAATGCTTTTTCTAAATACTGTGTTATTCGAATTAACCTCTATACGTTACTCTTGTGTTTTTTGCAATATACGCTATAATAGGTAAAAAAGCGGACATATGTCTTGTTTGGAGATGTGATCTGCCCTGCTTTGCCTATCGAAAGAAACAAAAGCGTGATATTAGAAAACGACAAGTTTTTGCAGCTGATATGCGAATCTTTCACACAAAAGCTGGAATCTATCGCAACAACCGACGCTGCTCCTGCAAACTTAACGCAGTGTGTGCTGATATATATGAAGTACAAATGCAGCAAGGGAGTACGAAAGGGTTTGCAGCAGGCTGCGTTTCACATAATTTTGGAAAGGAGAGGCGTTGCATTTGAATTTTCTTAGTATAATAGTTTTTTACAGTTTCATTATGAATATAGCGGGCCTGGCTGTTATGGGAATAGATAAAAGCAGGGCGAAACGGCATGTGTGGAGGATACCGGAAGCGACTTTGTTTCTTGTTAGCCTTTTGGGAGGCAGCATTGGAACATGGGGTGGGATGTATTTGTTCCGGCATAAGACAAAGCACTGGTATTTTGTGATTGGAATGCCAGTGATCGGTATGTTTCATATGGCGCTTGCAGGATATGTGTTTTTCCGTTTTTTTGGATGAAAGTAATACGGGCGCATTGGAATAACAACGGAAAATCTGCGCCTGCTCCGGAAAAAATGGTGGGTGAATTGTAATGAAGATTATCTTATCTCCGGCGAAAAAGATGAACGAGGACACGGAATCTTTTGAAACTGCCGGATTGCCGGTATTGATCAGGCAGGCGGAAGAGATTCTTGGGTGGCTTAGATCAAAATCGTATGAAGAATTAAAGGCGTTATGGAACTGCAATGATAAAATAGCGGAACAGAATTTTAACAGATTAAAACACATGGATCTGAACAAAAACCTGACGCCCGCAATCCTTTCCTATGAGGGCATTGCGTTTCAATATATGGCTCCGTCTGTATTTGAAGAAAAACACCTTGCCTATATTCAGGAACGTTTACGAATCCTGTCTGCGTTTTATGGCGTTTTAAAACCCCTGGACGGAGTGAAGCCGTATCGGTTGGAAATGCAGGTGAAGGCAGGGATTTTGGGCAGCAAGGATTTGTATGGTTTTTGGGGAGACAGGCTTTATCAGGAGATACGCGACGAATCCGGGATCATAATTAATCTGGCGTCAAAAGAGTATGCCAAATGCATTGAGAAATATCTGTCGCCTGGCGACGTCTGCCTTACTTGTGTGTTTGGTGAAATGGCGCAAGGTAAGTTTGTTACAAAAGGCACTTATGCAAAGATGGCAAGGGGTGAGATGGTGCGGTTTATGGCAGAAAATCAGATCGAGAATATGGAGGATTTGAAGTCTTTTGATCGATTGGATTATAAGTACAGGGCGGATTTGTCTTGTGAGAAGAAATATGTGTTTGAAAGGGCTGCCAGATGATCGTTCTCCTCATTGTAAGATGGAACAGAAAAAGTTAAATAATTATGAAAGGAACAATAGGTATGAGTTATGATTTAATGGTTTTTGAGAAAACAAAGGCTCCCAGCACAAAAAAGGAATTTATGTTGTGGTTTGAAAAACAAACTGAATGGAATGAAGAGCACGATTATCAATCTATTGGCGTATCTTCTTTGGCATTGCAAAATTGGTTTATGGAAATGAAAAATACATTTCCACCAATGAACGGTGACTATTCCCCAGATGCAGATTTACTTGATGCGGATGAAAATTTAGAAAGGCATTTGACAGATTACAGCATAGGGCGGGAGGTAATATATGCGGCATTTTCTTGGTCGGTAGCAGATGAAGCATACGAATTTATGCGGACATTAGCACAAAAACATGGAGTTGGATTTTTTAATGTAAGTAGTGATGACGGTGAAATAATTCTGCCGGACGGAGGTGGAATAATTTAGGAAAAGCAGCAAAGCCAATTTCCGAGGGGAGCATAGACGGCAGCCTTACCCGCGCAATGGGAAAATTAGAGAAGATGGAAAGGTTATTGACCAGGCACATTGCGCGGATGTGTAAGATTGTTACCATATATGCCATTGTAAATGGCAGAAAGGAATACAATCATCCTTACTTCTCCAAACACATAATATCTTCAACCTCACAATCCAAATAGTTACATATCTTTTCAAGAATGTTAAAACTGATCCGGGTAGTCTTATTGTTCTTAAAATTCCTGATTGTTTCAACAGAAATTCCAGTATCTTTTGCAAGCTGATTTTGTGAAATTCCCTTATCTTCTAAAATTTGATTTAGTGTTATTATCATTTCAATCACTCCATATTTATAAAATATAGGATATAGGATATAGGTTGTACAGATTTG
>CAJTLD010000145.1:0-223 GCA_910577065.1 uncultured Lachnospiraceae bacterium | reverse complement strand
TATTTGCCAGAGAGGTATTGGTCATCCTAATCCCGTTAAGCTGGGAAGATGTATGAAAGAACTTGAAAGAATTTATGGAATGCATCAAGGGAATGGTTCTAATCAATACGAACAAAATCTTACGGTATTTGATTCGAATAACGTCATACAAAGTCTTTTTATTACAGAATAAAAATATAATAAAAAAATTCTGAAAAAACCTTGATAAATTTTGGAATAGTAG
>CAJTLD010000144.1:659-6175 GCA_910577065.1 uncultured Lachnospiraceae bacterium | reverse complement strand
TTCCAGTGGAATATCCCGTATTTATAAAAAGCCGCTCCTATAGCTGAAATAATAGCTACAAATATCGCCGATACAATCAGTATTCTGGGAAGCTCCTGTATTTTTTTTGGCTTTTTTCCCAGTAAAAGGGCAGACGCCCAGAACAGAAATATCAGGCTGATGCTAACGCCAATCAAGTTGCTGCAGAAAATGGATAAAAAGTTCAGTGCCTATTCGCCTCCCGCCTTAAAATTATAAATCGGCTTTATCACGGATATTACCTCTGCCGTATCACGGATATTTGCCACAATATCCTCCATGCTCTTATAAGCCATCGGGCACTCGTCCAGCGTATCCTGATTGACCGACGTCGTATAAATCCCGCGCATCTGCTTTTTAAATTCCGAAACCGTAAAAGACCCCTTCGCCGCCGACCGGCTCATCAGCCTGCCCGCCCCGTGCGGAGCCGACCGGTTCCAGTCCTGTGTTCCTTTGCCGATGCAGATCAAAGAACCGTCCCGCATATTAATCGGAATCAGAAGCTTTTCCCCTTCCTTTGCCGAAACGGCGCCCTTCCTCAAAATCATCTCATCCATATCAATGTAATTGTGGACTGTCGTAAACTGCTCCGTCACGTGGAACTTCATTCCCTTTACGATTTCATCCATCATGGCCCGCCTGTTTAAATCCGCGTATGCCTGGACGATTTTCATATCGTGGATATACTGTTCAAACAGTTCGCCGGACACATAGGCAAGCTGCTTTGGAACAGAGGTCCGTTTCGTGTTTTTTAACGCCGTAATCCGTTTCTGGATCTCCTGATTTCTGCCCTGCGCCTTCAAATCGGCGATCAAATCCTCAATGTCCTTCTTCGCGCATCCGTTTAAAGCCTTGTAGCCTTCCTCCTGGTAATATTCCGCCACCTCTAAGCCCAGATGCCGGCTGCCGGAATGCACGACGACATAAAGCGCGCCCCCGTCGTCCCGGTCCGCTTCGATAAAATGATTGCCGCCGCCTAATGTCCCCAGGCTTTTTTGCGCCCTTGCAGGATTGATATACCGATAACAGTACAAATCCTCCAGGTTTATCTGCTCAAAATACCGGTGCGTTTTTTCGCGTACATGAAATCCGGACGGAATTTTTTCATAAATCAGCTTATCCAGCTTCTGCGGCTCCAAATGCTTTTCTTTGATTCGAATCGTTTCCATACCGCAGCCGATATCAACGCCGACTAAATTCGGGACAATTTTGTCGGTAATCGTCATCGTCGTCCCAATCGTACAGCCCGCGCCCGCATGGATATCCGGCATCAGCCTGATTTTACTGCCGGAGACAAATTCCTGGTTCAGTAAAAGCATGACCTGTGAAATGGACGCTTCGTCCACAATATCCGTAAAAATTTTCGCTTCGTTATATTTTCCCTTCAGTTCTATCAAAATTCCACCTCTCCCTGAACCTGCCGAACCATCCCCCGTTTCATATCCTGCGGCAGAGAAACGCTACGGCTCGGACAATAACCTCCCTAATATCTGCTCCCTGTTATCCAAAAACATCTTAGTCACCCGGTAGCTTTCGGTTTCTTCATACGAACAGGCGTGCAGCGGCCCATCGTCAAAATTATAAATCACAGCGTCCGGCATTCCGAGTAAAATCGGCGAGTGGGTCACGATGAAAAACTGCGCCCCGGCCTTGGCGCACGTATAGATTTCCAGCAAAAGCGTAAGCTGCCGCTGCGGCGAAAGGGCGGCCTCCGGCTCATCCAGAAAATACAGCCCATTCGACCTTAAATACTCCTGTGCAATGGCAAGAACGCTTTCTCCGTGCGATTTTTCATGCAGACGCTTTGAAGGGTGCTCTAAATCCGCATATCGTTCTTCTGCAGTCGCCACATTATAAAAGCTTTCCGCACGCAGAAAATAACCGCATTCCTCTCTCCGGTATCCCCGCAGAAGCCGTATGGCGTCGCACAGATTAGAATGGGAGTCATACGTCGAAAAAGAATAATTTTTCGTGCCGCCTTCCGGATTAAAACCGGCCGCAACGGCAAGCGCTTCTAACATCGTCGATTTCCCGCTCCCGTTTTCCCCGACAAAAAATGTCACAGAAGCCGGAAACTCTACTCTTTTTATGTTTTGAAGGGCTTTTATCTCCCTTATATAGCTGGAAAAACCGATTTTACTCCACTCAAGCTGTACGCCCCGGATCAGCCGGTTGTTTTTCTCCATTCCCATATCGCTCACCGCCTAAACCGGTATTTTTCTTGTTGCGTCGTCCACGCCAAAAGTCTACGGCAAATACACATAATTCACGCGGTAAACCCCGCTTTTGCGCCCCGCTTCATCCACCGCCACCACAGAAAGCACCTGGTTTCCCGGCAGCATCTCAATTGCTCCCGTATACTTTGCAGACTGCACGCCCGGATCGCTTCCGTCCCAGGTATAATACGCCGTACACCCTTCCGGAACCGAAACCGTAATCTGCTGCGGCTCGTTATACGTTCCTCCGTCCGGAGACACCGAAGGCATATCCGGCATTTCAAACCGAAGCGTATAAGACGCTTTTGCCACCTTGCTGCAAATTCCCTTCCGGTTGCGTGCAACGGCAAAAAACACCGTCGTCCCTTCCTCCTCCAAAGCAATCCCGCCCCGGTAAACCGTTCCGGAGCATCCCGGGTCTTCCCCGTCTGTCGTATACAAAATCTCGCATTCCGGCTCCGCCTGCATTGTAACCGTAAGTTCTTCCCCGTACACTCCCGGTTCCACGCCAAATGCCGGCGTATCCACCAGGTAATCGCCGAACAAAAGCGGCAGAGCTTCCCCGTTTACCTTCCCGCTCAGTTCTAAAATCTTATCATACTCCCTGTTCCCGTCATATATGTCAATCAGCATCCGAAGCGCTTCTTCATCCGCCCCGCCCGCATCCGCCAGTTCCTCCAGCAGTAAAACGGCCTCTGTTTCTTCCTCCTGCTCCAGATAAATCGAAGCCAGCCGTTTACTTGCCGCCGGATCTGCGGCGCGCAGCGAAAGCGCGCGCAAAAAATACGCCGCGGCGCCGTTATAATCGCCCTCTTCTAATAATTGTTCCGCTTTTTTAAACTGATACTCATAACTCCCCATACGAAATTCCTGCGCTTTTTGATACACAAAAAACGTAACCAGAAAAACCGTTATCAATACGGCCGCGCCAATCCCTGCGGCAATTCTCTTTTTCTTTTTTGCCTTCTTCTTCCGATCCAGTTCAGGGGCAGCGTCTTTTTTGCTGCCCCTTGCCTCTTTCTGGATAATATCACCCAGCATATCTTCATCCAGCAGATTATAATCCGGGACAAGCTGCACTGCGTTCCCGCAGACGCTGCAGTACACATTTCCCGGTTTTAACTCCGCCCCGCATTTTTCACATTTCATGCTGCTTTACTCCCGTTATTTCGTCATGGCTTCCACACAGTTATGCATCAGCATGGCGATTGTCATCGGCCCGACGCCGCCCGGTACCGGCGTAATCATAGAAGCAATTGGTTCCGCTTCATCGTACTTTACGTCGCCGGAAAGCTTATTATTTTCGTCTCTGTGGATTCCGACATCGATCACCACCGCGCCGGGCTTAATGTAATCTCCCGTAATAAACTCCCGTTTGCCAATCGCTACAATCAATATATCGGCATTCTTACAAATCTCCTTTAAATTTTTGGTATGGGAATGCGCAACCGTAACCGTTGCATGTTCCCGGAGCATCAAAAGCGCCATCGGCTTGCCTACGATATTGCTTCTTCCCACAATGACGCAGTTTGCGCCGTCCATCTTTACCTTCGACCGGCGTAAAAGCTCGATAATCCCCGCGGGCGTACACGAAACAAACCCGGGCTGCCCAATCGTAAGCGAACCGACGCTTTCGGGATGAAACCCGTCCACGTCCTTGGCCGGAGAAATCGCATTGATAATCGTCTTTTCCTCAATATGCGCCGGGACGGGAAGCTGCACCAAAATCCCATGCACCGCATCATCCGCATTCAGCCTGCCAATCAAATCCAGCAATTCTTTCTGTGTCGTCTCTTCCGGCAGTTCATACGCCTGTGAGCGGATACCGATATACTCGCACGCTTTCTTCTTATTGCGCACATAAACGCTTGACGCCGGATCCGCTCCCACCTGGATCACAGCCAATGTACCTTCCACTCCCGCCAGCTTTAACTGCGCCGTCTGTTCCTTCAATTCTTCCTTAATTTCTGCCGAGATCTTTTTTCCGTCAATAATTTTAGCCATATATCCTCCTGATTGCATTCTGTTTTGTATGTTTTTCTGTTTAGTACTGGTACCCCGTTTCTTGGACAACATTGAACCGAATATCACATAAATTTAACAATAATTTGTAATCCCTCCTTCTTGTGAAAACTCTATGATTAAATGGGCATTATTGCGGATAAGCTTTTTAAAATATTCCATTTCCGCATCCGTATAAGCAACTATATCTTCCCACCGGTATTCCGGCAGCCAGCAAGTAGCATGGCGAAAGCATACTTTCTCATCCGGTGTTTCAATATATACTTTTACGCTTCCGTCCGGCTTTCGTTCCGAGTGTGTTATCTCGGTATCGTCGTTTAGCGTCATATATGGATACATCATACAAATAACCTTCCTTCCCTTAAAACAGCCCCGTAATCTTCCCCGCTTCATCCACATCAATTGCATTCGCCGCCGGAACCTTCGGCAGCCCGGGCATAGTCATAATCGCCCCCAAAACTGCCACCACAAATCCGGCTCCCGCCGAAACATAGGCTTCCCGCACATTTACCGTAAACCCTTTTGGCCTTCCCAGCTTCTTCGGATCGTCCGACAGCGAATACTGCGTCTTCGCCACGCAAACCGGGAAATCACCCATGCCAAGCTCCGTAATCCGCGCCAGCTCCTTTTCGGCTGCCGGGCTGTACGTTACCCCGTCTGCGCCGTAAATCTCTTGTGCAATCCGCGCAATCTTCTCCTTTAATCCGAGTTCATCCGAATAAAGCGGCTGAAAATGGCTTTCCTGCTCCGAAAGCGTCTTTAATACCTGCTCTGCAAGCGCAATCCCGCCTTCGCCGCCTGATTCCCAGACCTTTGAAAGCGCAAACGCGCAGCCGCGTTCCTTACAGAAGCGTTCCACAAAATCCGTCTCCGCCTTTGTATCCGACACAAACGCATTCAGCGTTACGACAATCGGTACCCCGTACTTCTTAAGGTTTTCAATGTGCTTTTCTATATTTACAATCCCTTTTTTGAGCGCATCTAAATTCTCGCCGGAAAGATCCGCCTTTTGCACGCCCCCGTTGTATTTCAGCGCGCGCACCGTTGCCACCAAAACCACGCAGTCCGGCTTAAGCCCCGCCTTGCGGCATTTGATATCAAAGAACTTCTCCGCGCCCAGATCCGCGCCGAACCCCGCTTCGGTCACTACAATGTCCGCAAGCTTAAGCCCCGCCTTCGTTGCCCTGACGCTGTTGCAGCCGTGGGCAATATTTGCAAACGGGCCGCCGTGCACAATAGCAGGCGTATGCTCCAGCGTCT
>CAJTLD010000144.1:0-562 GCA_910577065.1 uncultured Lachnospiraceae bacterium | reverse complement strand
GATAATGTTGGAAAGGCGCCGTTTCAAATCCGCTATATCGTCCGCCAGGCAGAGGATCGCCATAATTTCGGACGCGACGGTAATAACAAAATGATCCTCCCGCACCATGCCGTCCGTCTTGCTGCCCATGCCGACCACCACATTGCGCAGCACGCGGTCGTTCATATCCAGGCAGCGCTTAAAGACAACCTGCCGCGGATCGATCTGCAGCGCGTTCCCCTGCTGGATATGGTTGTCAAGCAGCGCGGCAAGCAGGTTGTTTGCCGAGGTAATCGCATGGAAATCCCCGGTAAAATGCAGGTTTAAATCCTCCATCGGAACCACCTGCGCATAGCCGCCGCCCGCTGCGCCGCCCTTGATCCCAAAGCACGGCCCAAGGGAGGGTTCGCGCAGCGCAAGAACCGCCTTTTTGCCGAGCCGCCCCAGCGCCTGCCCCAGGCCGATACTGGTCGTCGTCTTCCCTTCCCCGGCAGGCGTCGGGTTAATCGCCGTAACAAGCACCAGCTTGCCGTCGGGATTGTCCTTTGTGCGTTCCAACAGCCCGTCCGAAAGCTTCGCCTTA
>CAJTLD010000143.1 GCA_910577065.1 uncultured Lachnospiraceae bacterium | reverse complement strand
GCCCTACCGGTTCAAGCTGTTTGATGCCTCCCCCAAAACGGCTGCCAAGTCCGGCCGCCATAATCATTAACGTAGTTTTTACCATATATGTGCACCTCCACTTCCAAACCTTTTTGACTATGACTTCTTTCATCATAGCCAGCTGTCTTAAAAATAAAATGAAAAACGCCCGCTTATTCAAAAAAACCTTTCAAACGCTTTCTGTTGTCAAATAAATTATTGTACTCAAACATCCAGTACTGGTTTAATAGTTCCTGATACTCATTTTCATCCCAAATATAATGCATATTCCCCTGTTTGTCCAGGTAGCCGCTGATATTCAGCGCAGGAAATACATTTTGCTGCAGATCCAGTAAAAACTGATTGTACTTTGGAAGCTGAAACCCAAGCGACTTTAAAAAGTAACTCCCCAGGAAATTTGTGCTGATATGTTCCTCCTGTACGGCGTCTATATTGTAATTTGTCCAAAGTACATATGGCGTCACCAGTTTTTTCTGAAACTCTTCGATATTTTGAATCTCTGTTTCCGCTTCGCCGATGACCGCTTCATAAAAGTCCATTCCCAAAAACGGCTGATGATCCCCGAACAGTAAAACCGCAGTCCGTTCTTCTACTTTAGAAAAATAATCGATTAACATCTGAAACGCCCGATCCGATTCCTGCATCAGGGTCAGGTACTGCTCTGCTTCCGGAAATTGTCCGGGATAATCGGTCAGAAAAACCGCACTTTCATATCCCTCGTCATTATAACCCCCATGGTTTTGAACCGTCACATTAAAAACAAAAAGCTTTTCCCCGGCTTCTTTTTCTTCATACAAATCAATCAATGTTTTATAATCGGATAAATCCGAAGTATAACCGCGGAGTTTTTTAAATTTCCGGTCGCCTTTGCCAATATAGGAATCAAACCCGTATGCCCCGTATACTTTCGGCCTGTTGTAATTTGTTTTATTATACGGGTGAAACGCAACCGTCTTGTATCCGTTCTCATTGAGCACCGATACGATAGACGAATCCCCTTCGTCGATATACATCTGATACGCTACGGCGCCTGCCGGGAGAAAGGCAATGCTGTTGCCAGTCAAAAACTCAAATTCTGAATTGGCGGTTCCTCCTCCATGGATCGACACATATAAGTTTCCTTTTACCGTATTTTCGGTCAGGCTGTTTGTAAACGGCAGCACTTCCTCCGATACGGAAACATCACCTAACACGGATAAATCCGCGAAAGATTCATTCATAATCACAATAATATTTTCCGGAAGCTGCGTTTCTTCGGCCGGCGCCTGTTCTACGGAATCCGCAAGCTCTTTTACTTTTGCCGCAGAATAACCCGCCGGCTTTTCAATCGTCAAAGACCAGATACTTTGCAGCGTGCTTAACAGATAACCGTTTACTTTGTAAGTCTCATTAAACCGGAAAAAATCCAGCCCGCTGGCTCCGGCTTTCCGGACGGCGGCTTTGGCTGCATTACTGTCATACACCCCAAAGAAACAAACTGCAGATATGACCACAAAAGCCAGACGCACGTTCCGGGCCGTCAGGCGGCAGTTTACATTCCAGGCGCATAAACTGCAAAGCAGCATCATAAGCCCCATTAAAATCATTTCCGGAGTTAACGTATAATCAAACTCTGAGGCTACCGTAGCCGCCGTCCGCAGCGAATTTAAATCCATGGGCATAATCGGCTGCCCCCGGAAGCTTACTACAAAAGCATTGGCTACCGCAAGCAGGTAGGACAGCGCGTTCATCAAAAGAATCGCGGTCCGCACACGGTTAGTTACGGCAAAGGCCGCAAAATACAGCAGATACCATAAAAACAGGTTCATCAAAATGATACCCGTCCCATTGGCAAGCACCGTCCGGATATTGCCGGAAACCACTTCAAACATGGCAAAGCTGGCCGAAGGCATAATGGCAAATAAAAGAACCGCATACGCGCGTTTCTTTTTTTCAGGCAGGCTGCGTCCCGAAAAAAGCGCCGTCAGGCAGGTAAGCCCCAAAAAGAGCGCATAAAAAATTTCATATACAAAAATATCTGTTTTTTCAAACTGCCTTATCTGCGGGCTTACCGCCGCAAAGAACAGGACGAACAAAAATGCCGTTACACATGCAGCATGAAGTCTCCTTTTATCATATTCTATCATATCCGCTCCGTTATCTCCTATATTTTCTGCAGTATTTTCTTACACAAAAAACCCGCCGGCCGTTCCACGCACCGCTCGGTCAATACGCCAAACAGGATAGAACACAGGATGGTAAGCCCCATCAATAGCCATACGTTCAGCGAAATGCGGTATGAAACAAATATCTGGATCAAAAACTGCTGTATCACAAAGCTAAACAGAAACATTCCGTAAGAAATGTCCGGCAGCACGCCCGAACGAAACAGGCCGCAGGATGCAAAAACCGGCTTTTCCACCAAAGCCAGAGACAGAACAACATATGGTATCACAAGAAACCTGCCCAAATAGGAAAACAGGGCCGGAACATAATTAAGTCCCGCAGCCACCAGCAGAACCGCCACGGCAGCCTGCAGATCCAGGATTCCCTCTAATTTACACAGCGCTACCAGCGCTCCGGCAAAATAATAGGGCACGACGCTGATAACCTGAGAAAAATCCATCCCTAAAAATAAATAATGCGTTTCATAAAACCACGCTGACCAGACCGCGCCCACACCCATAATGATAACCGTGCAGATCCCATAAAACGTCCTCTTTGCGGGCAAAGGCATTTGATTCCCAATACTGACGTAAACCGGCACAATCAAATACATCATAAACTCAACCGGCAGACACCAAATAGAACCGTTTACAACGCCTGCCGACGGATTTTGCGTAAATACGCCCGGCAATGAAAACCGGATTGTAAAATAACAGTTTTTCAGATATTCCCATGTCTCCCGGCTGTTTATATATTCCGTAAAAGAAAGTTCCGTAGCAAGCGGTCCTATCACAAATACCGTAAAAAAGATACATGCGGTAAACGCCGGAAAAATACGGAATATTCTCTTTGTGATATACCGTAAAAAGTGCGGATCCCTCAGCCAGCTTAACGTTATCAGATAACCGCCAATCGTAAAAAATATCGCAAGCCCTGCCGCGTTAACCGTCGTAAAAAATATCGAAGGAACCTTTGTTTGCCCGGTCAGGACAAACATATGGCCCGAGATTACCAAAAACGCGCCTATCAGACGAATCATCCCAAAATTATTTTCTCTTGGCTCCATACTCCCCTCCCCGCAGGCAAACAGCCGTTAATTTAACTGTTTTTCGTATGCCATTGCCAGGTCATATGCGCTGACCCGCTGCACATATGATTTATGTTTTTCCCGGACTAACAGCAAAGCGTCGTCGAGTTCCTTCTGGCGCTTTTCGCTGACATCCCGCTTCTGCGGCACACGGTATACGGAAGTTGTCTTTTCCACCGTATCAAAATCCGTATGGCAGGCATATCTTACCCAAAGATCCCAGTCCTCCAGCGCGTCCAGGCTTTCATCCAGCCCGCCGTATTCTTCAAACAGGCTTTTTTCAAACATAATGCACTGGATTGGAATATAATTGTGATAGCATAACTCCACCCGGTTAAATTTCGTTTTGTAGACTTCCAGATAATGATGCACCTTATAAATATATGGATCGCGGCTTTCCACATCCACCGGAGTTTCAAACGCATAGGCATACGCCGCCCTGTTTTTAGTCCGCTCCAGCGTCTTTACCAAAACTTCAATGTGATCCGCATAGAACAAATCGTCGTCATCCAGAAAATTCAAATACGTCCCGTGCGCAAGTTCCATCGCCGTATTCCCGGCCTTGGAGCGGCCCACCTTTTCCCCGGTCGCATGGTATAAGATATTCAAATCGGAAAATTCCTCCCGGATCATCTTCCCGGCGCAGTCTTCCCCGTCTTCCACCACAACCACTTCCACATTCGGATAGGTCTGCGCCCGCAGGGAAAGCAGCGTTTCCCGCAGGACTTTTGGCCTGCCGCAGGTTCTTACAATCACCGATACCAGCGGCGTTTCATCGGGAAATTCATTTTCATAAAACGCGCCCTGGCGGTTCGCGGAATAATCAAAACCGATAAACTGCGCCACCCCTTTTTTATGCGGCCCCAAAAAGGATTTTTTGCGAAAATGGGCAATTTTGCCAAAATGCTTAAGATATGCCAATAACAAAAGCTTTTTTGAACCGGGAAACGCCTCGGGCGCCGACATACAGCGCAGGAAACGGTAATGTCCCTTTAAAATGGTAAGCGGGCCGCCGAACCGATAGCGCAGCAGCAGGTTGTTAATTACACTGTTGACATGCTGGGCAGGCTTTACCTCGTTTGCTTTCTGGTACGCATAATGGGTGATCACTGCTTTGGGCACATATTTTAATTTGTAGCCAAACGAACGGATACGCCAGCTTAGGTCCACATCCTCCGCATACATAAAAATCGCTTCGTCGAAACCGCCTGCCTGTGTAAAGACGCTGCGCCTGACCGCAAACGCGGCCCCGCTGCTCCAGGTTCCCTCATGCGTCAGCGGATCGTAAAGCTTCGGATGCTCATATGGAAACTGGCGCAGTTCCCACAGCCCGACTTCATCTTCTGATGCGCTTATATCTTCTTCCAGCTTACGCAGCGTATCCGGATAAACTTCCGTATCAATATTAAAAAAACAGGCAATCTCATCTTTTCCATTTTGAAATCCCAGATTATTCGCTTTTCCAAAACCAAGGTTTTGTTCGGATTCCAGTATGGAAAAACTGCCAAACGAGGCTCCATGACTGCTTTGAAACTGCTTTAAACTCTCCGTTGTACGATCTGTGGAAGCGTTGTCAACAATCCACACGTTTACTTTTTTCAGGTCATAATCCGATTTTAACAAAGAACCAAAGCACATATCGATCCATTTTTGGGAATTATATGAAACGTATATGATATCCATAATTTTTCTCCTCAACCCGCATTCTATAACACATCCGAAAACTGAGGCCGCAGCCTTTTAAAAACATATGTCCCCACCAAAAGCAAGAACAGCGTAACCGCCCAGAAATAGGCCGTCAGCGCCGGGCTTTCCCAGAACCATGTTTTGTATACAAAGCTTTCCCGATAACCGTTGCAGATATAGTACATCGGATTCAGCTTTAATATCATCTGCACCTTAGGCGGCATGCTGTCCGACGACCAGATAATCGGAGTCGCCCAAAATCCCACCTGTAAAATTACAGATACGATATTATTTACATCGCCGGAAAAAGCCGCCAGCGATGAAAACAAAAACGACAGCGCCAATAGCAAAACCAGAAGGCAGATCAGATAATACGCAACCTGCAGGTTATACAAAGAGGGCATCCACCCATACGCCATAAATACGGCGAATGCAAACAGGATAAAAAAGAAATGTACATAAAAAGCAGACAATATTTTTATGACCGGCAAAAGCCGCACCTCAAATTTCATCTTTTTCACTACATAGCTGTATTCCCTCAGGCAGCCGCAGGAAGAAGAAAACGCCTCCGAGAAAAAGTTCCATGCAATAAACGCCGGAATGTAAAAAAGCATAAACGGCACGTCGCCGACCGGAAGCGCGCGAAGCCCCCGTTCAAAGACAAACCACAAAACCAAAATAATCACAAGCGGTATTACAAACGCCCAGACAGCCCCTAAAAGCGAATTGGCATACTTTGCTTTAAAATCATTCCTGGATAGTTCAAAAAAGCTTTTTCTGTGCGTTATGATCTGTTTTAACACGTATTTTTCCTCCTAAATCTTCTTCTGAGGCGCCAGAACAAACGCCCCCTGTATTCCACTTCCGCCGAAAGCCTCTCTATCTCCTGCCTGTATTCTTCCGCCTCCGCCCTGTATTTCTGCCTTTCCCTGGCAATTTGCCCGTTGCTTGCTTCCAGCGTCCGTGCCATTTCCCATATGGAAAGCGCTTTCAGTTCAAACGAAACGGCAATCTGCCGGATTACCTGCGTCTCTTTACCGATGTATTCATACTGCGGATCCGCCGTATAAAACACATCCCGCCCTTCCTGTTCCCCGGACGCGTTGACTGGGAAAAGAACTTGTTCTTCGCCATTTACCCAAAATCCGCAAATCCGGCAGCAGACAGCCATTCCCTCAATCGGATCAAACCTGACCCGCGCCATGCGATCCGCAGCCGTCTTTTCCAAATCCAAGACGAGG
>CAJTLD010000142.1:743-6254 GCA_910577065.1 uncultured Lachnospiraceae bacterium | reverse complement strand
TGTAGTATTTTGCAATATAGTAAACTTTGCAATTTATGTAAGCATTTTTTTATTGATAACATTTGTTTTGTATATAAAAAATGCTAATGAAAGAATGGAGCAATTATTAAAAACAGAACGTTTACTAAAAGAATCGCAAGTAAAATATTACGAACAGATGTTAAAGAAAGAAAATGATACACGTAAATATAGACATGATATGATGAATCATTTGATATATTTACGGGATATTTTGGGTAGAAACAAAATAGATGATGCTCAAAAATATGTTTCGAGTATTTTGGGTGGATTTAAAAAGATACAAAACACATATTATACCATTGGTAATGAAATGATTGATACAATCATGAACTATTATTTAGGCATGTTGCCGAACGATACAAAAATTGATATTACAAGAAGATGTCCGGTTATTATTGAAATAGAGGACACAGATGTTTGTACTATATTTTCTAATGTTTTTCAAAATGCAATAGACGAAATTGTTAATAACAATATAAAAAATCCTAAAATTGTTGTTTCTGTGAAGAAAGGAATGCAGTATGTAAGTTATAGTGTTAAAAATACTATGTCTACTGAAATTGATAAAAAATATATAGATAAAAATGGTTTTCCAAAATCTCATAAGTTAGATAAATGTAACCATGGGATCGGGTTGATAAATGTGCAAAGTGCGATAGAAAGAAATAATGGAAAATTTGAATGGCATCAGAAGGATGGTTATTTTTGTGTAAATATAATATTACGTATTAAATAAAGGCCATTTGGGGAGATAAATGACCATTAAAGGTGATATCATGGTTAGGTAAAAATTGAACAGCTACTCTGTTTATGGAACTTGAAATTAGGAAGTAAACAGAGGAGGTGCTGTACATGGGTATTATGCTGTTCAATCTTTTTGACGAACTTGCAAGGTGGATATTTAGCATGTTAGGTTAATCACATTCAAAAATAGCAACTGGGTGTTTGTTTCTTATATACAAAGCAACAAGTAAGTATACGAGTATATAAGAAACAAGCGCCCTAAATTTTACTAAAATCACTAAATTTACAAACAAGGAAACAGATGATGACAATGCAGAAAGCAAGAGAGCTTTATTTAAAGTCAGACTGCTCTCATTTTTTAATGTGTACTTATCATTATTCAAGTTATTTGGAGTACAAACAGCTTGGTGTTTCAAAGACACAAGAAAACATATGGAGGAATGAAAAGCTGCGGATGCTACAGATAGAAGCAAGAAAAACAGGAGATTACAAGTTATTCAGCCGGGCTTATGAAATAGCGGTAGAATTTCGCAATTACGGAAAATTGCGTTTAATACTTGACATACTAAAGCATGTCAAAGGGCCGTTAGAGCCTTTGCAGCGTCTGAACATTGCAGAGACCCTATTAGGGCAAAAACTCCCAAAAGCCAGAAGCGGCGTGATATATTGGGCGTATGATAACGGACAGAAAGGAATCGCCATATTACTTATGGATTTGGCGCTGCAATATCTTGATATTCCATGCAATGCAGATCAAGGTTTAAGCAAAAGGATCCAAAGAGGCAGGCAGTTAAGCAAAAGAATCAATACCGAGTTAGAACTCAATTTTACTGCAATAGAGCTTCAAAATTATTCCGCAAGAAAATTTTAAAAAACCCCTGCGGCAAGACAGCAGACACAAAAAGACATCTGCTGTTGCGTAAGCAGGGTTATTATTTTTATAAAAAGAAAAACAGCAGATATGAAAAATATTTTAGAAAACGCAGCCTCCCTTTGGCGGAAACGATCAAAAACCTATTCCATTCCCTCCGTCTCTCCTTCTCCTCTTGAAAATGCGTATAAAATCATTGAATCTGGTAAAATTTCATTGTATAATATCAAAAGCAGAAAATTTCATCCTACAAATGAAAGGAATAATCATGATCGATTTAAAATTTTTAAGAGAAAACCCTGAAATTGTAAAACAAAATATCAAGAACAAATTCCAGGATCAAAAACTGCCATTGGTAGATGAAGTCATCACATTAGACTTAAATTCCAGAAAAGCCAAACAGGAAGCAGATACGCTTCGTGCAAACCGCAATACCATTTCCAAACAAATCGGCGCTCTGATGAGCCAAGGCAAAAAAGAAGAAGCCCTCGCGTTAAAACAGCAGGTACAAAAAGACGCCGAGCGCCTTGCCGAATTAGAACAGCAGGAGAAAGAACTTCAGGAACAGGTAAACAAGATCATGATGCGGATCCCAAACATCATCGATCCCACCGTCCCAATCGGCAAAGACGACAGCTGTAATGTTGAAATCCAAAAATACGGCGAACCCGTCGTGCCGGATTTTGAAATCCCATACCATACCGAAATCATGGAAAAGTTTAACGGAATAGATTTAGACGCGGCCGGAAAAGTAGCTGGCAACGGCTTTTATTACCTGATGGGCGATATTGCAAGGCTGCATTCTGCCGTTATTTCCTATGCAAGGGATTTTATGATTGATCGCGGCTTTACGTACTGTATCCCGCCGTTTATGATCCGCAGCAACGTAGTGACAGGCGTTATGAGCTTCGATGAAATGGAAGCCATGATGTACAAGATCGAAGGGGAAGATCTCTATCTGATTGGAACCTCCGAGCACTCTATGATTGGCAAATTTATTGATACGATCCAGGAAGAAGAAAAACTTCCTTACACCTTGACCAGCTATTCCCCATGTTTCAGGAAAGAAAAAGGGGCGCATGGGATAGAAGAACGCGGCGTATACCGTATCCACCAGTTTGAAAAGCAGGAAATGATCGTCGTATGCGAGCCAAAAGAGTCGAAGATGTGGTATGATAAGCTGTGGCAGAATACGGTTGATTTATTCCGCAGCCTGGATATTCCGGTGCGCACTTTAGAGTGCTGTTCGGGCGACTTGGCCGACTTAAAAGTGAAATCCTGCGACGTGGAAGCATGGTCTCCAAGGCAGAAGAAATATTTTGAGGTCGGAAGCTGCTCCAATCTGGGCGACGCCCAGGCAAGGCGTCTAAAAATCCGCGTAAAAACAAAAGACGGCGGCAAGTATTTTGCCCATACTTTAAACAATACTGTAGCGGCGCCGCCGCGTATGCTGATTGCATTTCTGGAAAATAACCTAAACGCTGACGGAAGCGTTAATATCCCGCAGGCGCTGCAGCCATATATGGGTGGAAAAACCAGAATAGAATAACATTCATATGAAAAGAAGCCCCGACATGCAAAGGAGGACGGCTTCTTTTTTTAATTCATGAAACTTTTTTTACATCTGATTCGTATTATCAGGGAAGGAGACGAATGAGATGATTCAAAGCCAGTTGGAAACCTACTTTCATAAGTATTATCAGGTCTGTTCCCGCGTGGCGTTTGCCATGGTAAAAAACCGTGCGGATGCGGAGGATATCGCGCAGGAAGTGCTGTTTCGCCTGTTTGTATACCAGCCCAAATTTCAGGGCGAGGAACATGAAAAGGCATGGATGATACGGACGGCAATGAATTTGTCAAAAGATTTGCTGAAAAGCAAATGGCATACTTCTACGATAGGGATGGAAGATGTGCCGAAAGCGCAGCAGCCGTATTTTGAAGAGCCGTTTGCGGACGGCGACGATACGCTGCGGGAGGTGTTGGAGCTGCCGGTCAGATACCGGGACTGTCTGTACCTGTTTTATTACGAGGACTATTCCGTCCGGGAAATTGCGGGAATTTTGGAAAAACCGGAAAATACGGTAAAAACCAACCTAAGGCGCGGAAGGGAAGCGTTGAAACAGAAGCTGAATGAAAGGAGATAGGGTATGTCAGTAGGAAGTGTAAGAGGAAAAGATTTTTTTGAAAAAATCGGATACGAAAAAGAAAGCAGAGTAAAAGAGCGGGAGAGAACCGGATTTGCAGGAAATTTTAAAGGAAAGGCGCAAGAAACAGAAGGAGCGCAGGCCGATCCGGCGTCTGTACAGAAGAACGCCCGTTTTGGTGCGGCTGCCGCTACGGAATTATTTTTGCGGGGCATGGGAAGGGTAAATCAAACGGCTGTGAAAGAATGCAGCGTCCGCCGCATCGGTTATGATGAAAGCGATTATGTTAAGGTATTTCCGGCGGAAGGATATTTGATTAAGGCAAAAGCGGATCTGAAATCCCGTATGGTTTATATTGAACGGAAAAATGAAGACGGGACTTACCAGGCATATGAGGTCAATCCGATGCAGATTTCTGAACATTCTAAAAATCCCCTGACGCAGGCCGCTTTGGAAGCGTGGTGCTTGGCAAAGGAGAAAGAAAACAACGGGGAGGAACCGGAAAGCGAAACGGATAGCGGATATCTGACCGAATTTCAGAAGCGGCTTTTGGAGTTTGAAGCATATGTAAAGGAACGGATCAAGGACGGGCCGCCGAAAATTATGATTGGCGGAGCCGAATTTTCTGAGGAGGAATGGGAAAAACTAATTCGTAAAATAGACGAAGATATCGACGCATATAAAGAAGAACTGCGGGAACGCATACAGAAGCAAAAAGAGGCGGAAGCATTAAAGGAAACAGAAGAACAAGAATCTGTGCCGCAGCGGGGAAGCAGCCTTCTGGCACGGATTTCGGGCACAAAAAAGGCACCCTATTCTTATCTGGCAGATGAAACCGGAAAAATTGTATATAAGGGAGTGACCTTCTTTTGCGATGACAAAAAACAGCAGATATGCCTGGGGGATATGAGCGATACGAAAAATGTAATTAGTATTCCACTTTCCAAGGGCGGGTGCCTCAAGGTCAACCGTGATAACATCAGCGATCTTGCAAAAGCAATCAGCATGTTTTCGGCGGAGGATATCGGGCGCATTATGCGCGCAATTGCGAAGGATAACAAACTAAAGGAAGTGGAATGGGAACTTGAAGCGTCAAAGGGAGGAATCTAAATAGGATTCCAGCCAGCGATCCAATGCCATTTCTGCAAACAGAGTGGGATTTTCCTTTGCCAGCTTCACTATCTTTTCATAAACCTGCGGCTCGTTGGAGAAATTCAGAAAAAATTTCTGGCAATTTAGCCGGAGTGTCGTGCGGCTGTCGAGGAAAATGTCTACGGAATCTGTTTCTTCATTGTAGAATGAAAGACCGTTTCCCATATTTAAGCAGCTCCTTTCTGTGTGGAACGATAATTGTCCCGATTCAATAATCTGCAAACGAGTATAGCATATTATTTGTTGAAAAACAATATTTTTCTTGCAGATTGTTTAAAGTACTGTTAATATAGTGAACAGCAGCACTTGGGAGCGTGTTGGGAAGGAGCGGGAAATGGCGGATAGAAATAGATACTTTTTGGTAACTACGGCGGCGCTGTTCGCAGCCTGCGTTCTGGCAGGCTGTACGTCAAAGCAGGACATGCTTGAAAAAGAAGAAGCGTACCGTAAGATAGGCATAGACGCAATGGAATCGGAAAATTATATGGCGGCCATTGAAGCGTTTGACAATGCGCTTAGTCAGGCGGACAAAATCGGGGCAAACGAAGTGGATATCTGTTATTATAAAGCGGCCGCTCA
>CAJTLD010000142.1:0-719 GCA_910577065.1 uncultured Lachnospiraceae bacterium | reverse complement strand
ACAAATTCCGTCGGGACGTACGACACTTTGCTCGAATATGACAATGCGAACTCCGACGCGTATTTTCTGCGGGGATGCGTATACCTGAATATGAGTGAAAGCGGCAAGGCGCAGGAGGATTTTGCAAAAGCAGTAAAATTTGCGTCCGACGACGATATATACCTTGATATATATAACAGCTTAAGCGGCGCGGGGTATGAGGAGGAAGGACGGGAGTATCTGGAAAAGGCCCTCGAAAAAAAGCCTGGGAAAAAAGCCAGGAACTATACGGTGAAAGGCAAGATTTATTTCCTGGAGGGCGAGTTGGGCGAAGCGCAGAAATGCCTGCAGACGGCGGTGGAAAAAGGCGATGTGGACGCCAACTTATACCTTGCGCAAACGTATGAAGCCCTGGGGCAGACGGACAGCGCAAACAACTGTATCAACGCATATATTGAAGTGTATCCCAAGAGCAGCGTCGCTTATAACCAGCTTGGAAAAAAGGCTCTGCTGGACGGGGATTATAAGGCGGCGGTTTCTTATTTTAACGAAGGGCTTTCGCTTGAGGAAGTCACGAACGAGCAGGAACTCCGCAGCAATCTGATTGCCGCTTATGAATATGGCGGGGATTTTGAAACAGCCAGGGAGTATATGCAGGCGTATGTACAGGATTATCCGGAAGATAAAGCGGCGGCAAGGGAATATTTCTTTTTAGGCAAAAACAGGAATGAGGAGACGCA
>CAJTLD010000141.1 GCA_910577065.1 uncultured Lachnospiraceae bacterium | reverse complement strand
GCTATTGGTTTTGGTTGGCTAACGGTCTTGGCTGGCTATTGGTTTTGGTTGGCTAACGGTTTTGGTTGGCTAACAGTCTTGGCTGGTTAATGGTTTTTCTTAGCTGGATGGTATGGGGGATTTTTTTGGGGTTTTTTATTGTTTTGGCGGGGGTTGTGGGTGTGGATGGTTTGAATGATATAAGAAAGGACGTTTTGTTATGAAGAAAATTTTGGTGACTGGCTGTAACGGGCAGCTTGGCAGGGCGATTAATAAAGAGTATGCGGGCGAGGATGTTTCGTTTATTAATACGGATGTGGTGGAGGGCGAGGGCGTTACGCGGCTTGACATTACGGATGTGGCGGCGGTGACGGCGCTGGTGGACAAGATGCGGCCGGATGTGATTATGAACTGTGCGGCGCATACGAATGTGGATGCCTGTGAGCAGCAGTGGGATCTGGCTTATCAGATTAATGCGATTGGGGCGAGGAATTTGAGTATTGCGGCGGAAAAGGCGGGGGCGAAGCTGGTGCATGTGTCTACGGATTATGTGTTCCCGGGGACGTCGCCTGCGCCTTTGACGGAATTTGATCCGGTGGGGCCGATTAGCGCGTATGGGAAGACGAAGTGGGAAGGCGAGAATTTTGTGAAGGAGTTTTCGCAGAAGCATTTTATTTTGCGCACGGCGTGGCTTTACGGGGACGGGAAGAATTTTGTGAAGACGATGCTCCGGCTTTCGGAAACGCATGATACGATTACGGTTGTGTCGGATCAGTTTGGGTCGCCTACGAGCGCGGTGGAACTTGCGAAGATGATTCATTTCCTGGAGCCGACGGAGAATTACGGGACGTACCATGCGACCTGCGAAGGGCAGTGCAGCTGGGCGGATTTTGCGGCAGCGATTTTTAAGAAGGCGGGGAAGGATACGGTTGTTAAGTATGTGACGACGGAGGAGTATAATTCCCCGGCGAAGAGGCCGGCGTATTCGGTGTTAGATAATTATATGTTAAGGCTTGTGGCAGGGGATGCGTTTCGGATGGCGCAGTGGGAAGATGCGCTGGATGTTTATATGAAAGAAATCCTGTAAGCAGCAGAGGAGAGGATATATGGAATTACCACTGGTAAGCGTATGTATTCCGGCATATAATAATGCCGCGTACATTAAAGAAACGATTGATTCGATTCTGAATCAGACCTACCAAAACCTGGAGCTTGTGATTTGTGATGATAAATCGAAGGACGGTACGGTTAAGGTTGTGGAACAGATTCGGGATGAGAGGATTAAGCTTTATAAAAATGAGAAGAATCTGGGTATGGCCGGGAATTGGAATAACTGCTTAAGGAAGTGCAGCGGCGAATTTATTAAGCTGATCTGTGCGGACGATATGCTGGCGGAGGATTGCCTGGAACAGGAGGTGCGCGCGCTTTTGGAGCATCCGTCGGCCGTGCTTGCGGAGAGCGATACGAAGCTGTTTGATTTGAACGGGAAGCCGAAGGGATTTTATAAGCGGTATCAGGCGCATGGTCTGGTGGATGGGAAGCTGGTGGCAAAAAAGGGGCTTTTTGTAAAGAATTATTTCGGGGCTCCGCTGGCGAATACGTTCCGCAGAAGCGCGCTGGCACAGACGGGAGGGTTTGATCCGTGGTATACGTATATTCTGGATTATGATTTCTGGGTGCAGCTTGCTTGTAAGGGGGATGTGTTTATTATTCATAAGCCTCTTAATTTTTTCCGCGTGCGTAATGATTCCAATACGGGCGAAGTGATGGCGGGCGATAAGACGGACGCTTATGTGAAGGAGCACATCCATCTTCTTAAAAAGTTTAAAAAGGAACTTTTGTTGTCGGATGCGGATATCAGAAGGAGCGTGCGGATCCGAAAACTCCGCAATTTTGCGGCGGGAGTGTATCTGAAGATTTTTGTCAGAGGATAAGGGAGACAGATCCGTGGAAAATTTTTATCTAAAAGATATTTCGCTTTTAAATTATCGGAAATTCGAACAAAGTACGTTTCAGCTAAACCGTTACATGAATGGAAAAGGACGTTGGAGTGTACGCCGGGAGTCGTGGTAATAGACGAATTGGATTTGAGCCTTCATCCTACATGGCAGAAACGGATTGTTCGTATTTTAAAAACGCTGTTTCCTAAAATACAATTTATATGCGCTACGCATTCGCCGTTTATTATTCAGTCCCTGGAACAGGGGGAATTGATTGGGCTGGACGAAATTCTGGATGAGGAGTATTCCGGACAGAGTATTGAAGATATTGCAGAAGGCATTATGAATGTCCCAACACCAAGGTACAGTGAAAAAAAGCTGAAAATGTATGAAGCGGCGGAAGCCTATTTTAAAGCGGTGCAGGAAGGCGATGCCGAAAGAGATCTGGCAAAACTCAAAGAACAGATGGATCTTTTGACGGCGCAATACAGCGATAATCCGGCATATTGCGCTTTGATCAGACAAAAATATTTAGAAAAGAAAGCCGAGGTGCACAGATAAGATGCGTCCGGTAAACAAAGGAAAATGTGAATTGCCGGTCAGGCATGTTCCGGAGGTGGAGCATATTGAAGCAAAAGCAAAAGGAGGAGGGCTGACGGATTGGGATAATTTGCTGTTGTCATGTAAATACTGTAATACAAGAAAAGGTACAAAAGCAGCAAAGGGAGACAGAGGGAAGTATTTATGGCCGGATGAAGACGACACCTTCCACCCATATCAGTATAGCAGCGGAGCGCCGCAGATAAATGAAGCGTTTTTGGCAGATCAGGATAAAACGTATTCTGAGCGGGCAAAAAGATTGTTTGCTCTGGTAGGCCTCGGAAACAGGCCTTCATATAAAGAAAAAGACCGCCGGTTTCTGGCCCGCAATGAAGCGTATAATCACGCTCTGTTGAGCAAAGAGGGCTGGGATAAAGTGGGAGAGGGCAAAGACAAAGAAATCTATCTGGAACTTATGATACGGTTGGCGCAAAGTACAGGGTTTTTCTCATCCTGGATGGAAGTTTTTAAGGATGACGAAGAGGTTAAAAAGGCGTTGATTCAAGGGTTTCGCGGTACCCGGGAGAGCGTGTTTGAAAAAAGATAGCGTGGTAATTGTATGGTCAGATGGACTATCGGGAGGGCGGCGGCATGAAAAAATTAACACTTATATTCGGCATTTTTTTCAGCATATTAACTTTTATAGGGGCGGCGTATGTATTGTACAATGAAGGCGGGGTAAGTGCGGGTTATGCGGGTGTGCCGATGATGTTTGCTTTAGCGTGTACCGCGCTTTACCGGCAGAAGAGGGAGCCGTAACAAAAAAATCCCAAATCTTGTAATTTATGCCATAAGGTGCTATAATATTGTAATTCTTGTGAGGATGCCAAAAAACGAAGGAGGAGGTTTACCCCATGAAAACTTATCTGGTAACGGGCGGAGCAGGCTTTATCGGATCGAATTTTATCCATTATATGTTCCGCAAATATAACGATACCATCCGGATTATCAACGTAGACGCGCTGACGTATGCGGGGAATCTGGAGAATTTGAAATCAGTGGAAGACAGGGAAAATTATACATTTATAAAGGCGGATATTACGGATTCCGCTGCGATTGCAGAGATTTTTGATCAGAATGATGTGGATTATGTGGTGCATTTTGCGGCGGAAAGCCATGTAGACCGCAGCATTAAAAGCCCGGAAGTGTTTATTAAGACGAATGTACTCGGTACGGCGGTGATGTTAAACTGTGCGAGGGCGGCGTGGGAGAATGCGGACGGATCTTATCAAGAGGGCAAGAAGTTTCTGCATGTTTCTACGGACGAGGTATACGGTTCGTTGGACGAGGACGGCGGATATTTTTACGAGACGACGCCTTATGCGCCGCACAGCCCGTATTCCGCGAGCAAGGCGTCTTCGGACATGCTGGTAAAGGCATATGTGGATACGTACCGTTTTCCGGCGAATATTACGAACTGCTCGAACAATTACGGGCCGTACCAGTTTCCGGAGAAGCTGATACCTCTGATCATCAACAATGCGCTGCACGGCAGGAAGCTTCCGGTGTACGGGGACGGCAAGAACGTCCGCGACTGGCTGTATGTGGACGACCATGCGAAGGGTATTGATATGGTAATTGAAAAAGGGCGCCTAGGTGAAACGTATAACATCGGCGGGCACAATGAGAAGCAGAATATTGAGATTATCCATATTATTCTGGATACGCTTCTTGAAATGCTGCCGGAGGGCGACGAGAGAAGGAAGCTTATTAGCCGGGATTTGATTACCTATGTGGAAGACCGCAAAGGGCACGACAGAAGGTATGCGATTGCGCCGGATAAGATTAAAAGCGAGATTGGCTGGGAGCCGGAGACGATGTTTAAAGACGGGATTAAAAAGACGATTGCATGGTTCTTTGAGCATGAGGACTGGATGGCAAATGTGACCAGCGGGGATTACCAGAAATATTACGACGATATGTATCAAAATAAATAGGTTTTTGCGGAAAGAAGGGTTACGGTTAGGGTAAACGGCGGTAAGCCTTCTTTCTTGCGGCATGAGAGGAGTATGCAATGAAAGGGATCATTTTAGCGGGCGGCGCGGGGACGAGGCTTTATCCGCTGACGAAGGCAATCAGTAAGCAGATTATGCCGATTTATGATAAGCCGATGATTTATTATCCGTTATCTACGCTGATGCTTGCGGGGATACGTGAAGTTCTGATTATTTCCACGCCGAGGGATTTGCCGGTATTTGAGGATTTGCTGGGAAGCGGCGAGCAGCTTGGGATGCGGTTTTGCTATGCCGTACAGGAAGAGCCGAGAGGGCTTGCGGATGCGTTTTTAATTGGAGAGTCGTTTATCGGGGATGATGCCGTAGCTTTGGTGCTTGGCGATAATATTTTTTACGGGCAGAGTTTTTCGCGCGTGCTGCGGCGTGCGGCGGAACAGACCGAGCAGAAGAAGGGCGCGACGATTTTCGGGTATTATGTCAGGGATCCCAGAGAGTACGGCGTGGTGGAATTTGACGAAAACGGCCGGGCGATTTCGATTGAGGAAAAGCCGGAACATCCAAAGTCTAATTATGCCGTGCCGGGCCTTTATTTTTATGATAATGATGTGGTGGAGATTGCAAAGAACGTGAAGCCTTCCGCACGCGGGGAAATTGAAATTACAAGCGTGAATAATGAATATTTAAAGCGCCGGGCGCTTTCGGTGGAGACGCTTGGACGCGGCTTTGCGTGGCTGGATACGGGAAGCCACGATATGCTTTTGGCGGCGGCGGATTTTGTGTCCGCGTTCCAGAAACGCCAGGGGCTTTATATTTCGTGTATTGAAGAGATTGCTTACAAACGGGGATTTATCGATAAGGAACAGCTGGTGAAATTGGCGCAGCCTCTGTTAAAGACGGATTACGGCCAGTATCTGGTTGAGGTTGCCGAAGGCTTGTAGAGGGGGATACGGATATGGGAAAAATTAAAGTGACGGATGACTGCAACGGAATTGCAGGGCTTAAGGTGATTGAGCCGAGCGTATTTGGAGACGCGCGCGGCTATTTTATGGAAACTTATAATTACAATGATTTTAAGGAGGCGGGGATTGACTGTACGTTTGTGCAGGACAACCAGTCGGCTTCCAAAAAGGGCGTTTTGCGCGGGCTGCATTTTCAGATCAATTTCCCGCAGGACAAGCTGGTGCGTGTGATAAACGGGGAAGTGTTTGACGTGGCGGTGGATCTTAGGGAAGGCTCTAAGACGTTTGGAAAGTGGTTCGGCGTTGTGCTTTCCGCGGAGAACAAAAAGCAGTTTTTTATCCCGAAGGGATTTGCGCACGGGTTTGTGGTGTTAAGCGATTATGCCGAATTTTGTTATAAGGTGACGGATTTTTATCATCCGAACGACGAAGGCGGGTTATTGTGGAAGGATCCGGAGATTGGCGTGGACTGGCCGATGCCGGAAGGGATGACGCAGGAAGATCTGATTTTGTCGGATAAGGATAAAGTATGGGGCGGTATCCGGGAGTATACCGCTGCAAAGAAGCAGTAAGAGGGAAACGTATGGCAGGATCGAAAAGAACGGGATTGTCACTGGCGGGGGTCATAGCAGACAGAAAGCTGATTGCCCGCCTTTCTGTGAATGATTTTAAAACAAAGTTTGCCGGGTCTTATCTGGGGATTATCTGGGCGTTTGTCCAGCCGGTGATTATGATATTCGTATACTGGTTTGTATTTGAAAAAGGCTTGAAACCGACTCCGGTGAGCGACGCGGCAGGTATGACAATTCCGTTTTTACTTTGGCTGATGGCAGGCTTGGTGCCGTGGTTTTTTTTCA
>CAJTLD010000140.1:246-6300 GCA_910577065.1 uncultured Lachnospiraceae bacterium | reverse complement strand
AAGCAAATCAGGATCGCCCCGACCGACACGGTAGCGGCCAAAACGGCGTCTTTTTTGCTGCGCGAACATAAAAACCGGAAGCTTAAACCCCACATACTGCTTAACGGCTTTTGGTTCCGGCGTCTGCCGATTCGCTTTGAAAAAACGGACCGGAAAATCACATACAGCAGAATCGTTGTAATAGCCGCGACGGTAAGGATCGTCAGCATATATTTCAGGCTTCCGGAAAAGATGGCGGTGATTTCCGCCAGCAGGACCAAAACGCCCGCTATATGAAATGAGGTAAAAGGGCGTCCCGCTTTCTCATTTCTCTGGTTTAAAACGCTTAGGATATGTTTTTCATAGACAAAGCTCCCGGAGATAGAACTCCCCCAGAATGCGACGGTACTTAAAATCAGAAATTCTTTGAACAGGATGCCGGCAAAAGAGAAGGAAAAAAGACGGATCCCGGCTTCCGTTTCACAGACATAAACCGCCAGGTACCGAAAGAGCCAGTAACCCCCGATTCCGCCCAGGATTCCGGCAAGGATCCCATACAAAAGCAAATCTGCCAGCGCTTTATATAAAAGATCCTTCTTTTTCATCCCGTAAATTTTACACATGGCAAATGTCCGTTCCATAGACAGATCTTTAAACAGCAGCAGGGTAAAACCGCCCCAGACGGCAACCAGGATGCTTGCAAGGGAAAAAACACTTAAAATATGTTCGGTCTGCCGGTACACCAGTTCAGAAGAATCCTGTGTCATCTGCGCAAGCTGCGTAAGTTGAGCCTGGTATAAGTAAGAATTATTCTGCACAACGAATAAAGTTCCTGCTATCACAGCCCCTGCAAAAGTAAACACAAGAAACAGCAGAAAGCATTTCCCTTTATGGCGTCTGTTCAGCCTCATAAAAAACTGCAGTTTATTCATAAACATCACGCTCCCGTTCTTTTTGTTTCAGATGATGCCGAATCAGCAGCGAATTGCCGATACTGAGCATTAAGCCGTACCAGAAAGAAAGCATGCTGACCGGAAGCATCATCCCTTCAAGCGCGCCGTACCGGTTTTGCATCAGAAACAGTTGGATCACAGTCCACAAAATCCCTGCAGACAGCGCCGTCCATTCCATAAGATACGACAGGCCTCGTTTGTGGAAAGCCCTTATAGCAAGGCTTAAAAGAACCGAGGTCAGAACGACTTCCGTAAATTGCAGAAAGTCAATCAATCCGGCGATTCCGTTTCGGTCAATCAGAAAATAAAGAAGAGAGAGGAACAGTATACAGCGTGCTGCCAGCGCAGCGTTTCTTTTCATAGTATGCACCTCCCCGATTGTGATTCGTGCCGGCGGCAAACCGCCAGCGTTCCTATAAGCAGATTCTATCATAAGCCGGTCAGGATTACAACAGAACGGGGCAAATACAAAGAAAAGAACGTAACCGGGAAACCGGAAGGCAAAACGGTTGCAAAAGAACAAGTGACAAATCCGCATAGAATTGTTACAATAAAGCATAAAACCAAGAACCGGAGTTGATAGAACATGCAAAAACCCTTTTTTGAAGTATTTCCCACCCTTTCTGTAAAAGAAGAATTAAAATCCCTTCTGCTCGGCACGGAAATTACCAAAATAAGCGCAAACCGCTCCAAAACCTCCCTGCGCATTTATCTTCTGGGGACACGCTTAATCCACAAAACAGAAATTTTCACCCTGGAACACGAAATCGCATCCCAGCTGTTTCCAAAGCAGCACATGGAAGTCAAAATCATAGAAAAATACCGCCTTTCCGGACAGTATACCGCCAAAAAGCTTATGGATATCTACAAAGACAGCATTGCCGCAGAGCTGCGTGCGTACAGCCTGCTGCTTTATAACGTCTACCACAGCGCCGAACGCGCCTTTTTAGACGAAACCCGGATGCGGCTTGTCTTAGAAGACACCATTATCGCCAGGGAGCGTGCGGATGAACTGGTACATATCCTGGAAAAAATTTTCTGCGAGCGCTGCGGTATGGATTTCATTGCGGAGCTTTCCTATGCGCCGTCAAGCGGCGGCAGCCATATAGAAAAAGCGGACCGCATGATCAAACAGGAGATTTTAAACGTAATCCGGCTCTCCGGCATGGCGGGCCAAGAAAACGCGTCCGCCGGGGCGTCCGATACGCCCCGCCCGGAACGCCCCTTGAAAACCAAAGAGCCTGCCGCCCGCAAAGAGGCCGGCGGCAGGGGCGCGTCCTATACCGTAAAACGCTCCGGCAACCCGGACGTGATTTACGGGCGCGATTTTGAGGACGAGCCGATTACCATAGATAAAATCGTAGGCGAAATGGGCGAGGTCGTGATCCGCGGGCAGGTCATTGAACTGGATACCCGTGAAATCCGCAACGAAAAAACAATCGTAATCCTGACGGTCACAGACTTTACCGATACCATCGTACTAAAGATCTTCGTCCGGAACGAAGCGCTGTCCGATCTTCTGGAGCACATGAAAAAAGGCTCGTTTTTAAAAATCAAAGGCGTCACCACAATTGACAAATTTGACAGCGAGCTTACTATCGGCTCCATTATCGGTATCAAAAAGGCGCAGGATTTTCGCGGCGCAAGAATGGACAACAGCCCGCTAAAGCGCGTAGAACTGCACTGCCATACCAAAATGAGCGATATGGACGGCGTATCCGATGTAAAAGACATCATAAAGCGTGCGATGAAATGGGGGCATAAAGCGATTGCCGTTACCGATCACGGCGACGTGCAGTCGTTCCCGGACGCCAACCACGCCGTCCCCAAAGACAGCGACTTTAAAGTGATTTACGGCATGGAAGCGTATCTGGTGGACGATCTGAAATCCATGGTGGAAAACGCCAAAGGCCAAAGCTTAGACGAAGCCTATGTGGTGTTTGATTTGGAAACGACCGGATTTAGCCCGGGCGTACATAAAATCATCGAGATCGGCGCGGTCCGGGTAGAACATGCCGCCGTTACCGGGCGTTTTTCCTCATTTGTCAATCCCGAAGTCCCGATTCCGTACCGCATCGAAGAAATCACGAAAATCAACGACGAAATGGTCATGGACGCAAGGAAAATCGAAGAAGTGCTGCCGGAATTTATGGAGTTTTGCAGCGGGGCGGTCATGGTTGCCCACAACGCGGATTTTGACATGGGCTTCATTAAGCACAATTTAGGGCAGCAGGGCAAAACGGAAGAGTTTACGGTGTTAGATACGGTTGCGCTTGCCAGAAACCTTCTGCCGGGGCTAAGCCGTTTTAAGCTGGATAATCTTGCAAAAGCGCTGGGCGTGCCGTTACAGAACCATCACCGCGCCGTGGACGATGCGGAGTGTACGGCGGGGATTTTCATTAAGTTAATCGGGATGCTAAAGGAACGGGGCATAACCGATCTAAACCAGGTTGCGCAGCTTTCCGCATCCGATCCCGGCATTATCGGGAAAATGCCAAGCTATCACGCAATTTTGCTTGCGGCAAACGACGTGGGGCGCATCAATCTCTACCGGCTGGTATCGCTGTCCCACCTGGTATATTTCCACGGGCGTCCGCGGATTCCGAAAACAGAATTTATCAAGCGCCGGGAAGGCATCCTGATCGGCTCCGCCTGTGAGGCCGGAGAATTGTACCAGGCGCTGCTAAACGGCAGGCCGGGGGAGGAAATCGCCCGTCTGGCGCAGTTTTATGATTACCTGGAGATTCAGCCGATCGGAAACAACCTGTTTATGCTGGACAACGAAAAAATCCCGGTGGAGCGCGTCGAGGATCTGCAGGAGTTAAACCGCCGGATCGTATCGCTCGGGGAACAGTTCCGAAAACCGGTTGTAGCGACCTGCGACGTGCATTTTTTAGATCCCGAGGACGAGGTGTACCGCCGGATCATTATGGCGGGAAAAGGCTTTAAGGACGCGGACAACCAGGCGCCGCTTTATCTGCGCACCACGGAAGAGATGCTTTCGGAGTTTGCGTACCTGGGGAGCGAAAAGGCGGAAGAAGTCGTTATTACAAACCCGAATAAAATCGCCGATATGTGTGAAAAAATTTCCCCGGTGCGCCCGGACAAGTGCCCGCCGGTGATTCCGGATTCCGACCGGCTTCTGCGCGATATCTGCTACCGGAAAGCCCACGAAATGTACGGGAGGGATCTGCCGTCCATTGTCAAAGAGCGTCTGGATCGGGAATTGAACTCCATCATATCAAACGGCTACGCCGTAATGTATATCATTGCGCAGAAGCTGGTATGGAAATCCAACGAAGACGGCTACCTGGTAGGCTCGCGCGGTTCGGTAGGCTCCTCCTTCGCCGCCACCATGTCCGGCATTACGGAAGTAAATCCCCTGCAGGCGCATTACCTGTGCCCCGAATGTCATTACAGCGATTTCGATTCGCCGGAGGTCAAAGCCTTTTCCGGCCGGGGCGGGTGCGATATGCCGGATAAAACCTGTCCGGTGTGCGGGCATCCGCTGAATAAAGAAGGATTTGACATTCCGTTTGAAACCTTCCTCGGCTTTAAGGGCAACAAAGAACCGGACATTGATCTGAATTTTTCCGGGGAATACCAGAGTAAGGCGCATGCCTATACGGAAGTGATTTTCGGCTACGGGCAGACCTACCGCGCTGGGACAATCGGCACGCTGGCCGATAAAACCGCCTTTGGCTATATTAAAAACTACTTTGAAGAGCGCGGCATCCATAAGCGCAACTGCGAGGTCAGCCGGATTGTACAGGGCTGCGTGGGCGTCCGCCGGACAACCGGGCAGCATCCGGGCGGCATTATCGTGCTTCCGGTCGGCGAGGAAATCGACTCCTTTACCCCGGTGCAGCATCCCGCCAACGATATGACGACCAATATCGTGACGACGCATTTTGATTATCATTCGATCGATCACAACCTGTTGAAATTAGACATTCTCGGGCACGACGATCCGACCATGATCCGTATGCTGCAGGACTTAACGGGGTTAAATCCCCAGAGCATCCCGCTGGACGATCCGGCGGTCATGTCTTTGTTTAAAAATACCGAAGCGCTCGGCATTACGCCGGAGGACATCGGCGGCTGCGCCCTTGGGGCGCTCGGCATCCCGGAGTTTGGTACGGATTTTGCCATGCAGATGGTTATTGACGCCAAGCCGCAGGAATTTTCCGATCTGATCCGGATATCCGGGCTTTCCCACGGCACGGACGTGTGGCTCGGCAACGCGCAGACGCTGATCCAGGAAGGCAAAGCGACGATTTCCACCGCTATATGTACGCGCGACGATATTATGGTGTATCTCATCCACATGGGCTTAGACAGCGAACTGTCGTTTACGATTATGGAGTCTGTGCGTAAAGGGAAAGGGCTGAAAGAGGAGTGGAAAAAAGAAATGATCGCCCACGGCGTACCGGACTGGTATATCTGGTCCTGTGAAAAGATCAAATACATGTTTCCGAAAGCGCACGCCGCGGCTTACGTTATGATGGCATGGCGTATTGCGTACTGCAAAGTATTTTATCCGCTGGCGTACTATGCGGCATATTTCAGCATTCGCGCCACGGGGTTTAGTTATGAACTGATGTGCCAGGGGCAGGAGCGGCTGCATTATTTTATGCGGGAGTATGAGAACAAGAAGGATAAGCTTTCCAAAAAAGAGCAGGACACTTACCGCGACATGCGGATTGTGCAGGAGATGTACGCCAGGGGATTTTCCTTCTTGCCGCTGGACGTCTACCGCGCGCAGGCGACGCGGTTCCAGATCATCGACGGGAAGCTGATGCCGTCCCTCGGAACGATTGACGGGATGGGGGAAAAAGCGGCGGAGGCCGTGGAGGAAGCGGCAAAAGACGGGCCGTTTCTGTCAAAAGACGATTTCAGGCAGCGTACCAAGGTCAGCAAAACCGTAATTGATTTGATGGCAAATATGGGGATTCTGGCGGATCTGCCGGAGTCAAACCAGCTGTCGCTGTTTGATTTTGCAGGATAAAGAAAAAAGAAGACAAAAAGATACCGCAACCGAATCGGTTGCGGTACTTTGAAAGGGGAAGCCGATAGTCGGACTCGAACCGACGACCTACGCATTACGAATGCGGCGCTCTAC
>CAJTLD010000140.1:0-207 GCA_910577065.1 uncultured Lachnospiraceae bacterium | reverse complement strand
ACTTATCAGCACTAGGACAGTATACCTTGTTTTGACAGAAAATGCAAGTGTTTTTTGAAATAATTTTTGATTTTCCTCTTACCCGTTGAGATTGTAGGTCGGGCTTAGATGCTAAAAAGGCCGCAAACCCGCATGAATACTACGTTTTTGCAGGTCTGCGGCCCCTTTTCGTCCGCTTGGGGTTACGGAATAATACGGCTAATGGTG
>CAJTLD010000139.1:4240-6310 GCA_910577065.1 uncultured Lachnospiraceae bacterium | reverse complement strand
CTTACAATTATTTATGAAGACCGGCGTCTGCCGGAGCCGCAGCAAAAAGTATTCCACGAAGAAGAAGGCATCCGCGGGTTTGTCGCGGAGTTAAACAAAAATTCCGAGGCCGTCTGCGATGTGGTCTATTTCTGCGGGGAAAACGAGGGGATTGCCGTAGAAGCGGCGTTTCAGTATACCAATGAATTTCACGAAAACGTGCTGGGGTTCTGCAACAATATTTACAATGCAGAAGGCGGAAGCCATTTAACCGGGTTTAAAACAACGTTTACAACGCTGTTAAACCAGTATGCCAGGGAACTTGGCGTATTAAAGGAAAAGGACGCCAACTTTACCGGGACGGACGTCAGAAACGGCATGACCGCCGTGATTTCCGTAAAGCACCCGGATCCGCGTTTTGAAGGGCAGACCAAGACCAAATTAGATAACCAGGACGCGGCAAGGGCTGTCGGAAAGGTATCCGGCGATCAGATACCGCTTTATTTTGACAAAAATTTGGAAAGCTTAAAAGCCGTATTGGGCTGCGCCGAGAAAGCCGCTAAAATCCGTAAATCCGAAGAACGGGCCAAAACCAACCTTCTGACAAAACAGAAATTTTCATTTGATTCCAACGGCAAGCTGGCAAACTGCGAAAGCAGGGACGCTTCGGCCTGCGAGATTTTTATTGTCGAGGGAGATTCGGCGGGCGGTTCCGCCAAATCGGCCAGGGATCGCAGTTTTCAGGCGATTCTTCCAATACGCGGAAAAATCTTAAACGTGGAGAAGGCCAGCATTGACAAGGTGCTTGCAAACGCCGAAATCAAAACCATGATCAATGCGTTTGGCTGCGGGTTTTCCGAAGGCTTCGGCAATGATTTTGACATTACAAAGCTTCGGTATAACAAAATTATTATTATGGCGGACGCGGATGTGGACGGCGCGCACATATCCACGCTTTTGCTGACGTTATTTTACCGCTTTATGCCGGAACTGATCTTTGAGGGGCATGTGTATATTGCAATGCCGCCGTTGTATAAGGCGATTCCGTCCCGCGGGGCAGAAGAGTATCTTTACGATGACGCGGCGCTTGAAAAATACCGGAAACGCCATAAGGGCGGCTTTACTTTACAGAGGTATAAAGGCTTAGGCGAAATGGACGCCGATCAGCTTTGGGAGACGACGCTGGATCCCAAAACCCGGATTTTGAAAAAAGTGGAAATTGAAGACGCCCGAATGGCGTCCGACGTCACCGAAATGTTAATGGGAACCGATGTGCCGCCGCGCCGGGCGTTTATTTATGAACACGCGCAGGACGCACAGCTGGATGTATAGGAAGGAATGCAAAAATGACAGAAACAGAACAGATCATCCGGACAGAATACTCGGAACTGATGCAGAAGTCCTACATTGACTATGCGATGAGCGTGATTATTGCAAGGGCGCTGCCGGACGTACGGGACGGCTTAAAGCCGGTGCAGAGAAGAACGCTTTACGATATGTATGAACTTGGCATACGCTACGATAAGCCGTACCGCAAATGCGCCCGTATCGTAGGGGATACCATGGGTAAATACCATCCTCACGGCGACAGTTCTATTTATGAAGCGCTTGTGGTAATGGCACAGGAGTTTAAAAAAGGCCTGCCCCTTGTGGACGGGCACGGAAACTTCGGTTCCATTGAAGGGGATGGGGCGGCCGCCATGCGTTATACGGAAGCCAGGTTAAAAAAGATTACGCAGGAAGCGTATCTGGCGGATTTGGATAAAGACGTCGTGGATTTTGTGCCGAACTTTGACGAAACCGAAAAAGAACCCGCCGTACTGCCGGTAAAAGTGCCCAATCTACTGATAAACGGTGCGGAAGGGATTGCCGTAGGCATGGCTACAAGCATTCCTCCCCACAATTTTGGAGAAGTGATAGAAGGCGTAAAAGCCTATATGAAAAACCCGGATATCAATACGGAGCAGATGATGGAATACATCAAAGGCCCGGATTTTCCCACCGGGGGAATCGTCGTCAATAAAGACGATCTGCTGCAGATTTACGCTACAGGAACGGGTAAAATCAAAATCCGCGGCAGGGCGGCCGTTG
>CAJTLD010000139.1:3579-4230 GCA_910577065.1 uncultured Lachnospiraceae bacterium | reverse complement strand
GGGAAAACAACATGCGGCCGTTGAGAAACTAAAAGGCGGTAAAGAAAAAATTATTATTACGGAAATTCCCTATCCTATGATAGGCGCGGGCATCGGCAAATTTTTAAACGACGTATACGCCCTGGTGGAATCCAAAAAAACGGCGGATATCGTCGATATTTCGAACCAGTCTTCCAAGGAGGGGATCCGCATTGTCATAGAACTGCGCCGCGGGGCCGACGCAGAACGCCTGCTTGGCCTGCTTTACAAAAAAACGCGCCTGGAAGATACATTTGGCGTAAATATGCTTGCCGTAGCGGAAGGCCGGCCGGAAACGATGGGGCTTGTACCGTTTATCCGCCACCACGTCAATTTCCAGTATGAAATTGCAACGCGCAAATACAAAACGCTTCTGCAAAAAGAACTGGAAAAAAGAGAAGTGCAGGAGGGGCTGATAAAAGCCTGCGACGTAATCGATCTGATCATAGAAATACTGCGCGGCAGCAAACATATTAAAGACGCAAAAGCCTGCCTGACCGAAGGGATCACGCAGCCAATCCGGTTTCAATCAAAAGCGTCCGAAAAAAAGGCCGCCGCGCTGCGTTTTACAGAACGGCAGGCAACCGCTATTTTGGAAATGCGCCTGTACAAACTGATTGGCCTTGAAATAGA
>CAJTLD010000139.1:1817-3562 GCA_910577065.1 uncultured Lachnospiraceae bacterium | reverse complement strand
GAAGCCCTTATGGCGGAATATGAAAAAACGAAAAAAAATATTCTGCGGTATGAAGAAATTTTAGGGAGCCGCGCCGCCATGGCAAAGGTGATTATCAAAGAACTCGAAGCCCTCAAGAAGGAATATGCCGTTTTACGCAGGACGGATCTTGAGCAGGCGAAAGAAATTATTTTAAAAGAGCCGCAGATAGAAGAGACGGACATTGTTTTTTTGATGGATCGCTTCGGTTATGCGCGGGCGGTGGACGCAGGCGTTTACGAACGGAACAAAGAGGCGGCGGACAGCGAAAACCATTTTGTAATCCCATGTAAAAATACCGGCAAAATCGCTGTTTTTACAAACCAGGGACAGATGCATCTTATCAAGGCGGCGGATCTGCCTTTTGGAAAATTCCGGGATAAAGGGCAGCCGATTGACAACTTAAGCAATTACGACAGCAGTAAGGAAACGTTTGTTTTTGCGGCGTCTGTCGCCGTTTTAAAACAGAGGAAGCTTATATTCGTTACCCGGTTTGGGATGTTAAAGACCGTGGCCGGGGAGGAGTTTGACGTTGCAAAACGCACGACGGCGGCCACAAAGCTTTCCGAAGGGGACGAAGTAGTGCGGATTGGCATAAAAGAAGAGGGGCTCCATATGATCCTGCGCTCTGAAAAAGGCATGTTTTTGCGGATTGAAGCGGCGTGTATCCCGGAAAAGAAAAAAGGGGCCGTCGGGGTGCGCGGCATGCGGCTTTCGGCAGAAGATATGCTGGCGGAAGCATACCTGCTTATGCCCGGGGAAAGCCTTACCGTGCCGCTTAGGGAACGGGAACTGGAGTTAAGCCGCCTTAGGGTGGGAAAACGTGATACAAAAGGAGTCAGGCACGTATAACAAAAGAAAGCGGGGCAGTTATGGATTATGCACAGGCAGTAAAGTTTCACGAAGAGATAAAAGCATACGGAAGTATTTTGGGACTTGACAGCATGCGGGCGTTAATGCGCCAATTGGGCGATATCTGGCGTCACCTTCCGGCCGTCCACGTCGCCGGGACAAACGGCAAAGGCTCTGTCTGCTGTTTTGCGGCTTCGGCGCTGAAAGAAGCGGGGTACCGGGTGGGGCAGTATAGTTCTCCTGCAGTATTTCATCTGCGGGAGTGCTGCCAGATAAACGGCCAATGGATTTCGGAAGAAGAGTATGCGTCTTGTATGCAGGACGTTTCGGACGCATGCCGCAGGATGCAGGAAGAAGGACTTCGCCATCCGACAGTATTTGAAGCCGAAACAGCGCTGGCATTTTTGTGGTTTTACAGGCAAAAATGTGATATTGTGCTTTTAGAAGCCGGCATGGGAGGCAGTACGGACGCTACAAATGTAATCGAACATCCGCTGTGCAGCGTATTTACTTCCATTGGCATGGATCATATGCAGTTTTTAGGGAACAGCATCGTAGAAATTACGCGTGTAAAAGCAGGAATCATCAAACGCGGCTGTCCCGTTGTTTCGGCCGCCCGGCAAGGCGAATCCGGGCGAATTTTAAGGGAATGCGCATCTGCGCTTAACGCTTCCTTTCACGAGGCGCTCCCAATGGAAGAGGCATATGCAGAAAACGGCGCGCTTATCTGCCGCCATCCTGTGCTTGGGGAACTTCGCCTGTCGATGGGGGGAAGCTATCAGGAAAATAACGCTTCGCTCGCCATAAGCGTAATCGGCCTGCTGCGGCAGGCGGGCGCGGGCCGCTTCTTCCTGGCTCTGGACGAATTTGCCCGC
>CAJTLD010000139.1:0-1779 GCA_910577065.1 uncultured Lachnospiraceae bacterium | reverse complement strand
TTCATCCGCCCTTTTATATCGACGGCGCGCATAACCCCGACGCGGCGCTGGAACTGAAAAAAAGCCTGCTTGCCCATTTTGGGAACAAAAAAAAGATTGGGATTATGGGCGTAATGGCAGATAAGCCTTACAAAGAAATGGCGCGTATTCTGCTGCCTTGTTTTGATCAGATTTTTACCGTAACGCCGGATAATCCCAGGGCGCTTTGTTCTTTAGAACTTGCAAAAGAGATTACGGCGTGCGGCGGGCAGGCGCATGAAGCCGCAGATATAAAAGACGCGGTGCGCCTTTCGTATGCGGCTGCCCGCAAAGAAAGCGGGGTAGCTGTGGCTTTTGGATCGCTTTTCTATTTAAAGGAGGTCAAAGATGCGTTATTTCAACTCACCGGGCAGCTTCCATAATTCCTTAAAAACGGCTCCCATGCGTTTCTGGGAGGTTTTGTATCCTGTTTTTATGTATTATGCCGTGACGGTTGCCGCTTTGTATGTATTGCATTTCCTTTTGCCTGGAGAAACGGATGTTCCTGTGTTTCGCCAGCTTCTTACGTCTTTGGCGTCTCTGCCCGTTTTATATTCGTTTTACAGGCAGGATAAGCCGTTCCGTGCGGCTATGCAGCCAAAGAGAACCGTTTTGGTATCTCTCCTTGCGTTTGTGTCCGGCGTTTTTTTTGCACTGGCTTTAAACAATCTGCTTGGCATGCTTCGCATTGCCGATTATTCCGCTTCATACGAACAGGTGTCCGAAACGTTTTATTCCGGAAGGGTGGCGCTGGAACTTTTGGCGCTTGGAGTTGTCATTCCTGTAACCGAAGAATTTTTATTCCGCGGGATTGTCTATGAGAGGGCTAAAAACTGGCTTGGCCCCAAACGCGCCGCTCTTGTATCCGCCGTTTTGTTTGGAGTGGTCCATATGAACCTGGTACAGTTTGTATACGCTTTTATATTCGGAATTTTGCTGGCTTATTTTATGGAGCGCTCGGGAAGCTTTGCCGCGGCGGCGGCCGCGCATATGGCGGCAAATATTTCGTCCGTGCTCAGGGCGGAAACGAACATTTTACCTGTATTCAACCAAAATTCCATCGTAACAACAGCCGTCCTTTTTCTGGCGGCGGCCGCAGGAATTTTTGGAACCGAACAACTCTGCAAAAAATTCAAAAAATAAAGCGTCTGCATAATCTTTCCCAAAAAAGAAATACTAACAGAAAAAAGCAGGAGAGATATATGCAATGTCAGAAAAACAAAAATATGATATCGGGGAGCAAAGCCTTACCTTCCCGCAGGACGTTTACTTAATCGCAAGCGCGTCCGTAGTCGGCAAAAAAGAAGGGGAAGGACCGCTTGGGAAAGCGTTTGACATGATATGCGGGGACGATAAATTCGGCGAAGATACCTGGGAGATGGCGGAGAGCACGCTGCAAAAAGAAGCGCTCCTGCTTGCCATGGGGAAAGCAGGCTTAAAACCGGAGGATATTCGCTATTTGTTTGCAGGGGATTTGCTGGGGCAAAATATCGCGACTTCTTTTGGACTGATGGATTACGAAATTCCTCTGTTCGGGCTTTACGGCGCCTGTTCGACGGCCGGGGAGTCTCTGTCCTTAGCTTCCATGTGCGTAGGCGCAGGCTATGCCAAAAACGTGGCCGCTCTTACTTCAAGCCATTTTGCCAGTGCGGAAAAACAGTTTCGTTTTCCCCTGGAGTATGCCAATCAAAGACCCGTATCAGCTACCTGGACCGTTACCGGAAGCGGGGCCTTTCTATTGTCCGGCAAAAAGGGAAACGT
>CAJTLD010000138.1:5611-6310 GCA_910577065.1 uncultured Lachnospiraceae bacterium | reverse complement strand
ATCCGAATCTAAGACGCACCAACGAGATATATGAAGGAGTTGTGGAATATCTTAAGAATTTTACAGTCAGTGAACGGGATATGACAAAATATATTATCGGCGCCGTCAGCGAAATGGATACCCCGCTTACTCCCGCGGCAAAAGGGCTGCGCGCCGTAACGGCGTATTTGTGCGGCGTTAGTTACGCGCAAATCCAGAAAGAACGGGATGAAGTGATCGGCGCGGACGCCGATGATATCCGCAGACTGGCGGATTTGACAGAAGCGGTGCTTAGCCAGCAGAATCTTTGCGTTATTGGAAACGAAGAAAAGATGAAGGAGCAGCAGGGACTGTTTTTCAAAACGGAACAGCTTTATTAACCGGCAGCGCAGTGCGGCGCGGCACAGATAAGAAGGGAAAATCTATGGAACAGAATATAAAATCAGGCTTCGTAACAATTATCGGCAGGCCGAACGTCGGAAAATCTACACTGATGAACCAGCTGATTGGCCAAAAAATAGCGATTACCTCCAACAAACCGCAGACGACAAGAAACCGTATCCGTACGGTTTATACGGACGCTGCGCGGGGGCAGATTATATTCGTGGATACGCCCGGCATCCACCAGGCCAAAAACAAGCTGGGCGAATATATGGTAAATGCTGCGGAAGAAACGTTGAAGGATGTGGACGTAATCCTGTGGCTGGTGGAACCCGGCGG
>CAJTLD010000138.1:0-5601 GCA_910577065.1 uncultured Lachnospiraceae bacterium | reverse complement strand
TTATATCGGCGCGGGCGACAGGCATATTATAAAGCAGCTTGAAAAGGCAAAGCTTCCGGTTATCCTGGTTATCAACAAAGTGGATATGGTGGCGAAAGAGCAGATTCTTTTGTGTATCGACACATACCGCAAGGTATTTGAATTTGACGAAATCATTCCGGCGGCGGCAAAAACGGGCTATAACCTTTCCGATATTGTAGACAGTATTTTTAAATACCTCCCGTACGGGCCGATGTTTTATGATGAAGATACGGTCACGGATCAGCCGGAGCGGCAGATTGTGGCGGAAATTGTGCGTGAAAAAGCCCTGCACGCGCTGGACGAAGAAGTCCCGCATGGGATTGCGGTGACCATCGAGCGGATGAAAAAGCGGAAAAGCCGTTCCAAAGAAAAAATCATAGACATTGAAGCTACGATTATCTGTGAAAAAGATTCCCACAAAGGCATTATCATCGGGAAAGGCGGCGATATGCTTAAGAAAATCGGCAGTAACGCCCGGTTTGAAATTGAGCGCCTGCTTGGCTCTAAAGCCAACTTAAAGCTTTGGGTAAAGGTGAAAAAGGACTGGCGGGATTCGGATTCTATGATTAAAAATTTCGGCTACCGTAAGGAAGAAGGATAAGAAAGCTGCCAATTTTTATCTGGTATGAATCCGTAAAAGAAGGATACCCTAAGTGTGTAGAAGGTTTCGGATAAACATACTTAGGAGATGACGGCGGATGGCAGTAGATGCATGGAAGAATTTTGAGATGAGCGGGAAGGTTTCGGATTATCTGGCTTACCGGCAGGATGCGAAGGCAAAAAGCACACAAAACGGCGGCGGGGCGTACCGGATGGACGAAACTGCAGGCTTTGGAAGAGGGATGGGAAGCTATGGGACAGAACGTAGTTCTATTAGGGATGGTGCTGCATGTGATGCCGATTGGGGATTACGATAAGAGAATTACCCTTTTGACAAAAGAAAGAGGGAAGATTACAGCCTTTGCGAGAGGGGCCAGACGCCCCACCAGCCAGCTTTTGGCTGCAACCAGCCCTTTTTCCTTTGGCGAATTTGAGCTGTTTGAAGGACACAGTACATATAATCTGGCCAGGGCTTCCATTTCAAATTATTTCAGGGAACTGTCCGAAGATCCGGAAAAAGCATGTTACGGTTTTTATTTTCTGGAAATTGCGGATTACTGTTCCCGGGAAAATAATGACGGCAGCGAGTTATTAAAGCTTTTGTACCAGACGCTTCGGGCGTTAGGACGCCATGCTTTGGAGAACCGCCTGGTGCGCAGGATTTTTGAACTGCGCGTTTTGCTTGTGGAAGGGGAATACCCAAACCTGTATTTTTGCCAGAACTGCGGCAAAAAAGAACGCCTTTCTTATTTTTCGGTACAAAAAGAAGGTATGCTCTGCGCATTGTGCAAAGAAGGCGCAGACGGCATCCCGGTAGAAGAATCGGCTTTGTATACCATGCAGTATATTCTTTCGGCAAAACTAAACGCCCTCTATACGTTTGCCGTTTCACAGGAGGTGCTTTTGACTCTGGAGCAGATATTAGACCGTTTTTTTACCATGCGTATTTCTCATGCGTTTCAGTCCCTGGATATATTGAAATCAATCACAGGTTGAAATATTTAAAAGAACATAGTATAATATCCTGGATTGCGTGAATATATCAAAAAATATGGGAGGCAGGAGAAGATGAAAAGGATAATATGCACAGCCTTATTTGTGGCCCTCTGCATGGGACTGTTGACCGGATGTTCCAAAAAAACAGACGTGGATACCAGTACCGTTTTCATTGAGAAAAAAGGAAACATAGTAAGTGTGGACGTAGAAAGCCTGGACAAGGAATATTATGACGAAGAAGAATTGGAAGGCTATATTACGCAGCATGTTTTAGATTATGCAGATGAAAGCGGCGGGGACGTGGAGAAGGTATCGTTTGCCGTGGAGGAAGGGACGGCCAAGCTGCAGATGAAGTACGGTTCGTATGAGGATTATTCCGGATTCAACGGGATTGAATTTTACAGCGGTACCGTATTGACGGCGCAGGCGCAGGGATATGATTTTGAAACCGGGTTTTACAGCGTGCCGGATGATTTGGAAGAGGCGAAAAAGAGCGCTTCAAAAGAAGACGTCCTTGCGGACGACGATAGCAAAGTAGCTGTAATTAAGGCGAATGTAAACGTAAGGGTGCCTGGAAAAGTGCTGTTTGTATCCGGAGAAGATACGGAAGTTTTGGATAAAAATACGGTTTCCATTACGGGCAGCGAGACGGCGGAAGAAGCGTCTCTTACATATATCGTATATAAATAGCAGAAGGGAAGGAAAACAGTATGGAGAAGTCAATGGACAAAATTGTAGCCCTGGCAAAAGCGAGAGGATTTATTTACCCGGGTTCCGAGATTTACGGCGGCCTGGCGAATACATGGGATTACGGGAACCTGGGCGTGGAGCTTAAGAACAACGTGAAACGGGCGTGGTGGCAGAAGTTTATCCAGGAGAACCCCTATAACGTCGGCGTGGACTGCGCGATTTTGATGAACCCGCAGACCTGGGTGGCTTCGGGGCATCTGGGCGGGTTTTCCGATCCGTTAATGGACTGTAAGGAGTGCCACGAGCGCTTCCGCGCGGATAACCTGATTGAGGATTATGCCAAAGAAAACGGCATTGCGCTGGAGGGCTCGGTGGACGGCTGGGCGCAGGAGGATATGGTCTCTTTTATCGAGGAGCACAATATTCCCTGTCCGACCTGCGGCAAGCACAATTTTACCGATATCCGCCAGTTTAACCTGATGTTTAAGACATTCCAGGGCGTGACGGAGGATGCGAAAAATACCGTATATCTGCGCCCGGAAACGGCGCAGGGGATCTTTGTGAATTTTAAAAACGTACAGAGGACTTCACGCAAAAAGATCCCGTTCGGCATCGGCCAGATCGGCAAATCGTTCCGAAACGAAATTACGCCGGGGAATTTTACGTTCCGTACCAGGGAGTTTGAGCAGATGGAACTGGAATTTTTCTGCGAGCCGGGGAAGGACATGGAGTGGTTTTCCTACTGGAGGGGCTTCTGCCGCGACTGGCTGCTTGGCCTTGGCATGAAGGAAGAAGAAATGCGCCTGCGGGATCACGCGCAGGAAGAGCTGAGTTTTTACTCCAAAGGCACGACGGACATTGAATTTTTATTCCCGTTCGGCTGGGGCGAGCTGTGGGGCATTGCGGACAGGACGGATTACGATCTGACGCAGCACCAGAACACGTCCGGACAGGATTTGTCTTATTTCGACGACGAGAAGAAGGAAAAATACATTCCGTATGTCATAGAACCGTCTCTGGGCGCAGACCGCGTTGTGCTTGCGTTTTTGTGCGCGGCGTATGACGAGGAGAATATCGGCACAGAGGAAGCGCCGGACATGAGGACCGTGCTGCACTTCCATCCGGCGCTCGCTCCGGTAAAGGTAGGCGTGCTGCCGCTGTCAAAAAAACTGGCCGAAGGCGCCGGGAACGTATTTGCCAAACTTTCCAAAAAGTACAACTGCGAATACGACGACAGGGGCAATATCGGCAAGCGGTACCGCAGGCAGGACGAAATCGGGACGCCGTTTTGCGTTACATATGATTTTGACTCGGAAGAGGACGGCGCGGTTACGGTGCGCGATCGCGATACCATGGAGCAGGAGCGCGTAAAAATTGCGGATTTGGACGCATATTTTGCAGATAAATTCGATTTTACCGTTGCTCAGATGGAAAAAGGGGTTTCATTTTAGGTAAAAAGGGGAGGAGAATACCAAAATGAAGAGAAGGAGAAGGAAACAGCTGGCCGCGCTGCTTTTAGCGGCGGGGCTGTGCTTTGGGGAAGCGCCGTTTTATCCTGCGCCGCCTGCGGTACAGGCAGCGGAACGGGAAGCGGTATCATTATCCGAGATGTGGGCGCCCGGCGCCTGCAATACCTGGCTGTTCTGCGGCGGGGGACGAAATTCCGGTTGTCGATTTATCCGGCCTGCCCTCCGCATGGCTTAGCGAAGGCAACGGCTTAACGCCGCGCGGGCACCAGGAGGTGGCAAACCGGATTAAGACGACCCTTTCCGTACGGAATACGGGCAATCAAATCCCGGTTACCGATTATGCCTTAAACCTGCTGTCCGACGGCGCATACACCGTGGCAAAGAAAGGGCCGGACGGATCGCCAGCACAGCTCAAAGACGTAACGGGCAAAAGAGGCGCCGTTACCGTCGATGCAGACGATTCGTCCGCCCGTACGGACGAAATCCGGCTGGCGTACAGCCTGACCGACGAATCAGGCCAGACCATATCCGGCGCGGCGCAGACAGGAGCGCGTTCCTTTACCATAGACGGCTTAAAACCGGAGGAAACATATATCCTTACCGTCCGTGACACCGGCGGGGGGAGCAGAACGGAAGCGTACTGCCCGGTCCGCATTACCGCGTCCGAAGGTGAAAAAGGCATACAATGCGAATACCCGGATGAAAACCGCGGTGCAAACGAAAAAATTCGGGAGCTGTTTACCGGCGGACAGCCTGCAACCTACCTGTTTATGGGGGACAGCATCACACACGGTATCTTCACGCAGGGATACGACAACGTGCCCCAGATGTTTGCCAAATATTTAGACGAGATCGGAAGAACAGACGACGTTGTCTTAAATACGGGCGTATCCAACGCGACGATCGCTACCACTCTGGATCAGATTGAGCCGCGCCTGACGCGCTATCAGCCGGACGTTGTCATGATTATGCTCGGAACCAACGACGTTTCCTACCGGGGAGAAAATATTGTAACAGGCGGCACGGCATCCATGGGGGCAATCACCGTAGACCAGTTCAAAGACCGTTACAAAGAACTGGTACGTAAAATCTACGAAAACAACGCCGAAACAAGCGTGGTGCTGCGCATACCCTGCGAAATGCTTGTAGACGAACCGCACAGCGGCTACGAAGAAAAATTCGACGCCATTTATGAAGTAGCAGACGAAATGCAGGACGAGATCCCCGATCTGAACATAGCGGTCGTCAACCACAGACAGGAATGGCTGGATTACAGCAGCAATGTCAGGAACGACAATATAGCAAAAACAGGCGCTTACGGCTGGCTGGTAGACAATGTCCATCCGAACGGCCGCGGCAACCTTTCTATGTTCCAGCAGATGATAAAAGAACTGGGGCTGTATGTAAGTACTTCAGAACTGGCCAACTATCGGTATGCCCTGGATGAGTGGAGCGGCTCGTCCGACATAGAAGCGCCCGTCATACAGCGCGGAACCAGGGCGCAGTTTTCCATGAACGCTCTTAGCGGATATGCCGCAGGCATAAAAGACGTTACTCTCACCCTTACCGAAGGCGGCAGGGAACTATCCAAAACCGCAGCATTTACAGAAGACGGCATCATCGCTCTGACCGGCTTAGATCCGGCTAAAACATACACGGTATCCGTCACGGGAAAAGACGCCGTAAACAGCAAAGCAATCGCTTTTGCGGCATCGCTGGCAAAAAGCGCGGACGAAACGGCGACGCAGGCAGAACGGCAACGGCGTTTTACCACAAAGCCAAAGATGGGGGAACGCTCTCAAGATACCATCATCTATGCGAGAGC
>CAJTLD010000137.1 GCA_910577065.1 uncultured Lachnospiraceae bacterium | reverse complement strand
AGGGAATTGGCGGGCTTTTGTACCGGGCGTCCGTTTCGGATCAGGAGGCGGACGCGTATGTGGAGGAGCAGCTGTCGTACCGATACCCGGACATGGCCGAAACAAGCCGCCGGACAAAATATGCGGTCTCGGAACTGAAATCGCGGCTTAAGGCTGCGGTGTTTGAGGAAGAGGAACCGGTATTTGACGGTGTTGAGGATGTCGGGGAGACGGTCGGAAGTAAGGAGCAGGAGGAGTGGGAAGATCCGGATTTTGTTTCGTATATTCCGCGGTTTGCGGGAGGGGAAAGCGAAGTAAACCAGGGCGTTTTGCGCGGAAGTGCCATGCACCGCGCGGTGGCATGCCTTCCGGTGCAGATTTTGGCGGGACATCCGCGGCTTTCGGAGGAACTGGTAAGGCAGATTGGCGTCATTACGGCGAAGGGACGGCTTTCGGAGGAGATGAGCGGGCTTTTGGCGAAACGGAAGCTGGAGGCGTTTTACCGTTCTAAGCTGGCGCTTCGGATGAAGGCGGCTGCAGAGCGAAAGGAATTGTATCTGGAACAGCCGTTTGTTATGGGGCGTCCGGCCGGGGAACTGGAAGGGGACGGCAGCAATACGACGGTGCTGGTGCAGGGGATTATGGATGCGTTTTTTATCGAAGACGGGGAAATTGTGCTGGTGGATTATAAGACGGACGCCGTGGACGGGGAGGAGATGCTTTTACACAGGTATCAAGAGCAGATGGACTGGTATGAAAAGGCGCTTTTGGCCAATACGGGCAGGCGGGTGAAGGAGAAGATTTTGTATTCGTTTTATCTGGGGCGGGAGATTTTGGCGGATTAAGAGGGAAGCGCGTTGCCGAGACAAAAAGGGAGACGTAAGAGCCGCTCATATTTTACGCAAAATGTCAAAAGCCCGTTCAGGGCTTTTGGCATTCTGCAAGCATGTTCTGGTATTTGGAAAAAATTCCGTTGTTTGTTACTCTTTGATTTTGTCCAGTTCGGTTAAGTTAATCCCGGAAGCCGTCAGAATAATTTTTAATTCAATATATCGGTCTTTCATTTCGGCATATGCTTCCGAGCTTTTATCAGACAATTTCATATAACGCTGTAATCTTGCAAATTCTTCAATGTTCCTTTGAATCATTTCTTTTTCAGCCATATATCAATCACCTGCTTTCTGTTTGCTGCCGTTTATCTGGCAGTTTCATTATATCAATAAGCAGTTTGGGTGTAAAGTATTTATTCCTTGTTCAAAATGTATCCCAATGCCCCGTTGCGGGCATTCTTGTTCTATGTTAAACTGATTGCATGATGTTACCATAAGGATATGTTTCAACAAAGGGGAGGGTCCATATATGAAGCGCATTAAGAATCTGTTAGCCGGATTTCTGGTTTTAATCCTGGCAATTGTTTCGCCTGCCGCGTCGTTCGAAGCAAACGCGGCTAAAATGCCGGGTATGAACGCGCCTGCTACGGAGCGGAATGTACTGAAAATTTTAAACAAATACGACAAAGACGGCGCGTATATTATGAAAAAACAAATGGCAGCCGGAGACGATATTCTGGCCTGGTTTACCGAAGGGCGGATGATTGACAGGATTTCCATTGCCGTCCATGAAGAAACGCATGCCTACAGTATCCGCGGCATGTACGAAACGCATTATTTTGTAAACCGCAAAAAAACCGTTCCCGTCCGGCATACGCAGGTATATCCGACAAAAAATATGGCAAACACGATACCAGGAAGGCTCAGAACGTTTCGGTATGATACATATGTTGCAAAACCCATACCGAATCTGGCGTCTAATGTGCAGGGGATTTACGGTCTGATGAATGAATTTATGGCCTACCGGATGAGTATGAACAATACGGTCCGCCTGTATCTGTATTATGAGGAAAAAAATGCAGGCTGGGATCAGTGGAGGACGTATATCAATTTCTGCGAAAACGGGCGCATGGCATATGCGGAATTTAAGTATTATATCCTGCATTATCTGTATTATGCGAAACAGCATTACCCGGAAATATACCGCGGGATTTTAGCGAATAAACCGCTTCGTCAGGCATACCGGGAAATTGAGAAGGATTATGCCAGACTGAATGCCAAATATGAGAAGAATTTTCGGAAACTGAAAGAGTATTTTGCGAAGAAAGGATACCGGATGGAAGTTTCCGATGAGAGCGTTTTGGTGGGAAAGAACGGCAGGATGGCCGGGATGGGCAGGTTTACCGGGGATTATAAGAAGCTTGTGAAAGAAATGAAAAAAAGCAAATATCTGCAGATGCACCAAAAACTGGCAAAGTGAGAATTAAGCCGGGAATCTAAAAACAGGTTCCCGGCCTTATTTTTTGCCGCAGGCTTTTTGCGGCTTTATAGAAGCCAATAGTTCCGGCGGCGTGCTCGGTATCCGCTACACAATCCTCACACGGTAAGCCTTCAGCCAGTAATTGACCTGCAGCAGGTATGCGAGCATCTGGGGGCCTGCCATAAGCTGCCCGTACCACGGCCTGCCGTAGTCCGAAGGGCTGTCTAAAAACGCGTGTACCTTTTTCGGATCCAAAAGGGTCCGGATTGGCGCGTTCGGCGTGGCAAGGACTTCTTTTAACTGTTTTCCCAAAAGCTTCTCATAAGACGGATCGTAGGTCTTTGGATAGGGGCTTTTTTTGCGCCACAAAATATCCTTTGGCAGATATTTTGTCCCGGCATGACGTAAAAGCCCTTTGACAATGCCGTCCTTACATTTCATTTCCCAGGGCACGTTAAAGACATATTCCACAATCCGGTGGTCGGCAAAAGGCACCCTGGCTTCTAAGCCGTTGTACATGCTGGTGCGGTCCATCCGGTCTAAAAGCGTCACCATAAACCAGCGCAGGTTCAGATACGCGATTTCCCGCCGCCTTTTTTCTTCCGGGGAATCCTCCGGCAGTACGGGCGTTTCGTGAATGGTCTTTTCGTAAGCGGCGCGCGCGTATTCTTCCATGCGAAGCTCCGCGATCAGCGCGTCGTCTAAAAGCGCCCGGCGCGGCGCCAGATCGGACGACCAGGGAAACGCGTCCGTTTCAAACGCCGTTTTGCTGTGGAACCACGGATATCCCCCGAAAATTTCATCGGCGCATTCTCCGGTCAGCGTCACTTTGTTGTGCGGCGCGACCTTAGAGCAGAAATAGAGCATGGAGGATTCCACGTCCGCCATGCAGGGAAGATCCCTGGCGTTGACGGCAAGGTACAGACAGTTTAACTGATCGGCGTTGCCGCACTCCAAAAAGCGGTGGTTCGTGCCGCAGTGGGAAACCATCTGCTCCGCAAAGGGGCGGTCCTGGCTCGGCTGAAAGTCGTTGGATTTAAAATACTTGCTGTTGCCCGTAAAATCAAAGGAAAAGGTGTTTAACTGCTTTCCCTGCCTGTGCAGCTCCTTCGCACAGATTGCGGTGACCAGACTGCTGTCAATGCCGCCGGAGAGGAACGTGCTGATTGGGATATCCGCAAGCATCTGTTTTTTGACCGCGTCTTCTAACAGCCACGCCGTTTTTTCAACGGTTGCGTCAAAAGAATCCGTATGCGGCCGGCTCTTAAGCGTCCAGTACGCTTCGTCCGAAAAGGCGTCGTCCTCCAACGTTATGCAGTGGCCGGGAAGCACTTCAAAAATATCCTTAAATACGCCTTTCCCATAGGATTTTGCGGGTCCTAAGGCAAAGAGTTCGCACAGACCGTCGCGGTCTAATACGGCTTTTACGCCGGGGTAGGCAAACAACCCCTTGATTTCCGAGGCAAACAGGAAGGTATCGCCTGCTTTGGTGTAGAATAAAGGCTTTACGCCTAAGCGGTCGCGGAACAGGCAGAGCCTTCTTGAACTCGAATCCCATACGGCGGCGGCAAAAATGCCGTTTAATTTCTTTATGAAAGAAGAACCGTGGAGCATGTATCCGACCAGTATGACCTCGGTATCGCTTGCAGTTTCAAATTCTGCCCCTTCTAAAATAAGCTCCGCTTTCAGTTCGTTCATGTTGTAAATTTCACCGTTAAAGACAATGGCAAATTCGCGCCCGTCTTTTTTGCGTACCATGGGCTGCGCCCCGGTATAAAGGTCAATGATTTTAAGCCGGACATGCGCAAAGCCGCAGCAGGGTGCAAGGTAGGCGCCGCTGCCGTCCGGGCCGCGCCGCCTCTGCACCTGGTTCATATGGTTTAAGACGCTGCGCCATTTTTTGGGTTCCCTGGTATAATCGGCGTTCGGGTGAAAAAAACCGGCAATTCCACACATAGGTATCCTCCTTTTTTACTGAATAATCGGCTGGTACTGCCTGCCCGAAAGCGCAGCTTCCAGAGAAGGGATTAAAAGATTTGTGTGCGCAATCATGGAGTTGGGCTTTTTGGCGGGGTTATCCTGTCCGAAGGGGATGAAATAGATGTTTTTGCTGTTTAACAGCATGCCGATGTTTTTCATATTCATGCCCAAAGCGTCGTTGGTGGAAATGGAAATCAAAAGCGGTTTGTTGTTGCGCAGGTGCGCCTTTGCCGCCATTAAGACAGGGGTGTCGGTGATTCCGTTGGCTAACTTTGCAATGGTGTTGCCGGTGCAGGGAAAAATCACCAGGATGTCAAGCAGGCTTTTGGGGCCTATGGGCTCCGCCTGCGGGATGGTGAGCATCGGTTTTATCCCGGTGATTTCTTCCGCTTTTCGGATAAAATCGGAAGCGTTTCCGAAGCGGCTGTCTAAGGTCTGCGAGGCGTCCGAAAAAATGGTCTGTACAATGGCGCCCTGTTCGGCCAGTTTATTTAGCTCCGCAAACACGTTTTCATAAGTACAAAACGAGCCGGTAAACGCGACTCCGATGTGTGTTCCTTCTAAAGACATGGGTTGACTCCTTTCAAATTTTATGTTCCGCCCGCAGGATCGAAGCGAAAACGGCCTGCGCGGACGAAAGCGGCGCATATTTGCCCGGTAAGCCGGGACAGGAAAGCGCGGTCACAGAAAGCTCCTTTGCCGCTGCAAAATCGACGCCGCCGGGGGCGGACGCGATATCAAGGACAGCCGTATCGGGCCGGACGCGGCTTAAGACGTCTTTATTTAACAGCAGGGCGGGAACGGTATTGAAGATAAAATCGTACTCCCGGATTTGCCCGAACAGGTCAGAAAGAGAAAGCGCCTGATCCGCAAGGGGAGATGCCTGGCAGATTTCCGCGTCCGGCGCGGCGGCAACGGTGACATAACAGCGCATCCCTTTTAATTTGTCGGCAATCGTGCGCCCGCAGGTTCCGTAGCCAAGCACCGCGCAGCGGCTTTGATGCAGGTTTTTGGGACTTAGGCGGATGGCTTCGCAGAGTACGCCTTCCGCCGTTGCGATGCTGTTAAAGTGGGAGAGGGCGGCATCCTTCATAAAATCGAAACAGCGGATGTTTTTGTTCCGGGCAGGGGGGGCAAATTCCTTCGGGATGCATCCCGCCAAAAAAAGCTGACCCGGCGTAAGATACAGCAGAAGCTGCGAAAGCGGGATGTTTTTTTTGGAGCGGTTCTGGTTTAAAAAAATGCCGTCCCGGCTTAAGGGGATGGGACAGACGACGCAGGAGGAATGGCTGCACGCGTCTTCTAAGGAAAGAGTGGGGACTGCGCCGGCAAGCTTCGGACAGATTTGCTCCGGAGGACGGCAGAGGGCGTACTGACAGACGCTGCAGCCTGCGCGTACAAGCTCTGCGGTAAGGTATACCTGGCGCAGATCGCCGCCGATTACGGCATAATCGTAGTGGGAAGCGTTCATGGAAGAAGCCTTTCGGTGATCTGTGGTTTAGGATATAGTATGCAGGACAAAAAAGGAGTGTGCGTCAGATATTATTTTCCACTGTACATCAGGCGGTTTTTATGATATGATACATCTGGTAATAGAAACTATGTCAAATAGATGGAAATAACATAAAATATAGAAACTTATTTTGGAGGTAAGCATGTATAAAATCATAATTGACAGCTGCGGGGAATTGACCGAAGAGTTAAAGTCAGATGGGCATTACCAGAATGTTGCTTTGGAAATGGAAGTAAACGGCTGCCGGATCGTTGACGATCAAACATTTGATCAGCTGGATTTTCTGACAAAAGTCAAAGAAAGCCCCACCGGCCCCAAATCCTCCTGCCCTTCCCCGGAAGCGTATATGCAGGCATTTGAAGGGGAAGCGGAGCATATTTACGTTGTAACGCTTTCAAAAGAACTGAGCGGCTCCTACAACAGCGCCGTGCTTGCCAAGAAGCTTTACGAAGAAGAACATGGAAAAGACGCAAAAAAAATCCATGTGTTTAATTCCTGTTCCGCTTCCGTCGGAGAGACTTTAATCGGCATGAAAGCCCAGGAATGCGAAAACGCAGGCATGTCTTTTGAAGGGACGGTGCAGTCAGTCGGGCGCTATATTGAAAGCCAGCGGACCTTTTTTGTACTGGAGACATTGGAGACGCTGCGCAAAAACGGCAGG
>CAJTLD010000136.1 GCA_910577065.1 uncultured Lachnospiraceae bacterium | reverse complement strand
GAGGCTATGAAAGAGTGCCGGGGCGGCAGGCCCGCCCCGGCATAAATTATACAACAATAAGGAGAGTCTGGATGAAGAGGAAAATCAATATATTGATCTTTAGCATATTGTTTTTAGCCGGGTTGTCCTTGCTGCTGTATCCATTCGTGGCAAACCAGTGGAACACATACAGGCAGAACGTCCTCATTTCTGCATATGACGAAACGCTTGCGCAGATGGAAGAATCCGGGGAAATTGATTACAGCGCACAGTGGAGCAGCGCAAATTCCTATAACAATGCGCTTCTCCCAAGTATTCTGCCGGACTCGTTCGCCGTGGCGGCGGCGTCGGAGGAAAACGCGGACTACATGTCCTGCCTGAACGTGACCGGGGACGGTATGATGGGATATGTGGAAATTCCCAAAATTGCGATTAAGATACCAATCCTGCACACCACGGAAGAGGAAGTGCTTGAACGGGCGGCGGGGCATTTAGAGGGCAGCTCCCTCCCGGTCGGCGGCGAAAACACGCACGCGGTCATATCCGCGCATAGGGGACTTCCGAGCGCGACGCTTTTTACCGACCTTGACAAACTCGAAGAAGGGGATCATTTCCTTCTATATATATTAGACGACGTTCTGTGCTATCAGGTAGATCAGATTAACGTCGTGGAGCCGGATGAAACCGGCGCGCTCGCTGTAGAAAGCGGCGAAGATTTTGTTACGCTTTTAACCTGTACCCCGTACGGCGTAAACAGCCACAGGCTTTTGGTCCGGGGGACGCGGACGCCTTATGTGGAGGGTATGGAGGAAGCCGTGCCGACCTCGTTGCTTGGGGTCAGCGCCCATACGAGTTACCTGTTGTGGGTAATCATAGGGCTTGCCGTGACGGCGGCGTTCATCCTTCTGCTGTACTTTTTAGACAGGAGAAGGCGAAAGTCCTATGCGAAACAACAGGCCGAAGCTGGATATGTGCAAAAACAGGAAAGCCCGCAGGCTGACAAACCGCAGGAAAAGCCGGATTTACAGGAAGAGCCCGATTCGGAATGCGAAGACGTTATCCTTGCCGATGCCGAAGACGTGGAGGAAATCCTAAAACAGGAAGCGGACGCATGGAAATCCGGAGGAAACCACAATGAAAAGTAAAATAACAGGTTTTATATTCGGGCTCCTGTTCCTGGCGGGTTTTGGGGTTTTAGCTTATCCGACTGTGTCGGATCAGTGGAATACCTACCGGCAGAACCTTTTGATCAACAGTTATGAGGATGCGCTGCAGGAATTGGAGCCGGAAGATTTCTCAAAGGAATGGAAACGAGCCAGAACGTTTGACAGGGCGATTACGCAGAACAACCTGTACGGGGATGTGTTCGGCGCGTCGGACGGCGATATAAAAAATACGAAATACTGGAAAGTCTTAAATGTCGCCGCGGACGGCGTTATGGGTTATTTATCCATCCCTAAAATCAATATCCGGCTTGCCATTTACCATGGAACCGGAGACGAAGTCTTACAAACCGGGATCGGGCATATGAACGGTACGAAGCTTCCGATTGGCGGGGAAAGCGCGCACAGCGTCTTAGCCGCACACAGAGGGCTTCCGAGCGCAAAGCTTTTTACCGACATTGACCAGCTGGTAAAGGGAGATATGTTTTATGTCCATGTGTTAGACGAAATTCTGGCTTACCAGGTGGATCAGATCCTGCCGATGGTGGATAAGGACGATTCCGAAACGCTAGAAGAGGCGCTTGCCATCACAGGAGGCGAAGACTTGATTACGCTGTTCACCTGTACCCCATACGGCGTTAATTCGCACCGGCTGTTAGTCCGGGGAACGCGCGTGCCGTATACAGGGGAAGAGGAAATACAGGGCACGTCTGTACAGTCTATGTTAAAAGCGGTGCAGAACTACTATATGCTGTACCTGATTATCGGGCTGTCCGTGACGCTGCTTATCATATCCGTCATGAGGATCCTGTTCCGGCGGAGGGACAGGAAGGGAAGAAAAGGAGGCTGAAAGTGAAGATGAAACATGTAGTAAAAAAAGGGGGAATCTTCGCCCTGGCGCTTGCCCTGCTGCTTGCCCTGCCCGCGCTGCCGGGGGCATTCGCTGCCGGAGCAGTCGACACGGCAAAGAAATGCTCCGTTACCTTCCGGTTAGAAGGCATGGAAGCGGAATATACGGAACTTGGGCAGATGGAAATCCCCATAAAGATGTACCGGGTAGCCGATATGGACGCAACCGGGAATTATGCCGTGCTGGAGGGGTTTGAAGGCCTTGATTTTTCAGGAATAAACTCTGCTACTTCGGCTAAGGACTGGCAGCAGATGGCGCAGACAGCCATAGATGCCGTGGAAAAAGAGGATATGCAGCCGGACGGAGAGACGGCGCTTAACGGCGCGGGGGAAGATGACGGGATAGTCGGCGGGCTTGCCGCGGGAATGTATCTTGTAAGGGCGGAAACGGTGCAGTCGCCGGAATACAGCTATGCGTTCGCCCCATACCTTTTGTCTTTGCCGAACAACTATTTTTATCAAACACAGGACGACGCATGGGTCTATGATGTCACATCCGAATTAAAGCCTGACCAGACTGAGCGTTATGGAAGCCTTGAAATCGTAAAACAGCTTGGCTCTTATAACCAGAGCCTTGGGAACGCATACTTTGTATTCCGGGTGGAAGCCATGCGGGGTTCACAGAATGTATACAGTAATGCGTTCGCCTTGGATTTTAATGCGCCGGGCGAAAAGAAGCTTCTGATAGAGCATATCCCGGCAGGCACGCAGGTAACCGTAACGGAGGTTTACAGCGGCGCAAGCTATGAGGCGTCCGGGGACAGCGTACGGCAGACTGCCATAATTGCGGAAGGGGAAGCCGGCAGCCCGGCCAGCGTCACATTCCGGAATGAATATAACGATCACAGGAACACCGGTACAGGTATCGTCAACCGCTTTACGTATCAGGATGGAACCTGGGATGTGGAACAGCAGGCGGACAGCGCCGGGCTGCAGTAAGGGGGAGAAGCGATGAAGAAATGTCTGAACAGGAAAACAATTGGCATGGCGGCGGCGGCGCTTACGCTTGCGGCGGTTGTCAGCACAGGCAGCGCAATGGCTTATTTTACCACCTACGCCCAGGCGGGCGGCGGCGCAGTAGTTCATTTAGGGTTCTCCCAAACGGTACCGGAAGAAACCGTCAGCAACTGGACAAAGCATGTTACGGTGAAGAACACCGGGGAAAGCGAGTGCTATGTGCGAGTCCGGGCGTTTGCCGGTGAAAGTTATCAGGCGGCGCTTACGTACAGAGACGAAAACGGCAAATGGACGCCCGGAAAAGACGGCTGTTATTACTACAGCGACGTTGTCCGGGCGGGGGAGCAAAGTGGGGAACTTTTGATCGGAATTGATAACCTGGGAAAAGAAGAATCATTCAATGTCATCGTTGTGCAGGAGGCGACGCCGGTATTGTATGACGCAGCCGGGAAGCCCTATGCGGATTGGGATATGGCATTTGATTCCGGGGAAGGGGGCGCCTTACAATGAGAAAAAAGAAAAGAAGCGCCGTCCGTCCGGCTATTCTCTTAACTGCGGCGGCAGGGCTTTTGCTCTTCTCCACGGTAGGGAGCACAAGGGCGGCGTTAATGTATTACAGTGAAAATTACGCTGCGGAAGTGACTGTTTCAAGCATTGGTATTACCTTAACGGAAAACGGGGAGAAAATCAGCTACCGCGACTACACGAACGGCGGAAACGAATGGAACGAGGCGGAAGGAAAGCTTTTAACGAAGCTTCTGGCAGAAGGGGAAGCATTGATGCCCGGCAAAGAATATCCGGAACGACTTGGCGTGACGAACAGCGGTTCTATCGACACATATGTGCGCGTGATTGTAACAAGAAGCTGGATGGACGCCCAGGGAAAGGATACGACACTGACGCCGGCGCTGATTGATTTGCATTATCTGGAGAACGGCTGGATTATAGATCCGGCTGCTTCCACCGAGGAACGCACAATTTTGTATTGCACGAAGCCGGTTCTGGCCGGCCAGGCGGCGCCGGATTTGACGGACACATTAAAAATCGATTCTACGATAACAAACAAAGTCACACAGAATGTTACGGAAGTCGGTGGGAACAAGACGATAGAGACCGTATACGACTACGACGGCTACCAGTTTCATATCAACGCGGAAGTGGACGCCGTACAGACGCACAACGCAAAAGAGGCTATTAAAAGCGCCTGGGGCGTAGATGTGAATATAGCGCCAGACAAAAGTCTGAGTTTGCAGTAAGGAGGCATGGGACATGAAACGGAAACTAATCTGCCTGATTGCGGCGTTTTGCCTGACGTGCGGCATGAGCCATGCCGTATATGCAGAAGATTTCACCGGCTCGCCGGACTGGACGGTGACGTTTAACGGTAAAAAAATGGAAAGCAACTTCAGTTCCTCGCAGCTTGCAGAGGAAGTTTACCAGATTCAGCCGGGCGACACAATGACCGTGCAGATAAATTTAAAAAACAGCGGCGAAAAAGCCGCCGACTGGTATATGACAAACGAAATCATCCGGAGTTTTGAGGACAGCCAGGAAGCTGCGCAGGGCGGCGCTTATGCCTATACCCTTATTTATTCGGATCACCGGGGAGAGGAAACCGTTCTTTACATGAGCGAATCCGTCGGCGGGGAAGGAAGCGCCGGGGGAAAGGAAGGGTTGTACCAGGCTGCGGATTCCTTGAGCGAGTACTTTTTTCTTGACAGCCTTACCACAGGTCAGTCCGGGGTAGTCCGCCTCACCGTCGGCTTAGACGGCGAGACGCAGGGCAATGCCTATCAGAATACGTTAGCGCAGCTGCAGATGAATTTTGCAGTGGAAGAGACCGCCTCTACGTCCATGCGCCGGCGCGGCGAACACAGTGATGAAGGCGGAGGGGCGCTTGGGGACGGAAGCGGCCCCGGAGGCAGCGGATCCTCCCCGCAGGTAGGAGATCCGCTTGCGGGCGGAAGTTCCGCAGCCAGGCATCTGCCAAAGACCGGGGATGAAACCGATATTATGCCGTACTGCGCGGCGGCGCTGGCAAGCGGCATGGTTCTGCTGGTTTTGGGGCTTTTGTTATTAAAGAGAAACCAGGAACGTGAAACGGAGGTGAGGGCATGAATCCGAAAAAGCCAATAAACCCGGCAAAAGGCAAATTTGCCCGGGCTGTAAAAAGGGCTGTAACGGCGGCGTTTGTGTTTGGCGTATGCCTGTCGTGCGCATCCCGGCCGGCCTTAGCGGCAAAGCGTGCGCCTTACACCTATACCGTGGCGTTTTATGCCGGCAACCGCGGCGCGTTCCAAAGCGCGGCGGGACTGACCGTGGAAGGCGGGAAAGGAAAGATTGATGTCACGGCGGAAAAGATAACGGTCAGCGGCCTTAGCGCCGGGGATGTCGTTTCTTTCAATACGCAGGCCGGTGCATTTTCACTTATGGATTCCGGTAAATACTACGTGCGCGGGCTGCGTGAGAGCGGCCGCGACAACGGTACGGTGGCCGCGTCCGCATTCCGGGTGGACGGAGACGCCGACTACGTGGCTGCTTACGGCATCAAAGGAGACACGGTAGCTTACACCGTCAACTATGAAGATGCAAATGGGAATGCACTGGCAGAAAGCAATACGTACTACGGGAATATTGGCGACAAGCCGGTTGTTGCGTACGCATATATCCCGGATTACACGCCGGATGTGCTGGCTCAGACCAAGACGCTTTCGGCAAATGCGGCGGAGAATGTATTCACCTTTATATATACGCCGAATGCGGAACTTGGAGCCTCTGAAGAAGAACCGCCTGCAGGAACGGAGCCCGGTGCGCCCGGATCCGCGCCGTCTGTAAACGGGCCGGCAGAAGCGCCCGCCCAGACAGCGCCTGCTTTGTCTGCGACGCCGACAGCCCCGGCTGCGCCGACGCCGGCTGCCACGCCGGACGCGACTCCGGCAGCTCCGGAAGACGCGGAAGCGCCGGTTGTCCCGGAAGATGATGCGGCCCCGGATGACGTAGCTTTGCCGGATGAGGATGTGCCGCTTGAAAACCCGGATCTGCGTGACCTTGACGATGAGGAGAACGAAAAGACGCCGACCGGCAATATCAAGCTGCCGGACGAAGAGGATGTGGAAAAGGGTCTCCCGCTCGCGCTTTATATCGGGATGGGTACGGCTGCAGGCGTCGGGCTTGCGGCAATGGCGCTCATTTTAAAGAAACGCAGGAAAACAGCGAAAGGCAGGACGGGAAACGCAGATGGAACCGATAAACCAGGACATTAAACCTAAAAACAGGAACAGGGGGAACAGGAAAAGCCCAGGCGCTGCAATCTGCAGCGCGCTGGGCTCGTTCCTGTTGATCGCGCTGATTGCGCTTTGCCTGCCGTTGACGGCGCCGAAGGCGTTCGGATACCATATCTACACGGTTATCAGCGGAAGCATGGAGCCGGCGGTTCCGGTTGGGAGCCTTGTATATATAGAGAGCGTAGAACCGGAGGACGTAGCGGAGG
>CAJTLD010000135.1 GCA_910577065.1 uncultured Lachnospiraceae bacterium | reverse complement strand
TGGCATCGCTATATAAATGTTTTCCAGCCACGGAAGCCCGCAGCTATGCAAAAAGGCTTGAGATCCACTATACACCAAAACATGGAAGCTGGTTAAATATTGCGGAGATAGAACTTGAATGCTATGACCCGCCAGTGCCTTGCACGCAGATTGATGGACTTGGAAACCGTCAGGCGGGAGGTTTCTGCCTGGGAAAACATGCGCAATGAGGATGCATGTAAAGTAACCTGGCATTTTACAGCAGAGGATGCACGAAATAAACTGGCTTCATTATATCCAAAATTCACCCAGGCAGAGGGATAAAATACCTCTGCATAATTACCATAGATATCAATAAGTCAGCACACTAGATTTAAAATTAAGGAATACGCTTATAGTAATGAAAAAGTCTGGTGAAGCAAATATGTTGCCAGAGTCATTAATGCAGGAATTGATAGAGAATGAATTTGTTGATATACATAGTGAAGATTTTTAGTTAGAAATAAAATTTTAGTTGAATTTAATTATAATATGTTTTTTTATTCAAAGCGTCGAAACCCACAAAAACAGGGTTCCGGCGCATTTTTGCGCTCAAAAATAAAAAATATCTAAAAAGTCAAAAAAACCCGTTTTTAATTGAAATGGATAGCTATCGGGATAGTACCGGGCTGATAATATAGACGCATAAGGTACAGCGGGGGTGCGGAAAGGATATGGTATGCAATGGCATTGAACGGACACTACATCGGAACACCAAACGGAATTGTACTGTGTGTAGACCGCATTTCCCGGAATAATATAGAAGGTCGCTTGTTTCATGGTTATCTGGATGGAAATATTCCTTTTACCGGATTCGAGGATATGGTCAGGAAAGCAGACAGTTTCTTCGATGGGCTTGGCTTCCCGCAGCGTGGGACATATGAAAGGAATTTTGAGACGGCAGGCAGCACAGGGACTGGAAGAGGAAGGATGACAAGGATGATGGATGACGGAAGGTTATTACAGCAGCACGGAGAGATTGGTACCTTCGTGATCCGTGTCCAGCACAGGCAGCACAGCAGTTGGCAGGGGCGCGTGACATGGCTGGAAGAAGATGAGACGGTTTATTTTCGCTCGGCGCTGGAACTTCTGAAGTTAATCGACGGTGCGCTGGACAGGATAGAGGATAAGGAACAGGCATATGGTACCAATGAAGCTGAAGAATAGATTGGAATGGGGAAATAGGAGGAAGCCATGAAGAGTGATATAAGGAAAAAGGTGCTGGTAATTTTACTTTGCATGGTGATGGTGATTAGCGGCACAAATTTTGGCTTTGCGGACGGCGTGGGTGAGGAACCTGCGGAGCAGACGACGACTTCTACGGAAAAGCTTGAAATAACAGGAGACGCCGGGCAGCCGCAAAGTACGGAAACAGAAGCTGCAGATATGGCAGGGGAACAGACAAAGGATGGCGAATCAGGCGAAGCCGGAGAAGGCGAGCCGACGGAAAGCGCTGTACCGGAAACGCCTGGGACAGAGAACGGGGAAGACAGCCAGCCGTCTGGCGGGCCGGATGCGCAGGTTCCGGATGACGCTTCGGGAACGGAAATCCCAGGGACAGAAATTGCGGCGGACGGTGAAACGGTGGAAGGTACGGAAGCGTCTGAAGAAGGCGGGACAGAAAACGCCGGGGCAGAAGAAGGCGATACGGAAGAAAACACACATGGCGTGCTGCCGGAAGAGCCTTCGGGTGTAACAAAATTAGAATACGAAGACGACCAGATTAAAGTTACGGTAGAAGCGGAAACTACAGGCATTATTCCGGAGGGCGCAGCTTTAAAGGTAGTTCCCATTCTTGCGGAAAGCGAAGAAACCAGAGAGCAGTACAGAGAAGTAGAAGAGAAGCTTTTGGAAAAAGCCGAAGAGGAAACCTATAACATTGCAGGATTCCTGGCATATGACATCAGTTTTATCAATGATAAAGAAGAAAAGTTAGAGCCAAACGGAGAAGTAAAAGTCAGCATGGAATACAAGCAGGCTGCCATTCCGGAAGAAGTGAAGAATGCAGAAACGGATGCAAAAGACATGGGCGTTACGGTAATGCATTTGGAGGAGGATGAACAGGGCGAGGTCAAAGAGGTTGTGGATCTGTCCCATGTGCCGCAGGCACAGGAAGAGCAGGGGATCCAGGCAGATGGTGCGGCGGGAGTCAATAAGATAGAAACGCTTGATACAACAGAAGGGCAGGAGGTTCAGAAGACAGAATTTTTGACGGAAAGTTTTTCTGCGTTTACGATAACATGGGTGATGATGCTTGAGGTTGAAAGCAATATTACATTTGAATATGTTGATGAAAGTGGAAATTCGATTCCCGGGCATCCTGGATTAAGCGAAGAAGAAAAGCAGGAACTGGAAGAGGCAATATCCGGAGAGTATGTTATACAGTTAGATGAGTGGGTAAAGAAGCCAATTGAAGGCTATACATTTGAAAAATATATTTTAAAGTTATCGGACAGAGATGTGCAAATAACTTCAACAGTGACATTTGGTATACCAAACGTTCAATTTCAAAATTTTACAGACAATACTATAGTGCTCGGAAAAAATGGGGCAATCGTTCAAATTGTTTATAAAAAAGGTGAAAGCAGTGGGAGTAATCCCAAGGAAACTGTTCCGACAATTGATAGCGCCAGTAAGGGCGTAAAGTTATTTATGAAAAACTATAAGTACAATGCGGGCGATATCCATGCAGTTTTGGGAGGAGGTTATAAAGAAGGGAGTACTTCAAGGGGATTGGTAAAACAGCAGCTTGGAGAAGATGGGTTTCCTGTTGCAACGGGAAACCAATCGCTGAAACGATGGTTCGATGATTCTGTTGATGGTAATAATTTTATGTCGGCAACAGAAGCAAATCATTTGTTTAGGGCTGACAGATACAATGAAGATGGAACATTTTATTATAGTTCCTTGGCAAATTTTGCTTATCTGAATGGGAATGAATTTATATTATACCAAGGTCTTGCGACGCCGATGCGTTTTGAAGGAGACAAAGTCAACAACCAGAAGATGGTTGATATCTACGCGAAAGGTAATTTTTTTCCATATAATAATGTTTTTGGTTCCGGTGTGCCATTAGTGAATGCAGGGATGAAAAATTGGTTTGGGCCGGACGGAGAAAGGCTCGGTTCCGATGAAGAACTCAAGGATCTGTATGTTGCAGAAAATGCAAAATATCATTTTAGTATGTATTTGGAAACAGATTTCATACAGGCTAAAAATGGCGTAAGTAATGGATCGGATATGATATATTCCTTTACGGGCGATGATGATTTATGGGTATTTATTGACGATAAACTAGTTCTTGATATGGGCGGCGTACATGACGCTGCATATGGTTCCATCAATTTTAAAACAGGTGAAGTAATTTACGGAGAAAAGGCTGGGGATACGACAGAATCATTTGCCAATATTTTTGGGGCGGAAGAACTTAATTCAAAAGGGACTTTTGAAAATTATTCAAAGCATACATTGAAAATGTTTTATATGGAACGTAATGGTGGGAATTGGTCTGGGCAGCCCGATTCGACCAATCCTCCTGGAGCGTCTATATTAAGAATTTCCTTTAACCTTCCAGTGGTAGAGCCTGGTACGGTTCAGGTAAAAAAAGAACTTGTAGAAACAGACAAGGATAAATATGGAGATATTGATTTTGGTTTTAAGATGTATCTGGAAGACAAAAATGGTGATGTCGAAAAAGACGGCCAGACATATTCTCGGATATCCTGGAATGAGAAATGGACAGATCCGGATACAAATGAAGAAATTAGTATTTATTTGAAAGATAGTGACAGCCGGCCTGAGATTGACGGCAAGGATCCGGCAATATTTTATTTGAAACCGGAACAAACGGCGGTTGTTTCTGGACTTGCAGAAGGCAGAAGTTATTTTGTTGAAGAAGTAAACTTAGATACGGACAGATATAAAGACGTTTTCATCAACAATGTGGGTTATAAAAACCATGAGACTGAGTCAGATTGGATAAACGGAGGGGCAGCAACCATTACGGCTGCTCCGTCAACCGTCCAGTCCAGGCCACTGGTAGCTTTTGGCAACAGCTGTTCCGAAAAAAACAGAAATGAGCTGCGCATTACAAAAGAATTGGCCGGAGGAACAAACGAAGTCTTTTCGGTGAAAGTCTGGTTAGAAAATCAGAATGGAGAATTGGCGCCATGTAATGGGGATGCATATTATTTGCAGGATTCAAACAACAACTACTATTACTATACTGAATCCGGGCAATTGGAAAAGAGCAGTGACGAATCCGGAGGGAGTCCGGCAAGAGTTTGCGGAACTGTTGAGGAGGGTATGATTCAAATTCCGGCAGGATATACAGCTTCTATTACGCAGATACTGGCAGGGGGTCGGTTTGCGGTAGAAGAGACGGGGCCGTTAGATGAAGAAATATATAATGCTCCGGTATTATCTGGAAAACATAAAGAGAAAGCAACTTCAGTTGAAACGGATTTTGGGCAAGGCCCGGTAACAGGAATCTCTCAACGGCTGACAGGCGAAATTCAGCTGAATTGCAACGCTATAGTTACCGTTAAAAACAGCTTTAAAACTCCCAATGAAACGTATACATGGGAACTGGTCAAAAAAAGCAGGACTGATACAGCAGGACAGAATCCATTGGCGGGTGCAAAGTTTACACTGACAAACAGTGAGGTGACTACAGGATACTATGGCAAGTCAAATACAAGAGGTATTGTGGAATGGTATAGTTCAGATCCGGATATAAACAGTAACGCCCAAAAGATTGCACAAATTCCAGCAGGCGTATACACCTTGGTGGAAGTGACAGCTCCGGTGGGCTATCAGAAAAGCGCTGTTACCGGAACAGTTACAATTGGAGAAGATGGAATTACGATTGTGCCTTCTTCTCATGATGATTCTGTAATTAAACTGGAAAAGACGGAAAAGGATGAAAACGCAAATGTTACCACGTACAAATATGCATTCTACAACGAAGTGGTTTATTCACTCCCGGGAACAGGCCGGGGCGGTATCTATTGGTATTTGATTAGCGGCATACTTCTTATGATGACATCAGGGCTAATCTTATATATACAAAAAAGCAAATATGCGGGGAGGTGCTGAAAGATTAATAAATGATAGAATTTTTCAGCGGCCATAAAACCGCGAAAGAAAAGTAACCCGTTCACCCAAGTTTCAAAGCAAAAACAAAAAGGGCAAAGCCCGGACAGAAAAGAAAAGGAGCGAAAATTATGAAAAAAATGAAGAAAATTGCAGCATTATTGTTAGCTATGGCAATGGTCATGGGTATGAGTTTGACGGCGTTTGCAGCCAAAACGGGAGCATCTATTGTTGTTAAGGGTCTTTCAACAGCAGGTAAGCAGACGGTAAAGATTTATGAAATTTACCGTTTGGATGATAATGACAATCTGTGGCAGCCATCTGATTGGGCGAAAACAATTCTTACCAGTCCAAATGATTTAAACAATACAGAAAAAATTGCATCTCTTGCAACAGCAGTAACTGATACGGTTTGTATTGCTACTCAGAAATCTACTACAGGTACGGTAACATTTTCAGAGACGGACGCATTGAAATTACAGGCAGGCGCATATTTAGTAATTGCTACAGATGAAGGAAACCAGACAGTATATAACCCAATGGTTGCTGTAACATATGGCTATGGTGATAACAATCTTATTAAGGCAACTACGGCTACGGTAACAGCAAAGGCAAATTCGTATACTATTACAAAAACACAGAAAGATAATGATGAAGTTGTTGCAGTCGGTGATTTAATTCCGTATGAAATCAGAACAACTATTCCGTATGTAGCTAATGGTACAGCTAACAAAACTTTAGTAATAACGGATACATTGACAGGGGCAATCTATGACGCTAATAAAGCTGATTTTACATTAACGGTAGGCGGTAATAAAGTTGAAAACATTCAGCCTGTAGTAAAGAAAAATAAAGATGGATTTACACTTACATTAGATAGTCTTGTAAGCGTTATAAATGAAAATGCAGGTAAAGAAGTAGTAATTACTTATAAGGCAGTAGTCACCGCAGTAGACGAAATTACAAATACTGCATCTTCTAATCGTGTAACTGATGAAAATGGAGAGGAAATACCGACAATTCCTACAGAGAACTATACAGGCCAGATAACCATTACAAAAGTAAATGAGTCTAATGAAGTATTAAAGGGAGCGGAATTTGTATTATATCGTATAAATGAAAATGGTAAAAAAGAATATGCTGAAATTTCAAATAGTTATATAACAGGAGTTTGGCATATTGAAAATGAGGATGGATTAGTTCCGACAGGAGCAGGAAAAGTTGTAACTAATGACAATGGAACTTATACAGTGAAAGGTCTGGATGTTGGAACTTACTATTTCAAAGAGACAGTGGCTCCGGACGGTTACAGCATTAATGCAACAGATGTATCAGGCGAAATTACGAAGACTGAGAAAGATAGTACAGTTGAAGTTAAAGGTTCTGCTACAATGACAGATACCAAACTTACCACTTTACCGTCAACCGGTGGTATCGGTACAACAATCTTCACAATCGGCGGCTGCCTGATTATGATTGTTGCGGCAGGCTTATTCTTCGCAACACGCAAGAAATCTGCAAAATAATTTTTCATAACAGCACATTAAAAAGAACATAGGATACGTATCAGACGTACAACAGAGGC
>CAJTLD010000134.1 GCA_910577065.1 uncultured Lachnospiraceae bacterium | reverse complement strand
CACGCCGGTAATCTTACCCTTAGTATTTACTTTGGCAATTTTCTTGTCAGAAGACTTAAAAGTAAGCTTGCTTCCATCGGAAGAGGACGCTTTGATTTTAACTGTTTTTCCTGCTTTTACTGTATATTTGGATTTATTTGTCTTAATAACGGCTTTGGACGCCTGGGCTGAGCGGACTTCATCCATCATATTTTTCCAGAGCGCGGTTTCTACCGCCATACTGTTTTTAAATTCATCCAAAAGCCTTTGCGCCGCCGCTGCAGCGTCCGCCGCTCTCTGTGCTTCTAACCTGGCTCTCTCTACTTCCGCCTTGGCTAACTCTACCTGGATCTTGGCATTCTCCACTTCCGCCTTGGCTCGTTCCGCCTCAAGTTTGGCCTTTTCTACTTCAAGCTTCGCCTTTTCCACTTGCGTCTCTGCCGCCGCCTGAGCCTTTTCGGCTGCAATCTGGGCTTTTTCTGCCGCCCTTTGCGCCTGCTCCGCCATACGCTGCGCCGTTTCCGCTTCGCTCTGGGCTTTTTCTGCCGCCGCCTGGGCTCTCTGCGCGTCCTTCATCGCATTGTCCGCTTCTGTAACAAGCCCCGAAAGCTCGTTGCGCGCAGCCCCGATTGTCTCTTTCGCTTCCAGTAACAATCCCTTAATTTCGTTTACAGCCCCTACCGCTTTATCAGCGTCTTCTTTTACAGCCGTCTTTGCCGCTTCCAATGCCTCGCCGGCCTGCTGCGCATACCTCCCTGCAAGTTCCGCAGACGCGTTTGCCGCTTCTGCTTTTTCATTGGCTGCATTTGCGTTTTGCTGCGCCGCGTTTGCCGCTTCTGTCACTGCGTTTAACTTTTCTTCCGCCGCAGCTGCTGCCAATTCGGCTGCTTCGGCATTACTTTCGGCTGCATTTGCAAATGCTTCGGCTGAATCTACCTTTGCCTGTATCAACTCAGAAGCGTCGTCTACGATTCCGTTTAAGCTTTCTTCTGCCTCTTGGGCTGCCCTTTCCGCTGCTTCGGCCGCTTCTTGAGCCTGCGTGCGCGCCGTTTCGGCCGCTTCTTTTGCAGCATTTGCTTCTACCACTGCCCTGCCGGCTTCGTCTGCTTTTTCTGCCGCCGCTTCTTTTGCTCTATCGGCTTGCTCTTTTGCAGCTTCGGCCTGCTCTTTTGCGGATTTGGCTTCTGCCGCCGCTTCTTCCGCCTCATTTTTCAGGCTTTCCGTCAGATTTTTCAATTCTTCCGTTTTCTCTGCGTTAAATTCGGAAACGGCCGCCATCAATTCATTATAATTTCCAAGCTGCTCTTTTTCCTCGTCGGAAAGCCCGCTGCAGTATGCCAGTATATCTGCCATCAGTTCTTTTGCATTGGCTACCTGTGCTTTCTCCTCTGCAGTCAGCAGGCTAAAATAAGCAAATGCCGCCTGCATCGTGTCCACCCACTCCTGCGTGCCTTCTTCCACAGAATTTAAATCTTCAATCATATCCGCAGCCTTATCGTAAACTTCCACTTTATTGTATGTAAGCCCATATCCGCGCGGATATACGATTTCATCTGTATAACCGTAATCTGACGAGGAATTTTCATAGAACTTATTGATATTGACAGGCAGCTTTCCAAATGCCCCGTATACGCCGAACGCCACTTCCACGCCAGCCGTAATATTCGGGCCAAATGCCTCCTGTGTCGATACCATTCCGCCGTTTAAGATTTCCGTCGGATCTGCGGAGGAACCCATACAGCCGTATACGGCCAGGATTGCGTCCGCGTCGTCGTACTGCTGTACGTCATACGGCTTGTCCACACTTAAAACAACGGACTTTTTGTGATTGTCTTTACAGTATTTCAGCGCGTCCCGGGTAAGCTTTGTCGGCCATCTCCAGTTCTGCATATTATATGCGCTGCTTACTTCCGAATTGATAATCACCGTATCCGCCCATTCCAGAGCTTCTTTTATTTCCTTTGTTTCAACCGACTCGTCAAACATATTCCAGTCAAATACAATTGTCCTAAACTGAGCCCCCTGCGGAATTATCCTCGCTTCTTTCGCCCGGTTCCATCCCATAGCCGCCAAAGCCGGCTCATTGTCATAAGGAGCCACAAACAATATCTTGCTGTCCGGTTTAATATTTAACGGCAGTACATCGTTTTCATTTTTAATGAGGGTAGCCGCGGCCGCCGCCATATCGCGTTCAATCGCCCTGTTCTGTGCGGAACCTACCTGCTCTTTCGCATTTTCTTCGGTCAGCTTTGACGCGTCATAATCCAAAATGCCCCGCCGTTCCTTTAACGCCATAATCCGTTCACAGGACTGGTTTAAGCGTTCTTCCGGAATATCCCCTGCTTCCACAGCTTCTTCAATTCCATCGATAATTGCATCCAAAGATGCGACATTACCCGTATTCTCCAGCACGCACGGCATTAAAAGAATATCAATGCCCGCCTGGATCGCGCGGATAGACGCTTCCACCTGGCCGAAATTATCGGAAATACCCGCCATGTTCATAGCGTCGGTGATTAGTACCCCGTCATAACCCATATCGTTCCTTACCAAATCCGTCACGACTTTTTTGGAAAGCGTTGCCGGAAGATAAATTTCCTCCTGCAATTTCTCGGAAAATACTTTTGTCCCGTCAATCTGCGGATATGCAATATGCGCCGTCATAAACATATCTGCCCCCGCGTCCATAGCTGCGCGGAACGGAATCAGTTCCATCTGTTCTAACTGCTCGCGGCTCTTATTTACAACAGGAAGCCCTGTGTGGGAATCGGTCGCGGTATCCCCATGCCCAAGAAAATGTTTTGCTGCCGAAGCAACGTTATATTCATTCAGCCCGCTGATCATGGATACGCCTAATTTTGCTACAAGCTGCGGATCGTCCGAGAAGGAACGCAGCCCGATAACCGGATTGTTCGGATTGTTATTTACGTCCACCGACGGGGCGAAGTTGCAGTTAATGCCAAGCGCGCTTAATTCACGGCCGATAATTTCGCCGTTTTGCCTTGCATATCTTTCGCTGCCGGTCGCGCCGACCGCCATATTGCCAGGCAGCGCGGTACCCGTCCCTAACCGGTATACGCTTCCGCCTTCCTGGTCAATTCCGATTAACAGAGGGACGCCGCCGTCTTTGGTTGCGGCTGCCTGATACTGCTTTGTCAGATTCAGCGTCTGCTCCGTACCCGTTACATTCTGCGCAAATAAAATTACGCCGCCAAAATCGTAATCTTCCACAATCTTTTCAATCTGGCTGTTTAATTCGGTAACTCCTTTCCTCCCGTTTGCATCTGACACGTCCATATTCCAATAACGGAAATCCGGCATCAGCATCTGCGTAATTTTCTGACGCAGCGTCATCTCTTCTACTTTGTTTTTTGTGGCGCGGGACGGATAGGTTATGCCTGTACCGCGTTTATAGATAATATTTTCTTTATAAGAAACATTTGGTTCATCATACTCATAAATATGGATCGGAAGCTTTCCGGAAGCTCCGAATACGCCGAACGCCACTTCCACGCCTACCGTAATATTCGGGCCAAACGCCGCTTCTGTCGTTGTAATGCCGCCGTTTAAAATTTCCGTCGGATCCGCGGAAGAACCCTTGCAGCCATATACGGCAAGCACTGCGTCTGCATTGGCATAATGCTGTACGTCATAAGGTTTATCCACGCTCATAATCACGGATTTCTTGTTATTTTGTTTACAATAGTCTGCTACCGTCGTCGGGAACTTCGTTACCCACGCGGTAGATTTCATATTCGCTGCGCTGCTTACCTCGGAATTGACAAACACCGTATCCGCCCATTCCAGCGCTTCCTTTACAGCAGCCGTTTCCAGATTCGACGTAGATGAAAAACGGACTGTTTTGACTTCTGCGCCCTCTGGTACCAGCCCCGCTTCTTTTGCACGGGTCCAGCCCATTGCCAGGCACGGCAGTTCGTTGGCATACGGAGCCAAAAACAAAACTTTGCTGTTTTCGTTCAACTCTACCGGAAGTACGTCGTTTTCATTTTTTACTACGGTAACTGCAGCCGCGGAAATTTTGCGTTCTAAATCGCGGTTCTGCGTCGATCCAACCTGATCTTTTGCATTCTCTTCGGTCAGCTTGGATTCGTCGTAATCCAAAATGCCGCGTTTTTCTTTTAATTCCAAAATCCTTCTGCAGGACTCTTCGAGACGCTCTTCCGTGATGGCGCCATCCTCTACGGCTCCTTCAATCCCCTCAATAATAGCGTCTAAACTCTTCACATTTTCAAGGTTGTAGAGCACGCACGGCATCAGCAGGATATCAATGCCCGCCTCAATCGCGCGGATAGACGCCTCCACCTGCCCAAAATTGCCGGATACGCCCGCCATATTCATAGCGTCCGTAATCAAAACGCCGTCATATTTCATATCCATACGGACAAAATCGGTTAAAATCTTCTTGGATAACGTTGCCGGAAGATATACTTCTTCGCCCGTCTTTTGGGAAATTACTTTTGTCCCGTCAATCTGCGGATATGCAATATGCGCTGTCATTAACATATCCACGCCTGCGTCTATAGCCGCCCGAAACGGCACCAGTTCGGTCTGTTCTAACTGTTCTCTGCTCTTATCCACAATCGGCAGGCCCGTATGCGAATCCGTCCCGGTATCCCCGTGCCCCAGGAAATGCTTCGCCGCCGACGCGATATTGTAATTGTTCAGCCCTTCTACCGTAGCGACGCCCATCTTCGCAACCAGCTGTGGATCATCCGAAAAAGAACGCAGCCCGATGACCGGATTATTCGGGTTATTGTTTACGTCCACTACCGGAGCAAAATCACAGTTTATCCCGAGTGAACTTAATTCCCGGCCGATGATTTCCCCGTTCTGCTTTGCATAATTTTCATTTCTGGTCGCGCCGACCGCCATATTGCCCGGCAGCGCGGTCCCTGTACCCAGCCGGTATACGCTTCCGCCCTCCTGATCGATGCCGATCAAAAGCGGAATCCCTCCGTCTTCGGTCGCCGCAGCCTGGTACTGCTTGGTCAGACGAAACGTCTGTTCCGTACCCGTAACATTCTGCGCAAATAAAATTACGCCGCCAAAATCATAGTCTTCCACAACTTTTGCAATCTGGCTGTTTAACTCGGTAACGCCTATCTGGGGCTGGCTGTCTGTCAAATCCTCATCCCAATACCGAAAATCCGGCATCATCATCTGTGTAATCTTCTGGCGCAGCGTCATCCCATCAATCAGCTTCTGTACGCGTGAAACCCCTGCCTTTGCAGATATCTGGCCGGCTTCTGCTGCGTTTACTGTGTTTACTCCTGTAAACGCGCTGCTAAGACACATAACCCCGGCAAGTAACATTGCGGTAATCCTGCTTTTTCTCATAAACCAGTTCCTCCTTAGATTGATTATTTATTCAAAGGGAGTCCATATGTAAATATTGTATATTTATTTCATATAAATATCCCTTTTATTCAACAATATCATCACATTTTCCAAAATGCAAGATCTTTTTGATATAATTTGTTATATTATCTATATATCAGAACAATTCATTTTCATATAAAAATAACAAATCGCCAAAAATAAAACGGCACAGCCAAAGCCATACCGTTTCATATATTGCATATTTATTCATTTTTGAACTGATCTTAAATCATACTGTTCCACAAACTTCCGGAATTGTAATTGTAAGAATATGTGCCGACACTGTTGTATGTACTGGCCTTAGAAGCCTCATACTGTGCATGGTAATCAATTGCCGACGCTTTTGCCGAAACCTGGTACCCATAAGAATTGGTTCCCTGGAACAGCTTCTTAACGGTATCCATATCCGCATTCTGGAACGCTTCTTTATCCACTGTCAGTGTTTTCTTATCCGGATCTACGGAAATACCTATAGATGAAAGTAAATCCTGGTTCTTTTTGGTATAATCCATAATGGATGAAGCCGACGAACGGATAGCCACGATGTTTGACTCTCCTGCGCTCTTTATCAGCGCGTTGTAACCGCTTACATAATCCTTTACCGCATTGTAGATTGCATCCTTATTGTACCCGGTAGTCTTATTGCCGTCTTTATCCGTTGTCGTCACCTGCTTAAACAGCGATTTTGTGCCCGAAGTAAGAAGCGCGTCCGCCGCGTCGCCCAACTTCTCCGCATCCGATTCAATTGTGGCAAGCTGGGATGTTTTTTCCTTCGAGGTGGACGTCGATGTCGGCGCCTTAGAGGACGTCTTCCCATTGTTATACGTCCTTTCCACAATACCGTCTTTCGTCCAATAATGGTATGTTCTCGACGTGGAACCTGCCGCATCCGTCTTGCTGCCGGAATCTACCTTGAAATCCGAATCCATGTCCCCGAGGGAATAATACGAACTCAAAAGCTTATGGTATGAGCCGTTCCGGATGCTGGCATAATCAGAAAAATTAATCCCCCCCATCATACCCATACCGGAGAACATATTGCCGGAAGAACTGTTAAACAGATTTTTATTCATGCTGTTAAACAATCCCCCCACCATGTTTGAATTTGCTGAAATTGTAATTGACATATTATCACTCCTTTACATATTTTTCTTCTTTATCCTAATCTTAACAAAAAAAGCCTATCTTTTCAAGGATTTATAGAACGCGCCCAAAAATTTTTTAGACATTTTACAATATATTTTGCATTTGTTCATATCTTATTCATATATACTTGTTATTGTTAGATTGTTAAGGAGAGTATCTCTCAATGTGTTACCATTATTTATTGATGAATTTCTTCATAATCACCCCGGTATTTACGGATACCGGGGTACTCCTCACTTTAAACGAAACAAGAAGCTGCCTTACGGCAGCTTCTTTT
>CAJTLD010000133.1 GCA_910577065.1 uncultured Lachnospiraceae bacterium | reverse complement strand
CAAACGCCCCGCCCAAAACCAGCACGGCCCCCGTATAAACCTGAAGCGACCTGCGCTCCTTAAAATCCCTTTTCAACAACAACAAAACACCGGCCAGGATTGGAAAAAACACCGGCAAAAGCAGACAATGCTCCATTTCGATTCCTCCTAAAAATGAACCCAACGCCCCGCGCTCTCTTTAAGCAAACACAGAAAGCCCCTGCGTAATCCAGTCCGCAATCGGCTGCGAACACATCCCAAGCACAATATTCAGCGCCACAAAACACAAAAGCGTCAGCGCATACAGCGGATGATCCTTTGCAAACACCGACGGATACCCGCTCTTAATCGGCGTATAAATACGGATCACCGTCTTCATAAAATAAATCGTATTCAACACCGTACTAATCGCCAGCACAATCAGCGCCGGCAGCATCTTCAAATTGCTCTGCACCGCTGCCTGCGAAAACAAAAGCTTGCTGATAAACCCCGAAAACAGCGGAATCCCGACCATAGAAAGCGCCCCGACCGTAAACGCCAGCCCCGCGCATACATTGCGGTACGCCGCCCCGGTCAGTTCGATAAACTGCTTATTGTCATCCGCCACATCCGTAAGCCCCACACCCGAAACAAACAGCAGCGACTTCGTCGCCGCATGGGCTAAAATATGAAACACAGACGCCACCATCCCGGCCGTCGTACCAAGCCCGAAGCCCATATAAATATACCCGATCTGCGCCACCGAAGAATACGAAATCATCCTGCGGATATCATTTTCCCGAATGGCGCTCGTCGAGCCCATAATCATCCCGGCCAGCCCGAACACAAACAGCACGTTGATAATCCGGCTCTGCACAAAAATATCAAACCCGATCACGCGGTAAATAATTTTAATCAGCAAAAAAATATACCCCTTCGACACCAGGCTTGAAAGCATCGCCGCAGAAGATACCGTAGAATACCCGTATGCGTCCGGCAGCCACGCATGGAACGGGAACAGCGCGCTCTTAATCGCCAGCCCGACCACCATCAGCGCAATCGTAACCAGAAGCGGGATCATATAAGACCCTTCCGCCGCAATCTGCCGCACGCTCTCCTGCACATTGCTCATCAGAAGATGCCCCGTCATATCATAAAGCATACAAAGCCCAATCAAAAACAGGCCCGATCCGAGCAGGCTCATAATCATATACCGCGTCGCCGCCTCAATCGCGCGCCCGCTTTCCATAATCATAATCAGCCCGCACGCCGCAATCGTATTGATTTCCACAAACACATACGCCGTAAACAAGTCGTTCGTATACACCAGCGCAAGCAAAGAGCTCAAAAGCAAATCTACCATAATATAGTAAAGATTTTCCTTGCCCGGATCGATTTCCAGCCGGATTTTCTCCCGCCCGCCGTTTAAAGAAAACAGCATAATCACGCAAAAAAACAAAGCCATCCCGGCCTCAAGCGTCCCGAACCGGATCTCGTTTCCAAGCGGCGCCGGAAAATGCCCCATCACATAGACATAGCTTTTGCCCGTAACATGCGTAAAATAAAGCGTACAGGCCGACAATACCCCGACCGCCGTTACGACAAACGTATTCAGCCGCCGCGCCCCCGCGCCTTTTAGCGCCGAACTGATAATCGCCGAAAACATCGCAAGCAAAATGGACAGGCAGGGGAAGTTCCTTATGATTTCCATTTTACAGCCCTTCCTTCTTCAGTCTCATCGTAATCTCGTCCAAATCAAGCGTATGGTACCTGCGGTAAAGCCGGATTGTAAGCGAAAGCATCAAAGCCGTCACCGACACGGACACCACAATCCCGGTCAGCACCAGCCCGCTTGGGACAGGATTAATATACGTATCCGGGCTTACGTTCCCGTTCACCACAATCGGCGCAATATGCCCTTCGATATACCCTTTTTCCGCCAAAAACAGATAAACCGCCGTATCCATAATATTTAACCCGATTATCTTTTTAATCATATTTTTCTGCAGCAGCAGATTGGTAAACCCAATCCCAAACAGCGCCACCGCCACCACTTCCGCATAATTGGCCAGAAGATGCGTCCCGATTTCCATATCAAAGCCCCCCTCTCCGAAACAGCGCATAAAACGCATACATCGTACATGCCACCTCAGAGCCTACAAAAATATTAATCGGCAGCGTAATGCCCCCGCTCAAAATCGTCCCCGGCTCCCCAAGCGGGATTCGGCACGGCAGCCCGTTCGCCCCGGTCAGAAAATAATACGTCACAATGCACCCGTAACAGATAAGCGCCGTCACCTTCACGCATTTATAAACCTTTTCATTAAAAAATTTTTCCATCTTGTCAAATCCGAACGCCGCCACATACAGAATCATCCCCGCGCCAATCATCGCTCCGCCCGAAAAACCGCCGCCCGGCGAAAGATGCCCGTTTAATATAATGTAAATTCCAAACAAAAACACAACCGGAACCAGCAGCCTGGCAGCCACCTGCAAAATCGCGTCGTTTTTGGGTTCAAAGCCGCGGTCATTGGATTCCTTATTCTCCCGGATTTTATCCTCGTCCACCATCAGCATAATCATCACGCAGCAAGTCGCAATAAACAAAACATTTGTTTCCCCAAACGTATCAAACGCACGGTACGACAAAATCATACCCGTCACAATATTAACCGCCCCGGTATCCGTAAGCCCCTCCGAAATATACGTATCCGATACAATATTATTCGTCGGCTTATCCTCCCTGCCCACAGACGGCAGATACGACACCGTAATGATCAAAAGCGCCACCACCGCGACACAAAACACAATACTAAAGCACCGGTACAAAATATTAAAAAAGCGCAGTTCCTTATTGTGCCCGCTGTCATAGACCTCTTCCATCGCCTGCTGCCTGTCTCGCATCCGCTCCTGGATCGTCTCTTCCTCTTCCACATACTCCTTCTGCGGGCGCATTTCCATATTTCCGACAAACGCGTCCTTCTCCCCGCCCATCCAGCGGAAAAACCGGAACGCAAACGTCTTTTCATAATCACTTTGTTTTCTGGCGCGGCTCATGTTCATCCTCCTCTTCCTGCTGGATTGCATGGATCTTCTTTAACGTAACAAAAAACAGGATACTCGTCACCCCGGCTCCGACCGCGGCCTCCGTAATCGCAAGATCCGGCGACTCCAAAAGAATCCAGATAATCGACATAATCAAACTGTACGACATAAAAATCAGAATCGAATTTAAAAGGTTTTTGGAAAAACTGACCGAAATTGCGCAGACCACCAAAAAGGCCAGCAAAATCACATTAAATACGGTCATCCGCCCCGCCCCCTTTATCCTCTTTTTTCCGTTTCTTCTTCCGCAAAATCATAATGCGGCAGTGATCAAGAATCCGCTTATCCGTCGTCATCTGAAGCCTGGCAATCGCATGGGAAGACACCGGAGACGCGCACCACAAAAACACCACCACCAGCGCAAGCTTCGCCGTCACGGTATTCAGCCCGTTTGCCACCATAAGCCCCACCAGGCAAAGCCCAATCCCAAGGGTATCCCCGGTCGCCGCAATCTGCATCCGGTTTAAAACATAATGAAACCGGTATACCCCGAAAATTTCCAGAAAGAAAATAGACATCCCCATCACCAAAAAGGCCACCACTGCAAAAAACCGAATCCACTCAACGATCGCCATATTTTTCCTCCCCCTTGTTTTTCCATTCCATATAAACGCCCATATATACCTTCGTCAGTATAATAACGGCAAGGAAGCTGATCATCGCGTAAATCAGGCAGATATCCACCAGATATCCCTCCTGCACCATAACCGCCAAAATGGCAATCGCCACCATAACCATTGTCCCCATCATATTAATCGCCACAATCCGATCCGCCATCCGCGGCCCCACAACCGCCCGGATCAGGCACGAAAAAAACAACAGCGCCAAAATAATCAAAAGCCCAAGGAACAGGATATGGTACGCCTGCTCCAACGCCGCAATTCCGCTATTCATGCCGGTTCCTCCATTTCTGCCTGGTATTTTCGTCCATTGCTTCCATTTTGCGCAGCATTTTCACAAAAACGCTCTCGTCAATCCCTTCCACCAGTTCCACATCCAGCGCATGCACAACCAGCTCGTTTCCTTCCAGCTTAATCGTAATCGTGCCCGGCGTTAACGTAATGGAATTGGCAAGCACAACCTTTGCAATATCCGTTTTCAAATCCGTTGTAAATTTCACAATAACCGGATCAATTTCATTTTTAAAACTGAGCGCCAATTGAATCGCGCTCATATTGGCCTTAATAATCTCCCAGATTAAAACCAGAATATATGCCAGAATATACGGCAGCTTGCGCAAAACCAACAGATCCGTTTCGACGGAATACCCCAGGAACTTACAGACAAAACCGTACATCACACCCGCAATCACAACGCCGAAGGCCAATATCTCCCAAGTAAACTGCCCGTTTAAAATAATCCACAGCAATAAAAATATAATATACATAACCGACCTCACACTCCCTTAGTAATTTACACCCGAAGGTAGGAGAAATCAAGTGTAATGTTTTATTTTTTGCAAATTATTAGACTAAATCTCTCCCGCTTTACACAAACGTGTTCCATAAACCGGATTCATACAGTCGCTTCCTGCCCTACGCATCACATACCTTTATCAAAATCGTTCTCCGTTTTAATATTACGTATACTGTTATAAGTTACATTCAGTTTATGAATCAGTTGATTTATCAGGCTGTCTTTGGATTCCTTTGTAACCTTGACAATATTTGTAATTATCCCCTGTAAAACTACATTCTCATCAATAATATAAAAAGCGTGGAAGCTGATAATGTTCCCGTTTTCAAAAAAGGCAAACTGGCGTTTCCAGTCTGTTTCGTTATAAATACATCTCTCTTCTATTACGCGCTTAATTAATACATTCAGTTTTTTCAATGTTTCTTCATTATATGCAATAGACTTTTCCAGCGCGTTCTTCAAAAAAGGGCTGTTATTTACAACCATCATGTCCAACATTTCTAAATCTTCATGATCTGCTGCAAGTGAAATAATATACATTCTTAATTGATCTTCTGTTGCAAGCTTGTAATCCAGATCATTCATTCCCTTCTCACGTATAAAAACACTATTTTCATATTCTACAAACGGGATACGCTGAATGTTTGTCCCCGCACCGAAAGTCATAATATAATCCTTATCTTGTCGGCTGTCAAACCAAATATATTCTTCATCGACAAGGAACTTAATAAAATCGTAATTGCTAAATTCAATCGCATACTCCAGCACTGTTTTTCCGTATTCATCCGGACTGAGAATCGGACTGCCGTCCGCTTCCATATACATTCTCCACTCATTCCTGCTGTGTGACTGCGCAACTCTATAATTTGTCAACCGTTGATTTTGTGGAACGCCGCATTCCCCTGCACTCAACATTTGTTCAATAGAAACACCCAGTAATTCAGAAAAAAGCGGTAAATCATATATCTGAATTGCCTTCGTTCCCTTTTTAATTTGTGACAAACGGTTTGCCATATTTTGAATTTCACACTCGCTAGGTTCTGTTCCGTTATATGCCTTCAAATATACCTTGCAAAACTTACGTGCAGAATCAAACTTGCTCTCAATACGTTTTGAAATATATGCTCCAACCTTTTTATTCTCTACTTTATACATACTTTCACGTTCCTTTCGAAAGTATGATAGCATAGAGAATGAATAAAAGATATCCTATCCTTGCATACACAATCTGAATACAGACATGCAAATAATTTTATTCTATATGCCAAATGCATATTATCCCATTTTCATTTCTCATTCGAATAAAGATTCCTATTCTACATGATACAGATTCAACTACTAAAATTCAATCTAATGATGCAAATATCAAACTAAGTACAAAAATGCAGATGATGGGAATGTTTTTCAAACACGATCTAACCTTTCAAAAAATAGACAGTTTCACAATTCTATGTTATCCTATAAAAAATAGCACAAGGAGCCATCCATGAACATCACAAACCAAACAATCGACGGCGGCAAAGCATTCGACTGGGGAAACATTTCCGCAGACTATGCAAAATTCCGCGATATCTACCCACAGGAATTTTACAACAAAATAACCCGCCAAAACCTCTGCATAAACGGGCAGAGCGTCCTTGATCTCGGAACCGGCACAGGCGTCCTCCCCCGAAACATGTACCGCTACGGCGCCAACTGGATCGGTACGGATATTTCAGAACAGCAAATCAAGCAGGCAAAACTCCTCTCCGACGGCATGGACATTCAATACTACGTACAATCCGCAGAAAACGCAGATTTTCCGGACAACACATTTGACGTCATCACTGCCTGCCAATGTTTTTGGTATTTCAGCCATGAACAACTGCTGCCGTCCTTTCTGCGCATACTAAAACCAGGCGGCTGCATCCTCCTGTTATACATGGCATGGCTGCCCTTTGAAGACAAAATCGCCGATGCAAGCGAACGGCTCGTATTAAAATACAATCCAAAATGGAGCGGAGCCAACGAAACGACCCGCCCCATATCCATCCCAAAATGCTACTTTCCCCATTTTGAGCTTACTTTTCACGAAGAATACCCATTGTCCGTTCCCTTCACGCCCGAAAGCTGGCACGGCCGAATGAAAGCATGCCGGGGAATCGGCGCCTCACTGGCCCCGCATGAAATAGCCGCCTGGGAACAGGAACATACAAAACTCCTCTCCGAAATTGCCCCTGCAGCGTTCACCGTCGCCCACTACGGCGCATTGGCCATACTGAAAAAGAAATAAATCTCTGCGCGCTCCGACTGCGGCAGTCTATACAAGACGTTTCCCATACTGCCTTAGATACGAAACCGCCTCTTCCAATGACAGACCTATTTTTTCCTGCATCCTTTTCAGAATTGCCCCATCGTCCATCCCATATTCCTGACCCATCTCAATCAGCATCTTTGCTTCTCCCTC
>CAJTLD010000132.1:5484-6936 GCA_910577065.1 uncultured Lachnospiraceae bacterium | reverse complement strand
CGCGCGCATTTGTCGTAATATTGCGCGCCGCCGCCGCGGGCAGTATCAGCAGGGAATTTATCATCAAAATCCCGACCCAGCGGATGGAAACCATGACCGCCACCGCAACCATGGCAACAAAAAGGTTTTCTGTCAGCATCACGCGCACGCCCCTGCTTGCCGCAAGCGAACGGTTTACACAGAGCAGGAGCAGCCGGTTATAAAATACCGCCCACAACGCATACGCCAGCAGCAAAACAACCAGTATCACAAGCAGGTCGCCCTGCCCGACCGTCAGGATATCCCCAATCAGGTAGGCAGAATACTTCGCGAAGCCGCCCCTTGCGGATAATATCACAATCCCCAGAGCCATCGCCGCAGAGGAAAAAACGCTGATAACCGTATCCGAGGAAACCAGATTTGCCGCTTTCACCTTTGTAATCACAAGCCCCAGAAATATCCCAAAGGCAAGCATTGCCAGCAGCGGGTCGTCCAGCCCCAGCAGAACGCCCAGCCCAATGCCCGTAAACGCGCTGTGTCCCAGAGCGTCGGAAAAAAACGCCATTTTGTTGTTGACCGCCATCGTCCCCAGAAGCGCGAACAGCGGCGCAATCAGCACCGATGCCAGAAAGGCGTTTTTCATAAAATCATACTGGAACATCTCAAACGGGAGCATTTCCAGAAATCCATATATCAGTTCCATTCTGCCGCCTCCTCAAAGCCGAACGCCTCGCGAAACGCCTCCCCGGAAAATACCTCCTCCGCGCTGCCCTCTGCCGCTGCCGTTTTATCCAGCAGGACCACCTTGTCCGCGTATTTCCGTACCAGCCCCAGGTCGTGCGAAACCAGCAATATCGCCATGTGGCAGGTATCACGCAGCTCCGTCACCTGCCTGTAAAACAAATCCAGACCGGCAATGTCCATGCCCGAAACAGGTTCATCTAATACCAGCAGGTCAGGCACAGGCTCCACCGCCATTGCCAGCAGGACCCTTTGCAGTTCCCCGCCGCTCAGCGCGCCCAGCCGCCGTCCTGCCAGATATCCACATTCCATTTTTTCCAGCGTTTCCCGTATGCTTTGCCGCGTTTTCCTATTTTTCCCAAACCAGACTGCGCGCCCGTTTCCTGCCGCCGCCATAAAATCCTCCACAGAAACCGGCATACTTTTGTCAAAATCCAGATACTGCGGTACATAGCCAATTTTCGGCTTGGCGATTTCCGCCCCATGGCTGTCTGTAAAGGAAATCTTTCCTTTATACTGCCGTTCTCCCAACAGCGCCTTAATCAGCGTTGTTTTCCCCGCACCGTTCTTGCCGATAAGGGCTGTCAGCTGTCCGCAGTGGAACGTCAGATTTACGTTTTCCAGCAGGACGTCCTCCCCGCTGGTTACACAAATCCCTTTCATTTCAATGCTGCGGAGCGCGCAGTTGCTGTGTATGTTTGTTTTCATTCTTCCGCCCCTTCCAAAGCCTGC
>CAJTLD010000132.1:0-5426 GCA_910577065.1 uncultured Lachnospiraceae bacterium | reverse complement strand
CTCCGCCTTCGTTGTCAGGGGGTCAAGCAGAACGGCATAGCCGCCGCTTTCCCCCGCCAATATGCGGGCATATTTCGCGCCGCTGTCATCCGCCGCCAAAAGCAGGGAAATGCCGTCCTCCCGCATTTCATCCGCCGCCTCTGCAAGCTCCTTTGCGGAAGGCTCCTGATATTCCTCTGCAAAAATGCCAATTTCCGCGTCCAGCCCGAAAAACTCCGCCAGATACGCAAAGCCTTCATGGAAAATTGCCGCCTGTTCCCCTTCCACCACTGGAAGCGTTGCCGCCTGTTCCGCCAGCCTTTCCGTTTCCTCTGAAAAAAACGCCGTGTTCCGCTCCAGCGTTTCCCGTTCCGCCGGCATGGCTTCGCAGAGCGCGCCACAGATTGCCGCCGCCTGTTCCGCCGCCGCATTATTCTGGAGCGCGGCTACCGTATTCCGCACGGTTGCCTCATCCCCGGTCGCAATCGCCGCCGCCATCTGCGCCGCAGCCTCCGGGTTATCTGTAGCTGTCCCTACGGCAACTACACGGTTGGACGGGTTGTAACGGCTGCTGTTAAATTCGGTCCTGCTTTCCTCTACCCCGTTGACTTTCACAATCTTCCAGAGTTTCGCCGTATATCCGGTATGGGAACTGGAAACCGTTGAAAAATATCCGATTCCCTTCGAGCCGTCCGCACGCAGCGTCGTACCCGGTTCGGTCTTGCTTAACGTTTCGCTTTCGTAGATAACCTCCCGGTTTGAAGGGCGCGTTTCCTCTCCGTAAATGGTAAAATAAAGCTGGCCGCCGTTTGTATAGCCTTCAATATAAATCGGCGCGTCCGTATCGTTGGTAAACTTCAAATCCTTTGATGTCCCGGCAATCGCCGCGTCCATAGAGGGCTTCACATAGTTGACAATCATGGAATGGTTGTAACGCTCGTCTATTTGCAGTTCAGACAGAATCACCGCATTGTAAAGCGTCGTAGATACCTGGCAGATTCCGCCGCCGTATGTCTGTACGGTCGTTCCGTTTTCATAGGATCCGGCCAGTTCGTAGCCGTGCTCCGCATCAAACGGGCTGACAGCCTCATATACAGAAAACTGCTCGCCTGGGTAAACTACGGAACCGTTGATAAGTTCCGCGCCGTTCCTTACGTTTTTTGCCCTGCCTGCTGCTGAAGAACTGTAGTCGGTGTGGAATGAACCAAGCACATCCTTTACTTTGGAAAGTTCTTCCTTTGTGCCCTGCGGCTCGGTCACTTTTGTCACAAGATCAATGGTGGCATTTTCCCCGTCCCACTCCTGCTGTAAGTACTCCTGGATTGCCGTAACGGATTCCATGGTATTGACTTCAATTCCGTTTGCGCCGTCTATAATGGTAAACGCGCCGTTTTCACGCTTTAATCCGCAGTTTACAGCTTCCTGGTTTAAATTTTCTTCGTTAACGCCAAGAAGCGTCTCGATCTTCTCCTCATCGGCATCAAATGTAATATCAAATTTCTTAGGCTCTTTTTCCAGATCTTTTTTGTCTTTATAACGGGCAATCAGGTTGCCTGTCCGGCCGATATTTAACGCTTCTTCAATCAGCACGTCCGTATCCGCAATAGACAGTCCCAAATCCTCCGCCGAAACCTGGATCTGCTTATCCCCGGTCGTCAGGGTGAATACCTTATTCTGAACGGTCTTTACATAACTGCCAAGCGCTTTTTCTGCTTCTTCCGCCGTCATGCCGCTGACATCCGTATCTCCGATATATACCGTGTCCGGAATTACGCGTTCCTCCTGCGCGTCTACGGTCATCTTAGAATAACCGGCCAGGCCGGCCGCAAAAACCAACACAAACAACGGCACCAGTTTGACATATCTTTTCATCGTATCATCCTTTCTGTCCCTGCCTTTACATTTGGTATACAGGTACACCCAGTATTTTAAATCATTTGGCATTCCTTTTTCAAGATAAATATCTACAAATTAATTTGACATTTGAACGCAAATTCTGTATATTTGTTACAGAAAGGCGTGTTACATTATAAAAGAAATAACAGCTGTCAAAACCATAGATATCACTAGTAAGCCTGCGATTATCCCGGCTATGATACGCTTGGTTTTCGGCGTAAAAAAGTGAAACACAATATCACCTCATTTCCATAAATTTACATCTGTATCTGAAAGGAGATCCGAATATGCACTTCCAAATCCCTTTTTTATTTATTTTATCCGTCCTTTTCTTAATGTTTTTGAGCCACAGGCGCAACCAGCAGACAAGAAACCAGCAAGAGGTCAACCGTTCTTTCTTAGAGCGCGAACGCATGGCGGACAATACGCGCAAGCAGGACATTTCCGGCCTTGATTTTTTGGACTATAATTCCAAACGGCTTCCTCTGGGAAAATATGAAGACGAGGCTTTAAAAGACCTCGAAACCTATCTGGCCAAAATGGACGGCAAGCGCATCATCAATTTAACCAAATATTCCAATACGGATTTAAAGCTGATGTACGGCCCCGCCAACTTAAAACGCCTGACAAAGTATGACGACAGATATTTCCGCCTTTCCAAAACGCTTGCCCTGTACGCCCAGCGGCACGAGCAGCTTGGGCATATCGAAGAAGCCGCGGCAGTGTACGAATACGCCATGGAACTTAAGGTTCCGTTAAGCCAGATTTACATTTCCCTGGCCAAGCTGTACCAAGCGCAGGGTACGCCGGAAAAAATTGATGCCATTAGACAGGCCGTATCTTCCATGGATGAAGAAGCGGGCCTTGCATCTGTCCTGCAAAAGTTAGATGTTTTTGAAAAATAAACCCGTCAAATCTTTCCATACTGTCGGATAATCCGATCGGCAAGCCGCGACGCTTCGCTGCGGCAAAGCTGATCGACCGGTATCTTTGGCACAATCCCATGACATTGCATAAGTTTCGTCAAATATTCCTTCTGGCGGGGCGTAATGGGCGTCTGCCGCTTTACGCTGCACTGCATCTTTTTGGGAACAAACAGATTCGGTTCTTTTTGTAAAAACTGATCTTTTAGCATTTCATATAAAACCTGCGTTGCCTTTGCATCGTCAAGCGCCCGGTGTTTTGCCTTCCGCTTAATCCCAAAATATTCACACAAAAAATCCAGGGATTTCTTTTCCAAGCCCGGCAGGCATACTCTGGCAATTTTTAAAGTATCCACAGCGTAGCATGTCCTTTGTATACGGTGATTGGCCTCCCACTGCCGGATAAACCGGTAGTCAAACATTACATTATGCCCCACCCAGGTAAAATCTTCCGCAAATTCCAGAAATTGCCTTACCGCCGTATCCTGCTCTTCCCCCTGCGCGGCCATTTCATCCGAAATGCCGGTCAGCGCCGCAATCTTATCGTCCAACGGGCGATTGGGGCAAACCAGCTTTGAAAACTCGTCCTGCACCCGTTTTCCCGCCGCTTTTACGGCGCCGATCTCCAAAATACAATCCGTTTTGGGATTTAAACCCGTCATTTCCAAATCCACTACAACATAATTTTCAGTCATTTCTAATACAACGTAACCTTCCGGATGGAAGCCACTTTCTTTGCCAGGTTCTTACCCGCTGTTTTTGCACCGGATTTATTCGGATGCAGCCCGTCGGTATAAGAAAGCCTCCAGGAAGACGTTTCAATCACCGAACACCACTTCGGATAAGCTGCCGCCGCACTTCGGATTTCATCCGCATGAAGCTGTGTAAAAGGTATCATAGCCAAAATTTTCGCATTGGGATGCTTCTGGTGGAGCAGATTTAAAACGCGCTTGTACTCGCTTACATAAATTTCTCCATATGTATAGACATCATTCGTCCCGTGTTCCACTACAATCACATCGGCGTCAAATTTTTCTGCTTTATGGTAAGCCGAATTGCTCTCAATTGCATTGATGCAGTTATTAAACGAACCTGGCTGTACAATTCCCGAGCCGCCAAATCCTGCAAAATAAGGCACCAGATCCAGCTGCTTTGCACATTGCCATGCATAACTGTTGGTGGTGCTTGCTCCCGCAGGCGTCAGCTTCTTATTCAACACGCGGATTCCCTGCGTTATGCTGTCCCCAAAAAATGCAATCGTCGCATTTTCCGGTTTTATCGCCGCTACAGCGCCGTCCGCAGATACCGGCGTAATGGCGCCGATGCCAATGCCGGCCTCCGCTGCCCAGCGGTTTTCCTGCTCTGACATAGAATCAATCACCAGACGTACATAATGTGTTTTTGCATTTCCCAGGTTTAATTTATTTTTGGTGACAAGCTGCCTCTTCATAGAACCGCCGTCTACCGAATAGGAAAAATAAGGAATTGCCGCTGCAACCTGGGCTACAAAACTGACATTGACATATTTGCTGCCGGTTACTTTAAAATAAATGGCGCTTCCGTCCGTGCTGGTATATTCATACTCTTTTCCGTTTATGCTTTTTTTGTACCAACGCCCGCTTTGCCCGAAACTGCCCTTGATATCCTTATATCGCATTCCGTCCGACGTCGTGTAATTCCCATATACAACAGATACGGTGCAGGTATATTTTTTCTTCTTATAGGCCGCTTTGATTTTAGCGGTGCCTTTGGATCTGGCCGTAATTTTTCCTTTGCTGCTTACCGTAGCAACTTTTTTATTGCTGCTGGTCCATTTAATCTTATTGGCGGCTGCGCCTTGAAGCGTAAGCGTCTTTGTCGTCGCAGGAGCCATCGTAACCGCCGTCTCGCTCAAAGACACGCCGGCCGCCTTTACCAAAACGCCGCCCCCGCCGCACAAAACCCCCGCAAACAGCATAATGCCCGCTATGCACAATGCCGCCGTCCGTTTCCATTTAAACCCCTTCATCTGTATACCTCCATCTGCTCTATATGTCTCCATTATACGTGCCAGAATATTGCTTGTCAATTCATATTGTCCTGATATGCATCCGAAACTTCTTCCCCATGGGAATCTATGTAACGTAAAACATCTTCCCGGAAGGTCTCCCATGCCGCGGGGTATTCTACATAATATTTGGGACACGCCTTGCCTGTCACATCATAATGGCGGATGATATCGCTTATTCCAAGCTCATACCGCCCCATAAGCCATGCCGTCAGATGCACCAGCGTCCCATAGGTATCTTCTGTAAACTTACCGGATTCATCCGGTATACAGCATTCAATGGAAACGGTGTCTTCGTTTCTTTCGTTGGACGCATACGAGATTTCATTGCAGGGAATACACTGGATTAACTCCCCCTCTATTCCAATGACAAAATGGCTGCTGGCATATGTCTCTCCCGAAAGGGAAAGCCCTTCAAAATAGTCCCTGTTCTGCATAGCCGTCGTACCCGGATTGGCCGTATAGTGGATTACAACCCCTTTTACTTTGTCAAGAGCCGTACCTGGCCTGGAATATTCATTTACACTCAAAAGCGCCGCGTCATATTCCGGCGGCTCGGCCACAATCTTCTGCGGTACCGG
>CAJTLD010000131.1 GCA_910577065.1 uncultured Lachnospiraceae bacterium | reverse complement strand
CGGAACAGGCAAAGGGCAGTATCGGGACGGGTATGGCGGAAAGCGTAAAGGCCGCCGCTAAAACCGCCGCAGGCCAGGCGGCGGGCCAGGCAGCCATAGAAGGAGCGGAGCAGGCAAAAAAAGCCGCCGCGCAAAGCATTGAGAAAAAAGACGGCAGTTCAGGCCACAGCCTGGTAAGCGGGATGTCGGCGTTAAACGACGCGGTGCAGGGAATGTCCGGGAAAATGCCGCTTCTGACCGAAGGGATTGATAAGCTATATACCGGAAGCCAGACCTTAGCTTCCAAAAACGGGGAATTAAACAGCGGCGCCGCAAAGCTTGCAGACGGAGAAAACCAGCTTGCAGACGGCGTGAAAAAGCTTTCCGGCGGTTCTAAGGAGCTGGCGGACGGCATTGTGGAATTTGACGAAGAAGGCATTGAAAAAATGGTGAACAGCTATCACGGCGACGTAAAGGAACTGGCGGACCGCATTCAGGCGGTTATGGACGCCGGGAAGGAATACGAATCGTTCGGCGGCAAGGCGGGCCATACGGCAGGAAACGTAAAATTTATCATAAAGACCGGTGCTGTGAAAGCAGAGCAGGATTAAAGGAGCGCCGGCAAAGGAGCGGTTATGAACTGGGTGGAACGCTTATTGATTATCGGGGGAGTGTCTCTGGACGTATTTGCAGCCATGGAGCGTGAAGGCTCCCTGGTTGCAAAAATTGAAAAGAAAGGGCTGCTGTCTGTCTGTTTTCTGGTGTGCGCCTGGCAGGCGGCCGCTTTGTACGCCGGAAACCTGGCCGCTGCCGTAATACTTGAGAAAGAGAGGTCTGTTTGGAGTCTGGCAGTTCCCGGGAACGGGATTATGCTGGCGGCTTTTACATGGCTTGGCATGCATCTGGCCGCGGGGGCGCTGCACAGAGAACGAATTTATGAGCACAGGGCAGAACGCTTTAACCGGAACGGCATTTTGCGGGCAATGGTACGGGCAGGGGGATATATGCTGCTGGCGGGAGTTGCATTTGGGCTTTTGGGGACGGATGCGGCGGCCGGAATGGTTTTGGCGGTGTGTGTTTCCGCGGCTGCGGTAATTGCGGGGGCTTATACGGGGTATTGCTTTGGAGCGCCGCAAAAGGGAGCGGCTTACGCGGCGGGGGCGGGTCTGATGTGGGGGTATGGCGTCGGGATTTGGCTTACGGGAAAATGAAGCTTGAAATACAATTCGTTTGATTGTATACTGAGAGCAGTAAAGGAGCGCTTGCCATTATGCCAAAGAAGAATCAAATAAAGCCAGACACCATATTAAAAAATTACTGGAGAGATAATGCACAGTTTGCAGACCTGTTTAACGCTGTTTTATTTGGCGGGGCGCAGGTTATCAGGCCGGATGAACTGGAAGATGACGATACGGAAGATTCTACGGTTATGGAACACAGGGATATAGCGGAATCCATAGAAACTTTTCGGGATAACATTAAGATACGCAAGGTTTCAAATGCGAGTGGGATACAGTTTGTATTGCTTGGGCTGGAGCATCAGGAGCACATTCACTATGCAATGCCTATGCGGATAATGGGATACGATTACAGCGTGTATAAAAAACAATATGACAAAAATGCGGCAAATTACAAGACGTCTGTTGGAATGCAAGAGGACGAATACCTTTCCCGTATGAAAAAAACGGATAAATTAGTGCCGGTTATAACTATATTAGTATATTATGGTGAAAAGACATGGGATGGCGCCGTAACACTTCATGAAATGCTGCATATTCCTACAGCATGGAGGCCATTCGTAAACGATTATAAACTGTTGCTTGTGGAAGCAAAGAAAAATGATTTGAAATTGCATAACATAAACAATATAGATTTATTTAATATGCTGGAACTTTTGGGCGATAAAAAGAGTACGCACAAGGAAACAAAAGAAAAAGCGATTGCATATGCAAAAGAACATCACGTAGACCGTTCTGTGCTGATGGCAGTAGCAGGGGCGGCAAATTGCCGGATAGATTATAATTTATTGGGTAGGAAGGGAGAGGCGGATATGTGGGCAGTATTTGAAGAAACAAGAAAAGAAGGAAAAGCAGAAGGAAAAGCAGAAGGCATTTTGGAAGGAAGGGCTGTTGAGATCATAGAAAGCGGTTTGGAATATGGCCTGCCTGAACCGGATGTAATAGAACGCCTTCAGAGGAAATTAAAAATTCCTGCAGGCAAGGCAAAAGAGTATTTCAGGCAATATGGCAAAGCTGTACTTTAATAAAGGCATGGGCAGTTGACAGTCTGCTGCAGGAAAAACGGTTTCCTGCAGCAGTTTTTTATGGGAAGCTTTTTAAGCATATTTTCCTGCAATTTCAAGCATTTCATCTCTGTGGGTTAAAATCCACGAATCATACGTCGAATGATCCTGTGTAATCCGCTGTCCCAGTTCTACAAAAAATTTCGGGATATCTTCTTCTGCCATCACACAGACGTCTGTCCCGAACTGTTCTTTCCCCAGCGTTTCACATCCTCCTGCAAACATGGCATAAGCTGCCTTCGGCCCTTCCGGCGTCTGCTTTACCGCGCCGCGGAACCCAATGGCGCCGATCTGGTGCGCGCTGCACGAAGACGGGCAGCCGGAAATATGGATTTTGGGCAGCACGCCGTCGGCAAATCCCAGGGGGCGCACCGCGTCGACGCATGCTTTTAAAAGCGCCTGCGAGTCGCGCACGCCGACCTGGCAGATATGGTTCCCGATACAGGCGACTGACGCTTCAAACGCAGTTGCGGCGCTGTCTTTTGTAAGATTAATCAGTTTTTCTGCTTCTTCTGCCGTACAGTGGATGATATACAAACCTTCGTTTGGCGCAAGACGCAGTTCTACGTCTTCCATAGGCAAAATGGCGTCGTAAATTTCCTTTAATTTTTCAGGAGGAGGGCAGCCTCCGACCGGGTGGTAGGAAACGGCATACAGCCCGGGTTGTTTCTGTTTTACAGCCCGCGGGTGTGAAACGGTTCCTTTGCCTGTTTTGGTGATTTCTTCCCGGTTCACAAAAAGCGTTATGTCTTCCTGCCGCATTGCTGCCGCAAGCTTTTCCTGATAAGCCTTTGCATAACCTTCCGTTCCAAGCGTGTCCTGCATATAACGCGTCCTTGCCCTGCCCCGCTGCTCGTAGTTGCCGTAAGCGGTAAAGGTGTCAACCATAGCTTTGATATAAAACAATATCTGCTCCGGCTTTACATCCTGTCCCACGCATACTCCCATTTTGGGATTGTTCCCGAGCCCGCCTGCACTGTAAACGTCAAACGTCCCATTGTCTTTTGCGACAAATCCCAGATCCCGGAACGTAGCATGCGGCATATCGTGCGGATCATTGGAAAAACAGACTTTTAACTTCCGCGGCAGTTTGACGGTATGGATAAATCCCAGCAGATAGTCCGCCGCCGCTTCTGCATACGGCATGACGTCAAAGGATTCGCCCGGCCTTGTCCCACTTAACGGTGAAGCCATGACATTGCGCGGGTAATCCCCGCCGCCGCCCCGGGTAATAATGCCGTGCCTCCATGCGTCCGTTACCAGATCGCAGATTGTATCCGGTTTTAAGTCATGGAACTGTATGGTCTGGCAGGTGGTGAAATGGATGCGCGCTATGCCGTATTTTTCGATGCATTCCGTGATAAAACCGAGCCGATCTTTTGGAATCCTCCCGCCTGATAGACGAAGCCGCAGCATACCGTACTTGCCGCCTCTTTGGGCATAGCTTCCGAAGCCGCCGGAAATGCCTTTATACTGCGCTACGGTCATCTCCCCTGCGTAGAACTGGTCTGTGGCAGTTTGGAAGGCTTTTATGTCATCTTTAAATTCTTCTGCATAATTTTTCATAAAACTAGATTACTCCTTTCTGTTGGCTGATATCGTATTTTTTCAAGCGCCGGTCTGTTATGGTTAGTATGGGGCAGTTTGAAAAAAATATGAATGTCTTGACAGACAATTTGGTTTGGACAGTGCGTCCGCTTTTTTCTGGAGTATATTTTAGCATAAGGCAGAAAGTTTTGGTAGGGGAAATTATGAGCAGTATCTTGATGGATTAAAAGGTTTTTGTTATTAAAATGGGATTCTAATTTAGAGTCTCTGATGCAGAGTGGGAAACAGAGGGCAAAACACAAAAAACAGGGGCAAAAAGCCCCTGCTTTTTTATAAAGAAAATGCTTACTGCAATAAAGAAAGCACGCCCTGCGTAGACTGGTTCGCCTGCGCTAACATAGACTGTCCGGCCTGTGCAAGGATATTGTTCTTGGAATATTCCACCATAGTTGCAGCCATATCCGTATCGCGGATGCGGGATTCTGCGGCGGTTGTATTTTCCACAACGTTGTCCAGGTTTGCAATGGTGTGCTCCAGGCGGTTTTGTACGGCGCCCAGTGCGGAACGCTGTTTGGAAACCTTCGAAATGGCTTCTGCAATCGTGTCGATTGCTTTGGTAGCGTCCTCTTCCGTCATAAGTCCCGTATTGCGCAGGACATCTACGCCGATGCCGTTTGCGGACATAGCTTCAATCTTAATGCCAATCTTGTTGTCTTCTAATGATTCTGATCCTACATGAAGGTTAAATTCCAATGCTTCCGCAGTTGTAGAAGTTACGGTATTGCCTGTTACTGTAATATAGTCTGCAATCTGCTCCGCACCGATTTCTGTTGAATTTCCGGCAGCGTCATTTCTGAAAATGCCGCCCTTATAAGCGCCGTTTTCAAAATACTGGGAGTAATCTGTAATTTTATCCCCATTCTGATCTACCAGCGGGTTTGCAGAGGTTTCAAAATACTGATCTAAATCTTCTTCTGCAATGGCAGTTGCTTCTTTCTGATCTCCAAATTCTGTTGCATCGTCTGCGGGTACAGTATAGAGCATTTTGCCGTCTTTGTATTTGAACTTGCCGTTTTCATCCAATTCTACATATTCCGACAAATCTCCGGTTGTAGCTGCAGAGGCAGGGGTTCCTGTTACTGAGTCAATACCGGTAGAGGTAGTACCTCCGCCTGCATTTGCTATCGTGGCGTTTGCTGCTGTTACGAATGTCAGGCCTGCTTTTGCAGTTACGTTTCCGGCTGCGTCTACGTCAAAATAAGTAGCTAAGTCCGCGGCTGTTACTTCTACATGATCTGTTGCGGCCGTACCGCCGCCAGTGGGGCTTACAAACAGTTTATTTGCTCCAAGCGCCGCCGTATCAAGCGCCATAGAAGCCGCCGTTGCAGCAGCGTCTGCCGTAACCGCATCCGTCTTGCCGGCGCCGTAGGCGTTTTGGCCTGCAATGACGGAAATTTCGCCTTTTTCTGCAGCCTTAGCAGCAGATGTCAGCTCAAATTCATAGGTTGTGGTTGTTTCCTTCTGCTGTGTTGCCGGATCGCCTTTCAACAGATAAATTTCATTGAATTTGGTTGTTTCGGAAACGCGGTCGATTTCAGTTACCAGCTGATCGATTTCGTCCTGGACGGCCTGCCGGTCGTCTTTTGACATGGTTCCGTTCGAAGCCTGGACAGACAGTTCATTCATACGCTGCAGCATCGAATGTACTTCTGTTAATGCGCCTTCCGCTGTCTGTACGCAGGAAATGCCGTCCTGTGCATTTGTGGAAGCCTGTGTCAGGCCGCGTACCTGTTTTCTCATTTTTTCAGAAATGGTCAGGCCGGCCGCATCGTCTGCCGCGCGGTTGATCCGGTAACCGGAAGATAATTTCTCGGTTGCCTTTGACTGGTTGCCCGTTGTGATGCCAAGCATCCTGCTTGCGTTCATTGCCTGCATGTTGTGTTGTACTACCATAATGTTTACCTCCGTGTGATAAATAATTTGTTAGGGAATCCGTTCCCTTTTGATAAATTGTTCTATAATAAACCGGGCTTCCCCGGTATTATTACCCTGCGTTCGCCTGCCTTCTTTTTTCGCGCATCAGAATAGCCGTAATCTCTTTTTTCGCTTCTGCAGAAAGTTCCTTTTCCCGATAATAGGGAGAAGGGGTCTTGTTTTTTCCCGCGCCGCTTCTGGCGATATTCATATTTTTGGGGGCGTCAATAAGCAGATGGATGTTATTTGCCGAGCCTCCTGAAAAAATCACTTTGACGTCGCTTCCGATGTCGATAAAATCTCCTGGCTTTAATGTCAGTTTCAGCATAAAAAACCTCCTTGTTTTTTGTATCCCGTCCATGCAGCATTTTGTATAAAATGTTGCATATACCGCCAAACGGCCGTATCGCCGTAAAACAAAAGAACCGCCGCGCAGTTTGCGGGCGGCAAAGCAGCTGCTAAAGGCAGCGGAAAGGATTTCATATGGGAACAACACAACCAATCCGGAACAAAGAGGAACTGAAAAAATTTGTGGGATATTATCAGACCACGCAGCCTGTGCCGAGAAATTATGCGCTGACGGTTTTAGGGCTGCATACGGCTCTTAGAATCAGCGATATCCTGAAATTAAAATGGAAAGACGTGTATGATTTTGAACGGAAACGTTTTTTGGGCCATCTGTCGCTTTCAGAAAAAAAGACGGGGAAACACAGTATGATTGCTTTAAACGAGCATGCAAAAGAAGCCCTGGAACGGTATCGCGCGGCGTGCCGACCAGAGCCGGAGAACTTTATTTTTTGCGGGAAACAGGATTCCGGGATTCCGCTTTGCCGTTCCCAGGCATACCGCATTATAAAAAAAGCCGCGGCCGCTACGTTATACGATACGCATATCAGCTGCCATTCCCTGCGGAAAACGTTCGGATACCATGCCTGGAAGCAGGGGACGTCTCCTGTATTGCTGATGGATATCTTCAATCATTCATCCTTTGAAGTTACAAAACGCTACCTGGGAATCTGCCAGGAAGAGAGGGATCATATCTTTCTGGAAATAGATTTATAAAAAAATGAAATAAGGGGGTAAAGTTTCCGGCGGAAATGCCGAAATATAAGTTGTAAGAAAAATGCAACATTTTATACAAAAT
>CAJTLD010000130.1:602-7002 GCA_910577065.1 uncultured Lachnospiraceae bacterium | reverse complement strand
TACGGGGATTTCTTGTTTTTGTTATTTGGAGTAATTTTTACCGGGCAGGTATCTAATAACGCAGTCAGGAGTCACGACAGTGGAAAGTTCGCTGTAGTACTAAGGTGTTTTTGGGTAGAATAGGGATTGTAACTTTTGTTTTTTTGTAATATGATAATATGGATTTATCATATATACAGTACTTTGCTTAAATAAATAAAAGCAGGTAAAAAGGAGAAAGAATGCTTTTAAGATATATAGTGAGCAATTTTCAGTCTATCGGACATCCGGTAGAATTTAGCATGTTTCCAACGGAAGAAAATACGGATCAAAGATTTCTAAGATCTGTTGCGACAAAAGCCGGTGAATGGAAAATTTGATATGCTCCCCTTATGGTAGACAGATGAAATAATAAAACTGTCACTATAAGGAGGAGTGATTTGCTCCCTATGCTTTTTACAGTCGGTAAAAATGCATGCGTATATTTTGTTGACGAGATTGACAGGAGCCTGCATACAAAACTATCCCAGTTTTTGCTGAGAGAATTTGCATTTCATGCAGAAGACGGAGACAGTCAGATTATTTTTACGGCACATGATGTCAATTTAATTAATCTGCGCGATTTTCGACAGGACGAAATTTGGTTTATCGAAAAAAACGGATTGGGGGAATCGGTTTTAAAGCCGTTTTCGGATTTTCAGATAAAAGAAGGGCAAGATACATTAAAAGCTTATTTAAGCGGCAGATTTGGCGCAGTTCCGATGATTAGGGAGGTGTTTTAATGCCGCTTATGAAAAGTAGGATCCCGTTTTCCGTAGAAAGGCCGTATCGCCCCGTCAGGCCGGTGAGTAGTAAAATAATCTTTCTTGCATTGGAAGGCAGTGTTACGGAAGAAGAATATTTTGCTCGGATATCCGAAATTTATAGTGAAATAAAGACAAAAATTCAATTTGTTTCAGTTGCGGAGGATGCGGTATTCACTGTTCCCAAATACAGAACACCGGATCAGCAGAAGATGCTCAGTAAAGTACGTCCAAGATCCGACAAAAGAAGACTGCGCATTTGCAGTAAACGAGGCGCATCCTTATGAAAAAACAAATCATTTCCAAATCAGGCTCAAGGAATTGGGTGCGCCTTTAAAAGATAAAAAGCATATTTCTTTTATGGATTATAGTGATGAAAATGTAAGAGAAGCAATTCGGCGGGCGGATGCGCTGCATCTGGAAAAACAAGATCTTTGTCCGGCGTATTTTGCGACTACGGTATATTTGCTTTTACAGAAGATTATGCAAATGCTCCCGATGTGAAATTTCTGCATTTCATTCTTGCATTTCTCCAAAAGCTATGCTACTATAAACCAAGCGATGAATACAATACAGGAACATGCAAGGAAGGTGTCCAGTAAGCCTCCTCACACATAGCAGAGAGAAAAAGCCGCCGGCTGTAAGCTTTTTCATGTAAGGGGAACGCCGAATATTCGCACCGGAGCAGTATGGGTGAACGGATTTTTATGGTAGCCCATAACGTTTTGTGCACGTTACGCATAGAATGAGCGCCCGGAATTTTTCCGGGAACCAGGGTGGTATCACGGAGTTATCCGTCCCTAGAACCAGGGACGGATGGCTCCTTTTATATTTTATATCCATAAAAAGCGAACATTCTGCTTTTTTGCAGAGAAAAAGAAAAAGGAGATATGTTATGAAAGAAAAATTGCAGAAAATCAAAAACGAAGCCATCCAGAAGATGATTGCGTCCGACAGCCTGACCAAGCTAAACGACGTGCGGGTGGCAGTCCTTGGCAAGAAGGGCGAACTGACGGCCGTTATGAAATCCATGAAGGATCTGCTTCCGGAGGAGCGTCCGGCGTTCGGGCAGCTGGTGAATGAAGTGCGCGCCGAGATTGAGCAGAAATTAGAGGAGGCGAAGTCGGCGCTTGAAGCGAAGGAACTGGAGCGGCGCCTTTTAGACGAAGTGATTGACGTAACGCTTCCGGCCAAAAAAAACCGGGTCGGCCACAGGCATCCGAATACGATTGCATTGGAAGAGGTGGAGCGTATTTTTATCGGGATGGGCTACGAAGTAGTGGAAGGCCCGGAGGTAGAACTGGATTACTACAATTTTGAAGCGCTCAATATTCCGGCGAACCATCCGGCAAAGGACGAGCAGGATACGTTTTATATCAACAACGAAATCGTACTGCGCACGCAGACCTCGCCCGTGCAGGTGCGCGTGATGGAACAGGGAAAGCTTCCGATTCGCGTGATTGCGCCGGGACGCGTATTCCGTTCGGACGAGGTGGATGCGACGCATTCGCCTTCCTTCCACCAGATCGAAGGGCTGGTGGTGGATCAGCACATTACGTTTGCGGATTTAAAAGGCACGCTGGAGGAATTTGTCCGGGAACTCTTTGGGGCGGACACGAAGGTAAAATTCCGCCCGCACCATTTCCCGTTTACGGAGCCGAGCGCGGAAGTGGATATGACCTGTTTTAAATGCGGCGGCAAGGGGTGCCGGTTCTGCAAGGGCAGCGGCTGGATCGAGATTTTAGGCTGCGGCATGGTGCACCCGAAGGTGCTTAAGATGAGCGGGATTGATCCGGAACGGTATTCCGGGTTTGCGTTTGGCGTGGGCTTAGAGCGGATTGCGCTCTTAAAATACGAAATTGACGATATGCGCCTGCTTTATGAAAACGACAGCAGGTTCTTAAAACAATTCTAAGGTCAGGAGGATGTAAGATGAATACTTCATTGGAATGGATAAAAGCAATGGTTCCGGGGCTTGACGTGACGGAACAGGAATATATGGACGCGATGACGCTCTCCGGGACAAAGGTGGAGGGCTATCGGAAATTAGACGCGGATCTGGAACAAATCGTTGTCGGGCAGATTTTAAAAATTGAACGCCATCCCGACGCCGACAAGCTGATTGTCTGCCAGGTAGATATCGGTCGGGAGGAAGCGATCCAGATTGTAACCGGAGCGCCGAACGTGTCGGAAGGGGACAAAGTCCCGGTTGTGCTTTCCGGCGGGCGAGTCGCAGGCGGCCATGACGGAAGCGTTACGCCGGGCGGGATAAAAATCAAAAAAGGCAAGCTGCGCGGCATAGAATCCGACGGTATGATGTGTTCGATTGAAGAACTCGGCTCAAGCCGCGAGATGTATCCGGAAGCGCCGGAACTGGGGATTTATATTTTTAAAGAGGACGTCCCGGTGGGAGCGGACGCCGTCGGGCTTTTGGGGCTGCATGACGCCGTATTTGAATACGAGGTGACCTCCAACCGGGCGGACTGCTTTTCGGTAATCGGTATCGCAAGGGAAGCGGCGGCGACGTTTCGCAGGGAATTGAAGCTGCCGGAGGTAACGGAAACGGGCAACGGCGAGGATGTGAACGATTATATCAAGGTGACGGTAAAGGATGCGGATTTGTGTTCCCGCTATGTGGCGAGGGCGGTCAAAAATATCAAAATTGCCCCGTCCCCGAAGTGGATGCAGCGCCGCCTGGCCGCGCAGGGCATCCGCCCAATCAACAACCTGGTCGATATTACAAACTATGTTATGGCGGAATACGGCCAGCCGATGCATGCGTATGATCTGGATACGATTGCCGGAAAAGAGATTATCGTAAGGCGCGCGTCAAAGGACGAAACGTTTGTGACCTTAGACGGGCAGGAGCGGAAGTTAGACGACAGCGTGCTGATGATCTGCGACGCCGAAAAACCGGTCGGGATTGCCGGCATTATGGGCGGCGAAAATTCCATGATTACCGACAGCGTGAAATGCATGCTGTTTGAAGCGGCCTGCTTTGACGGCACAAATATCCGTCTGTCCAGTAAAAAGATCGGGCTGCGCACCGATGCGTCTTCCGTATTTGAAAAGGGGCTGGATCCGAACAACGCGATGGAAGCGATGAACCGCGCCTGCCAGCTGGTTGAAGAACTGGGCGCAGGCGAGGTGATCGGCGGCGCAGTCGACGTGTATCCGGTCAAAAAAGAAGGCAGGCGTATTCCGTTTGAACCGGAGAAGTACAATCGGCTTTTGGGGACGCAGATTGCGGCGGAGGATATGCTTTCTTATTTTGAACGGCTGGAACTTTCGTATGACAAAGAGACGAATGAGATTCTCGTGCCGTCCTGGCGGCAGGATCTGGAGTGCGGCGCGGACATTGCCGAAGAGGCGGCGCGGTTTTTCGGCTATGACAATATCCCCACGACGCTGCCGGACGGGGAAGCGACGACGGGGAAGCTGTCTCTTAAGCTTCGGATTGAGCAGATTGCAAGGGACGTGGCGGAGTACTGCGGGTTTTCCCAGGGAATGTGCTATTCCTTTGAAAGCCCGAAGGTGTTTGATAAGCTGTGCATTCCGGCGGATTCTAAGCTTCGCGATGCCGTGACGATTTTAAACCCGCTGGGCGAGGATTTCAGTATTATGCGCACGACGCCGTTAAACGGAATGCTGACGTCTTTGTCTACGAATTATAACCGCAGGAATCAGGACGTGCGTCTGTATGAGCTGGGCAATATTTACCTGCCCAATCAGGTTCCGGTAACAGAACTGCCCATCGAGCGGATGCAGTTTACGCTTGGCATGTACGGGGAAGGGGATTTCTTTACGCTAAAGGGCGTCGTGGAGGAATTTTTTGCCAAAACCGGCATGTTTGAAAAGCCGGAATACAATCCGGGCGCGGGAAGGCCGTATCTGCATCCGGGACGGCAGGCGGATATTTTTTATAAAGGGACGGCCGTAGGCTATCTCGGGGAAGTCCATCCGCTTGTGGCGGCAAATTATTCGATAAAGGACCGCGTGTATGTGGCGGTACTGGATATGCCGGAAATTACGGCGGCTGCGGATTTTGGACGTAAGTACCGGGGAATCGCGAAGTTCCCGGCGTCAAACCGCGATATCAGCATGGTTGTGCCAAAGGAGATTCTGGCGGGGGATATCGAGAAGGTGTTCGACGCAAAAGGAGGCGCTTACCTGGAACGCTACGCGCTGTTTGATATTTATGAGGGCAGCCAGATTAAGCCCGGGTTTAAATCGCTTGCATATTCCCTGACATTCCGCGGGAAGGAGAAAAATCTGGAAGAAGCGGATATTACGGGCGCAATGGAACGGATTTTAAAGGCGCTTGAACATATGGGGATTGAGCTTAGAAAGTAGCGGTTGAAAAATCCTGCCGATATGATACAATAGGGGAGTAAATGAATGGTTGCAAACCTATGTGGAAAGGATCGTGGGATATGGAAGAAAGAAAAAAGAAACGGAAGAGGAGCCTTTTGTCGTGCAAAGCGGTAAGCCTTATTCTGGCAGCGGCGACGCTGTTTTCTATAATAGCGGTTATTCCGGATGAAGCTAAATCAGCGGAGTACTCTTTTGGCGGTACGGGGATAACCGAGATTACGATTACAGACGATGCCTGCAGGCAGGCTTCTAAGAACAAAGAATTTCACTGGATCCGTTTTCAGCCGAAAAAAACGGGTTCCATTACCATTGCGGCGTCCAACGCGTCTTCTGTAGCCAAAGATACGTATGGCAACATTGTATTATGCAATGCATCCAAAAAAGTGATCGACAATACGGCTGACCGTTATGAAACTGCCGGGAATGAAGCCAGGCGTACGGTAACTTATGGCGTAAAAGCAGGTTCGGCGTATTATTTCAGGGTGGAAAGTTCCGGGGGAGTTAAGCTGCGGGCAGCCGTATCTTCTATCAAAAAGAATGCAGGAAAAACCTTTAAAAAAGCAAAACTGCTGGCGCATGGCAAAACAGTGAAGGGCGTAGTGGTTGCCGGGGACAAAACGGCGGACTGGTATAAGATAAATCTGACAAAAAGCAAAAAAATAGAAATAACCTGCTCTGCAAAAACAAATGGATGGAACGGCACAAACGTGGCCGACGGGATCCGGGTGACGTTTTGCGACAGTACGGGAACTATGTTTACAAAGAATGCTTTCGGGATATTATCCAGAAACCAGATTCAGTACAAAATGACATATTTTCTTAAAGCGCCCGGCAGCAAGAAGAAATATAACTTAAAGCGCGGCGTATATTATATCAGGGTAGAACGTTTTAATAAAGCTTCCTCCGGAGAATATACCGTGAAGTGGAACATGATTTAGGAGGATCGCATATGAGATATTTCAAAGATTTTGCCGGCAAAATCAGCCTGGCCTTGTGCGCCGTTTTGCTGTTTGCTGTTTTTTGCCCAGTGGAAGCGTCGGCAGCCACAGGAAATTTTAACAAGAAAAAGACGGTTGTGATAGCGCAGGAAGATGATTTTTCGCATACGCAGGAATATACCTGGATCAAGTACAAAGCGCCGAACCATGGCTATATTACCGTTACGGCGCAAAAGAAAGGCGCGTCCGGCGCAGCTTCCGGGCTTTTTAGCTTGTATGACGCGAAGAAGAAGACGCCCCTTTCCG
>CAJTLD010000130.1:0-587 GCA_910577065.1 uncultured Lachnospiraceae bacterium | reverse complement strand
TATAATACGGCAGGCGCCGCCGCTTCTTATACCGTTGTGTACGGCGTGAAGAAGAAAACGACATACTATCTGCGGGTAGCGGCTGAGGGAGCGGTATCCGTAAAATGCAAGTTTACAAAAACAAGCAAGAGTTACGCGAATAAAAAAGCAAATGCGCAGAACTTAGCGAAGGGCAAGCTGGCCAAAGGTATTATGGCGGCGGGGGACAATACGGCGGACTGGTATAAGGTTACAGTGCCAAAGAAGCAGTATTTGAACTTTTATTTTTCCGGCAAAGCCAGCGGGAAGATCCAGCTTACGTTCTCAGGCTCTTATCTGAATACGGCAAAGCGTTATGTCGTACAGGGGGATGAAGCGGAGAACCGCGCATATACGATAGAACGCGTACAGCCGGGGAATTATTATGTGAAAGTAGAACGTGCAGACAGTGTTTCCTCCGGATTTTATACCTTAAAATGGTACTGATTTTAATAAAAAATTAAAACCTCTGTGAAGGGAATGTGTTATACTGAAAACAACGGTTTGGTTCTAGTGCTCCATCCGGACAGAAATTGAAGTCTGGAACCATCTGCTTCGCACCATTGCGT
>CAJTLD010000129.1 GCA_910577065.1 uncultured Lachnospiraceae bacterium | reverse complement strand
TTTGCTGGGGAGGGGAAAAGCGCCTGGTAAAATACTGTTTTTGGGAGGGGATTTTTACAAAAAAACTGCCTAAAACTGCTGTTTTCGCTACGAAATTTATACGAATTTTTCCAGTCTGGAAAAGCCTGGGGATAGCGTGGGATGCCCATTTTGCAAGGGTTTTGGTGGATGCGATGCTTGTGCTGGGTATGTGACATGCTTTTTTCATGCAAAATATGGCGGGAAAAATGCCATATATACGGCATATTTAAATTGGGATCCTGTGCGGTAACGTATCCCTTCCTATATAAATAGGGTATGCCGAAAATGAACCATTCTAACAAAATCAAAATAATAATCGTATAAATTCGTATAATTTTTATATTTCCCCTCTCAAAAACCTTTATTTATAAGAAGTTGTCTAAAAATATAATATACACAGTATGAATTTTAAGAAATTAAAACGCCTGACAAGCGTAGTATTATCGCTCAGCATGGTACTTTCTATGAACATGACGGCTTTTGCCATGGAAACCGCACCGGTAGAATCAGTAACGGAAGAAATAGTCCATGAACATGTCCTGGTCGTTGACCAAGCTCAGAGCACGCCGGCAACCTGCGGCGAAGAAGGCATAGAAGTCAAAGTCTGCGAGTGCGGCTATAGTGAAACAGAAACGGTTGCCGCAACCGGGGAACATACGCAAGAATCAAAACTCGACGAAACTACAAACGAGGTTGTTACGTCCTGTAGCGAGTGCGGGGAGGAACTTTCCCGGGCGCCTTATGAGAATAACTTTGACTTAACGGCTGAAGGCGATGCCGGAGACACAACAGACAATACCACAGCATTTGAAAAATGCCAATCTCATAATCCGGCCAAAGTTGCACGTATACCTGCAGACTGCTGGACAGAAGGTAAAGTGGCACACTATGCATGCCCAAACTGCTCAGACAAATGGGTTTACAGGTCGGCGGCAGATGCGGCTGGCCAGACAAACTATGTTGCGGCAAATGATCCTTCTCTGACAATTCAAAGGGCAAACCATAATGCCGTAAGAACAATGAAGGTTGATGCAACTTGTACGACAGGTGGCAATAAGGAATATTTTAACTGTTCTATCTGCGGAAGGTTTTATGAAACAATTGAGAATGCCTATCTTGACATAAAGGAAGGCAGAACCGTACATTCCGGCCAGCAGGATGATGAACAGGCTAGTGAAGAAGAAAAAGCCCAGGAGAAATATAATGTAGCACGTGAATCGTTGGATATCGCCGCAAAAGGACATCATTTTGCAACAAAGGGATCAGCGGAAGACTCTCCTGAAACGAGAACCATTTCATTTAATTGGGACAATTTCCAGCCTCAAAACTATGTGGAAAATGAAGCTTGTAACGTAACTGCATCACGTGGCTGCGGAAACTGTGATTACGAACAGACTGCGCAAAGTGTTTCTGTTCATAAAACCCTTTCCGAGAGTTTTAATTGTACTACAGAGGATAATGACGGAGTTGATTATACTGCAACTGCTACATTCACAACGGAAGAAGGTGAGCTTTGGGCAACGGATGAACCATCGTCAGAGAATGATACGTACCATCAGGATGTTACAGGACATGTATATAAGTACACCTTTAACTGGGGCTCCCTGGAATTGATGGCAAATGATGAAGGTAAATTAGCTTTTAAGGGAGAGGTAACATTAACCCGCCAGTGTAATATATGTGAAACCCCTCCTGAACAAACAGACACCATAACGGCTGATGTAACCGTAAAAAACGCTGCTTCCGGCACAGACTATCCGTTAACCTGCGAGGCGCAGAAAGCAACCCTTGTAGCAACAGCAACTTTTGCGGATGAAACTTCTGCAAAAACAGAAGAAAAAGAAGATACGCTTCCGATTGGGCTGCACGCCATGACTATTCGGCATGAAGCCAAGATGGCAACATGTGATGATCCTGGCCACAACGAACACTGGGAATGTGCAAATTGTCATGGATTGTTCTGGGACGAGGATGACGCAAAAGGTAAGGCAAAAGAAGAGGGACTGACAGAAGCACAGATAAATATTCCCGCTTATGGTCATAACTTTGGATTACCAGTGTTTGCAGTTACTGATACAGTGCTTATCACAGGTACGGCAAGCTTTTCATGTATACACTGTGACGCAACGTTTACGAAGAGCTGCACCATTGATCCAAAAGATTTCACTTATACGCCAGCAGAAGGAACAGACACTCCATCCTGCGGAGACACAGTGGATATTAATTATAAAGCTACTGTGGAATTTGATAAAAACAGCGTAAGCAACAACGGCGGTATATTTCAGGAAAATACAGAATCCCCAGACTATGCCCCTTTGCCCTATACAGGCCGTGCAACGGTAAAAAGAGTTGCTTTAAAACACAAATTTACTCCTGCATATGCATGGAATGATTCATCAGATGCAAGCAAGGGTATAAAAGTTACTTTAACATGTGATACTTGTAAAGGGACAGTAATTATAGACAGTATATCGGGTGTGGATTCCGGTTCGACGATAAGCTCTATTTCTGAAGGCGCTTCTGTGGAAACAGCCCTAAGTCCCGCAGATACGGAAAATGGATATATAGCCCCAACCTGTATCAATAAAGGTATGGATGTTTACCACGTTACGGTATCAGGTGCAACAGAAGACAATGACGCGGCAACAAATTTCAGTACAGCCGGGTACAAAACAATTGAAACACCGGCAAACGGCCATACATATGGTTTCTACAATGTAAACACAGAGGATGAAACAACGATTCCTCCAAATGTATCTGAATTAAAAGTCAAATGTACCGCATGCGCTGATATTGATTATTCACTTACTAGAAATAGTGATATTGTAAAGGCTGTTCCGGACGAAGTAACGCAAGAAGGCGAGCATGGCTATACTCCGGCCACCTGTTCTAAAGGAGGCAACCGGGTTTGGGTCGTTATGGTAACTATTACAGAAAGTTCAGGTGAAATTCCTGCCGTATATATTCCGGAAGAAACGGCAGCGGCAGAAGGGGAAACAGAAGAAGCCGTTTATACAATAACCAGAAGCGTCCCGAAATTAGGCCATAACTTCACCTCCCCTGTTACATGGGATTGGAGTGCATTTGGCGAGGTAACCGGAGAAAATATTGTACCATATGAAACAAAAGGAGCCGTTTATGCCGTTTATATGTGCGTGAATTCAAATTGTGACGGCCTGGAAGATGATGAAACTGAAACGGAAGCTAACGCTGAATATGGCGCTGCAAATGGCAAAAGGGTAAAGAAAATAGCAGCCACAGTAAGTGATGACAAAGATTCCCAACCATATCTGGACTGCACAAACGGAACCATTACCTATACAGCAACAGCCGGAACCGAAACACCTGATGAGAAAAAACAGCAGCTAAGTGGACACAGTTGGGGAGATATAATATGGACTGAGTGGGTAAAGACTGATAAAACAGAAAGTGAAAATGATTTTACAATCAGTGTATTTGATATCACAGCATGTCGTGAATGTTCTGTCTGCGAAGATATCGAAAGATATGCGACAGAATCAGGAACTGACAGCGAAAATAATTCAGTTTTGGGAGGTGTTGAGATTACACATTCAACTCCTGATCCAAACGGATGTACTACAGCTGGTTCCACTATCTATTTTGCAAAGGTAACAACAAGTGACGGCGAAGTGGTAAAAAATACCATGCCGCATATTGATACTTATAAGCCATTAGGCCATGACTATGTAATTGACTGGAAATGGTTTATCAAAACAGAAAATGACTCTGAGCCTGTTCCTGTAACACCGGAAAATGAAAAAGCAATTGGTACATGGTCAGCCACCGCCCAGAAAAAATGTACGCGTAATTGCGGCAGCGTTCCTATTGAGACACAGGGACTGCCTTCCGTAACATGCAACAAAACCATAGAAGATATTAGCTGCGAAGAAACAGACGTTTTCATTTATACGGCAAAAGCCGCTTTTAAAGATGTTCCTACAGATGAGTATACCGGACAGAAAATGGTTGTGTATGAAGGCAAAGGACATGACTATAAATGGACGATCGACACCTGGCCAGAAGAAGGAAAAGTTTTGCCGGGTACGTATACCATAACGGTAAAGGGCGAATGCCAGAACAACAAAACAAAACACAATGTAACATTAACGGACGCATCATTCCGGGTAGAAGAAGCTGGAATTACACAGGCAGACGCAACCTGCATGACCGGGCCGACGCTGGAAGTAACAGGAAGCTTTACCGGACAGGATGCGGAAAATAACACCTATTCCGGCACAGCCACCTATAAGAAACCGAGTGGTGAACCTGTTGAGACTGCCCATAGCTACAAACCTGCAGTAATTAACTGGACAAAGCCGTTAACCGGCGGAACCAAAAATGAAGACGCAGGTACAATTACCTATGAGGTGACTGCAAAAGCAGAGTGCGTATACGATACTACGGCGAAAAAAAGACATACCCGGGACATCATTGTCATAGCAACAGCAAGTATTGAGGATGTAAACGCTATATGCTGTACGGCTGATTACGAAATAACCTATAACCTTAGCCTGGAGAACACGGAACAGGATAAGGATATCACATTGAAAGACGGAGCCCAATATAAATTCTCGCATAGCGCTGAAGAGACCCACGTTGGCCCGATGAAACGTTGGCCTGCAGTAGAAGGCGACTGTGTAACGCCAGGACACCGCGCATATTACGAGTGCCAGGAATGCAAAAAAGCATACAGCAACGCAGCCGGCACGCTTCCTTATGACGGTGACGTAACGGCTCCCCTTGGACACCGGTATGGAGATCCGCAGTTTGCCTGGGATGCAGACGGTAAAACTGTAAGGGCAATATTTACCTGTAACCGTGCCGGATGCCAGGAAATCTATGCCGGCCATACCAAAGCGCTAACGGCCGAATTGGATACGAATTCTGACGGCACACCCCAGAAATTTACGGAAACAGAAGCCACATGCCCTCTGGCTCCTGAACCAAAGCCAGGCTTGGACTACTATATGGTTTCCCTAACCCTGTCTAACGATGATAAAGCATCCGGCGCATTTGAAAAAGACCAATATCATGGTGACGTGCCATTTGTCGTACAGCCAACGGAGCATACGCCAGATAAGGATGATGCAACAAAATGTAAGCATTGTGGAAATACAATTACAAATTTAGTAAAGATAATATTCCAGAATGCTGCCGGGCAGGAATATGTTTCCATATGGAAAAACAAATCAGATGAAAACCTGAGTATTACTCTCCCGGGAGGACCAAACCGTACAGGTTATACTTTTAAAGGCTGGGATAAGAGTGTGACTGAAATTACAGACGAAATAAAAACGACAGATAAAACGGAAGTTATAGTGAAACCGGTTTATGACAAAGACGATCTAACCGGCAGTATTATAGTGAAGTATGTCCAGATGACAAAGAACGAAGATAAGACAGAGACATTGAGCCCGATTACCGGACAGGACAACAAGTCTTACGAAGGGACGGTAGGCGCTTATGTAACCGTAAAGCCTGAAGCGATTCATGGCCTTATATTCTCCCACTGGGCAGATGAAAACGGAGTAATGCTGAGCACCGCTGATGAATACAGGGTAAGCATTGTGTTGGCAGCAGGAAAAACTATTCAAGCAGTTTACGTTGCGGATGAAAATGATAAAAAGGATAATATCCCAACCGTTGTCATATCCGACAAATATGCAACTACAACAGAAACAACGCATAAGGTTTCATTCGTCTCCTCCGTGAATGTCCCCGATAATTTTGAGATTGTCGAAGTTGGCATTCTTTACTGTACAAATTCTACAGTCGGCGCTGATAAAACGCTTATGGTTGTCGGCAGCGGAAGCACAAAAGTAAAGAAAGTTATTTTTACAGAAGGCGATAACAAAACAAACATCCTGACAATGGACGTCGGAGCAAACGAAGCCAACTGGGGCAGGGATATCTTTGCCAGAGGCTACGCAATCTGCCAGAACAAAGAAAGCAAGGAGCAGGTAATTGTATACTCCGGTATTGAGAGCGATAATTATGCTCATCTGTCAGGAAACACGGTTGAGTAATATCTGTGGTTTGGAAAGGAGGTGGAAATTCTTGAAGCATTATAAAACACCAAACATGGAAGTGGTTTATTTTGAAACGGAAGATGTCATAGCCACCAGTTTTGGTGAAATTGAAGTGCCAGGCGGCGGGGATGATTTATGGGAAGAGGATGATTAATGCTCAAAACCTTCATTTCAATAGAACCAGAAAATATTTAGTAGAAATTCAATTCAGCCCCCATTACAGGGGGCTGTTTTTGGATCGCATTCCAAAAGAAACGCCGTTGCTCCGGATTTGTTCTGTTTTATAAATGGTGTTTTTCCCGTCTTTTGGCTGCTTCTTTATAAACCTGCCCATCTGCACGGGCAGATATAATAATGATTTTCATAACGTCATTGATCCGCTCAACTTTATACACGATTCTGATGCCAAGCCCCCTTAGTTTAATCTTCATAAGATTTGTTAAGTTTTCCCCGCTTTTATTTCCAAGGGGCTTCCCATATCCGCCTTCTTCAGCAGGGAGCGGGTTTTGGCTCACTTTCCGCAATCCCTTTAAAACCTGAATTTGCGCTGAAGAATCCAGCTTTTTCAAATCTTTTTCCGCTTCTTCTAAAAATTCAATACGCCACATCATTCCATATCTACTTCCTCTGCATTTGAAAGATCTTCTTCGCTGATTCCCAGATTAGCCATAACAGCTTCCATAGGGAGCGCCGCTTTATCCCCGTTTTCTTCTATCCGCTTATTCGCTTCCACTAAAAGGAAATAATCCTCTTCTATCCCGGTTAATCTGGCGTATTCGTCCGGTGATAAAATAACGGCGGAAGGCTGATTGTTTTTTAAAACGATTAGTTCTTTTTCCAAATGCAGCCTGTCAAAAATTTTTGCCGCCTGGCCTTTGTTAAATTGTGAAATAGACACCAGACTTTGTAAAACATTTGCCGCAATTGCCATGGCAAGCCCCTCCTTTGTTTTGATTTCT
>CAJTLD010000128.1 GCA_910577065.1 uncultured Lachnospiraceae bacterium | reverse complement strand
GAGCGGTTTGGGGGCGGCTGGCTGATTTTAATGCGGCTGCATCCCAGGATGAAGGAGTTTACAGAACTTTTGCCCAAGGAGCCGTTTTGCGCCGATGTGACGGAATATCCCGATATCCAGGAGCTCTTGGCGGCGGCGGATGCGGTGGTGACGGATTATTCGAGCGCGGTGTTTGATTTTCTTTTGACGGGGCGGCCGGCCTTTCTCTATGCGCCGGATTATAAGGCGTATGAAACGATGCGGGGGCTTTATTATCCGCTGGAGGAAACGCCGTTTCCGGTGGCGCTTACGAATGCGCAGATGGCAAAACATATTGCATCTTTTGACGAATTGGTATATAAAGAGAAGGTAAGAGATTTTCTGGAAGAAAAAGGCTCTGTGGAAGACGGGAGGGCCGCCTTTCGTGTGGCGGGGCTGATTGCGGACAGAATACCGGAATAGATAAGCGTTTTAATTAGAAAGCAAAGGGAAGGGACAGATGGAACATTTAAAAGCATTTTGGAAACGGAGAGGTTTGTTGTGGGAGTTGGTCAAAAAGGGGGTCAAGCTAAAGTACAGGAAGTCTTACCTGGGAATTTTATGGTCGTTTTTGGAACCGCTTCTGACGACGATTGTGTTGACGGTGGTGTTTGGGACGCTGCTTGGGCGCGGGGACGAGAAGTTTCCGCTGTATGTGCTCTGCGGGAAGCTGTTGTATTCGTTTTATTCGGTTTCCACGAAATCGGCGGCAAAATCCATACGCGCCAATGCGTCGATGATTACAAAGGTCTATGTGCCGAAATACCTGTATCCGCTGTCGAGTATTTTGTATAATTATGTAATTACCAGTATTTCCCTGCTGGTACTGATTCCGTTATGCATATACTGTAAACAGCCGCCGAGCTTGCACATGCTGTATGCGTTTGTGCCGTTTGCGCTGTTGTTTATTTTAACCTACGGAAGCGGTATGATTCTGGCGACGATCAGTGTTTTTTTCCGGGATATGGAATATATCTGGGACGTGCTTATGATGCTTTTGATGTATTGCAGCGCGATTATGTATACGCCGGATCGGATTATGAAAAGCGGGTTTTCCTGGATTTTGAAATACAACCCGCTGTACTGCATTATTATGAATTTCCGTTATGCAATGATGGGCGAGCCGTTGAGTATGGAGTATTTTCTGATGGCCCTGGCATATGGGATCGGGCTGTCTGTACTGGGAACTTATATTTTCTACAAAAAACAGGATGACTTTATTTTGGCAATATAGAAAGGTGTATTATGGGAAAAGAAACATTGATCGTCGAAAACATAGGTATGAAATTCAATATGAGCGAGGAGCGCGTGGACGATCTGCGGGAATATGTGATCCGGCTTTTGACGAGGAGTTTAAAGAAGAATGAGTTTTGGGCTCTAAAGGATGTCAGTTTTACGCTCTGCAAAGGCGACCGCCTGGGGATTTTGGGGTTAAACGGCGCCGGGAAAAGTACGCTGCTTAAGGTGATTGCAGGCGTGTTTAAGCCGACCGAGGGCAGGGTGATCCGAAAAGGGAAGGTTGTGCCGCTGTTAGAGCTTGGCGCGGGGTTTGACAAGCAGTATACGGGCAGGGAAAATATCTTTTTGTATGGATCGATGCTGGGGTACAGCAAAAAGTACCTGGAAGAAAAGTACGACGCGATTGTCAAATTTTCCGGGCTGAAAAAATTCATCAATGTGCCGATTAAGAATTATTCGTCGGGGATGCGTTCCAAACTGGGATTTTCCATTGCGACGATTGCGGAACCGGAAATTCTGATTCTGGACGAGGTATTGTCCGTGGGAGACACCAGATTCCGCAGGAAGAGCGAACGGCGGATTCATCAGATGATGGAAGGCGGGACGACGGTTTTGTTTGTATCCCATTCGATTGAGCAGGTGCAGCGTATCTGCAATAAGGCTATGATTTTGGAACAGGGAAGGATTGTGGCGTTCGGGGGAATAGATGAGGTTTCGAAGATTTATACCCGGATGACGGAAGATGCAGAAGAGGATTAAACCATGGCAATGACGAACTATATTGATGAGAAGAGGATTACGGCGATGGTGACGGCCGTAAAATGGGAACGCATTTTTTTATATATAGATGTAACGCTTACGTATCAGACGCCGGAAGAGAGGAACGGGGAGTTCTGTTTTTATGCGGTGGACGCGATGTATTACGCCCAGGCGAAATTTAAGGTCGTAAGCCGGACGGGCGATACGTTCCGGCTTAAATTAAATATTACGAACAACGGTGAAAACGCCTGTGTGCCTTCCGGTGAGTACCGTCTGATTGTATGCAGGGACGACTGCCAGATGGCGGACTGCGAAACGGATACGGCAATTGTCGGCAGTATGTCGGAATTTTCCAGGAATTTTCTGTATTCTGACCAGTCCCGTTCTTATACGGTGACGTTTTATGTGGAGGAAGACGCGGATACATTGCCGTTTCGGTTTTATATTCTGGCTGCCGGGCAGACGGCCATGGCGTTTCCGGTTAAGACGCATTTGCGGGATAAAGTGCATTTGATCAATGCCGTGAAAAGCACCTGGGGCAGCAGGAAAAATATCCTGCGGACGATGTATTCGTTTTTCCGTTCTCTGTATGCCGGGAAACGCAAAAATACAATTTTGTTTATGTCCGAGCAGAATAAAGCGATTGCTTCGAACTTAAAGGCGGTTTCGGAGCGGATGCGGGAGCGGGGGATGGATAAGGATTACCGTCTTTTGTTCTCCGCGCGTTCGGCAGCTGCAGAGTCGCAGAGTTTAAAAAGCTGGATAGAGTTAATTCAGAAGATGGCGCAGAGCGGCATTATTTTTATTGACGACCATGCGCCGCTTTTAGACTGGCTGAAGCTTGGCGGCGATACAAAGCTAATCCAGCTTTGGCATGCGGGTGCGGGCTTTAAGTCTTCGGGCTACAGCCGTTGGGGGCATATGGGCTGCCCGGGCACGACGTCCTGCCACAGGCAGTATGATTTCGGGATTGCAGGTTCCAAGCATATTGCGCCGTTTTTCTCGGAGGTATGGGGGATTAACGATGAGCAGGTTCTTGCGACCGGGATGCCCAGGATGGATGAATTTCTGCGGGAGGATTACCGTCAGAAAAAAACAGAGGAACTTTATAAAAAATATCCGGTGATCAAGGATAAAAAGGTGATGCTGTTTGCGCCTACTTACCGGGGAAGGGGCAAGCGTTTTGCGCGTTATCCGTACGAACTGATTGATTTTAAGGGATTGTACGAGGCGTGCGGCAGCGAATACGTGGTTTTGTTTAAAATGCATCCGTGGGTATCCTCTAAGGTGCCGGTTCCGAAGCAGTTTCAGGATAAATTTCTGGATGTGGGGAAATATCCGAATATTAATGATTTGTTTTACATTACGGATCTTCTGGTGACGGACTATTCGTCGAATATTTTTGAGTATTCGCTGATGCGCAGGCCGATGATGTTTTTTGCGTACGATAAGATTCAGTATTCTTTTTCACGCGGGTTCCACCGGGATTACGAAGAGTCTGCGCCGGGAAAGGTATGTTATACGTTTGCGGAATTTCTGGATGCGTTTCGCAGGAAGGATTTTGAGTTTGAAAAGGTGGAAGAATATGTAAAGCGCCATTTTGATTTTATTGACAGCGGCGCGTCGGACCGTGTAATTGACTGGCTGGTGCTTGGGAAACTGCCGGAGGATGTCAGGGCGGGCTTAGAGCGTGTGAAAGAGGAAAATGCGCGCCGCCGGGCGCTGGACTTTTTGCCGGAGGGCTGTAAGCGGACCGAACTTGGCGTATTAAAGGAGGGTGAAACGTTGTGAATATAGCGATTATTTTTGCCGGGGGAAGCGGCGTGCGTATGGGCGCCGGGATCCCAAAGCAGTTCCTGGAGATTAACGGGAAGCCGATTATTGTGTATACGCTGCAGTTGTTCCAGTACCATGATATGATTGATAAGATTTATATATCGGTACTGGATCAGTTTATTCCGTATATGGAAGATTTGATTGGGGAATATCATCTTAAGAAGGTGGCGGCGGTGCTTCCGGGCGGGGAGACGGCGCAGGATTCTATTTATAATGCGTTGAAGACGGCGGAGCGTGAGAACCCGACGGATTCGGTTGTACTGATCCATGACGGGGTGCGGCCTTTTGTATCGTATGAGGTAATCCGGGATAATATTTTAAGCGTGAAGCAGTTCGGGAACGGGATTACGTGTACGCCTTGTTTTGAGACGATTCTTATCAGCCAGGACGGGGAAGAGGTGGGGACGGTGCCGTACCGGAAGGAGACGTTTGCGGCGCAGGCGCCGCAGAGTTTTTATTTGAAGGATATTTTAGAAGCGCATGATGCGGTCCGGGCGACGGAATCCCGGTATGAGAATATGGTAGATGCGTGTACGATTATCCGCAGCCAGGGGAAGGAAGCGCATATGGTGATGGGGAACCGGGGGAATATTAAGGTGACTACGCCGGAGGATGTTTATATTTTCCGCGGGCTTTTGCAGTATAAGGAGAATGAACAGGCGTTTGGACTGGGGCTTACGAACCGGATTGAGCCGAGGATGAACCGGGTGCATCGTTGAGGTGTGTTGGCAAAATATACGCCGGCCAGAGGGCAGGGTATGCAGACGGGGCTGTGTTTAGGGAATAAGAGGCTCTATAATATCCCGCGTGGTTTTTGGGTGCGGACGCAACCGCTGCAACCGCGCCGTCCATGGCGCGGTTGCAGCTTGCCCTGCCATCCGTGGCAGGGCATTGCTGGGCGCTGTAGGGGATATTTAAGAGACTCTAATTCCCTGCACAATGCCCCGTCTGCATACCTTGCCCTCTGGCCGGCTGCGGTTTTGGCCGCTGGTGTATTTGTGGATGGGGGAGATGGGATGCTGTGAAGGTATAGAAGCTGCTTTGGATGTTTTTGACGTAGGAGAAGTTTGTTTTGGATAGCATGACGGATTAGGAGGTAGAAGGATGTTGAAGCTGGAGGATCCTGTTTTGGAAGAGGATATGGGCGAGATTGCGCAAAATGAGGAATTGGCGGGGCTGCTGCGGGGGAGTACGGTGTTTGTGACCGGGGCGACGGGGCTTTTGGGGTCTCAGGTGATTTTGGCTCTTTTGGCGATGAATGCGGTGCAGGGGGCCGGGATTCGTGTTGTGGGGATGGCAAGGAGCCGGGATAAGGTGAAGCGGGTGTTTGGCGGTGTGGAGGAGAATGAGGCGCTTTCGTTTTATTTTGGAGAGATTGAGGAGCCGGTTTTGTATGAGGGCGGGGTGGATTTTGTGGTGCACGGCGCAAGCCCTACCAGCTCTAAGTTTTTTGTGACGAATCCGGTGGAGACGATTTTGGCGGCGATCCGGGGGACGAGGCATGTGCTGGAGTTTGCCAGGGACAAAGGGGTGAGGGGGATGGTTTATCTGTCTTCCCTGGAGGTGTATGGGACGCCGGAGAAAGGCAGGGAGTGGATTAAGGAAGAGGATTATGGTTATCTGGATCCGCTTTGTGTGCGCAGCAGTTATTCGGAGGGGAAACGGATGGTGGAATGCCTTTGCGTTTCTTTTGCGAAGGAGTATGGAGTGCCGGTGAGGATGGCGCGGCTTTCGCAGACGTTTGGCGCGGGCGTGGATTATGCGGACGGGCGCGTGTTTGCCGAGTTTGCCAGGTGCGCGGTGGAAGGCCGGGATATTGTGCTGCATACGCAGGGGAATACGGTACGCAGTTATTGTTATGCGAAGGATGCGGTCGCCGCAATTTTGTATGTGCTGTTAAAGGGGGAAAGCGGGGAGGCTTATAATGTGACGAATATGGATACCGCGGTTTCCATTTGGGAGATGGCAGAGCTTGTGAGCGGGCTGTATCCGGATAAGCCGGTTGCTGTCCGGGTGGAAATTCCGGAGGATGTGGCGTCGTTTGGGTATAACCCGGAAATGGTGATAAGGCTTGACAGCACGAAGCTTCAGGGGCTGGGGTGGAAGGCTACTGTGGGGCTTAATGAGATGTTTCGCCGTATGATTGAAAGCGGGTTTTTGAACAGGAGAGGATAAGGGATGAAGAAAGTTATTACGTACGGGACATTTGATTTGCTGCATTACGGGCATATTAATCTTCTCAGGAGGGCAAAGGAACTGGGGGATTATTTGATTGTCGTTGTGAGTACGGATGAGTTTAACTGGGAACAGAAGAGGAAGAAGTGCTATTTTACGTATGAGGAACGCAAGAAGATGGTGGAGTCGATCCGGTATGTGGATCTGGTGATTCCGGAGACGTGCTGGGAACAGAAGGTTTCGGATGTGAAGGAGTTCCGGGTGGATACGTTTGTGATGGGGGACGACTGGGAAGGGAAGTTTGATTTTTTGAAGGAACACTGCGAGGTGGTGTACCTGCCGCGGACGCCGGAAATTTCTACGACGCAGATTAAGACGAATCTGGGGAAGGCGTGAGGGCGGAGGTTTGATCGGGCAGTTTGGGGGATGAAAGAGAGAGCAGGGGAAGAGGCGTGAAGTTTTTATTACAGTTTGTTATATGAAATATTATCTTTTTTGGATAAAAGGCATTTTATGAGAATAGAAGAAACTGACAAAAAAATAAATGACGCTGTAATGACGGCATAAACCATCATACCCGGGCCTTACCTGTATGTTCAGGCAAGACCCGGGTAAAATAATGGGAGGGAATAGTGAAGACGCAGGACAAACTGTTAAGGCTTCTGAGAAATTTAACGGTAATTTTATTGTAAATAAGGGCTTTTTTTTGTATAATTGAAACATAACAAAAGTAATCCGTATCCAGCTTTCCGCAGAATTGAAATGAACGAGGTGTTAAAATGGAGCAGCATATACCAAAGCGAAAAATAAAAGACAGCGTATTTACGAATTTATTCCAGGATAAAAAGTACCTGCTCAAACTGTACCAGGCTCTGCACCCGGAAGACTTGGAAGTAACGGAAGATGAAATTGCGGACGTGACGATGAAGCATGTCCTGGTGGATGCGGACTATAACGACCTGGGCTTTTCTGTGGGGAGCCGGTTAATGGTATTGGTGGAAAGCCAGTCGGTATGGAGCCCGAATATCGTAATCCGCGGGCTGATGTACCTGATACAGACGTATCACGATTATTTCAAACGCACCAGCCAAAACCTGTATGGGAGC
>CAJTLD010000127.1 GCA_910577065.1 uncultured Lachnospiraceae bacterium | reverse complement strand
ACTCCAAAATTATTATTTATCTTTAGCCGGAGGGTTCTCTCTGCGTTCATCTGATTAACCTTTTCTATTTCCTCTGCTGTCGGTTTCTCCTTCCTGCCTCTTACCTTTACCCCTACCCGCTTTGTATAACTTTTCGTTACCTCGATCGTTGCCCCTGCCTCTACTGATGTTTTAAAATATCCCAACTTTATTACACCTTCTTTTTGCGTCTTATTATCTTCTCTGTATATCCTAAAGTTAATAGCTTGAACAAGCCCGAAACCGGCTTTTTTGCCGGTGTTTTGGCTTGACGGCAAACGCAATAAGTGGTATAATTCTCTTAGATTGAGTTATTGCATTTGCACCAATTCTTTAGTCGCTGCGCTACCAACGCAACGGCTATTTTTCTATTCTTTTTTAGGTTCTATGTAACGCTCCTGCTGCCCTTTTTAGGGCGGATCCCTCGCTTTCTTCATATAATCCCGCATCGGCTTATAATTTACTGTGTGGGCTACTTTTCACATTAAAAAGCAACTGAAAACTTGTTGACCGTCTACACGCTTTCTAGCAGGCGTGACCGCTGCAATTTTTTCACAGTATACAGATAACAGCTATTTGCCTGCTGCATCTGCCGCAAGGTTGCCAACCTCGCTACAAATACACCCTGCAGGTGCCGAACCTGCCCCGCCGCTTTGCGGTTTTCCCACGAATAGGGCGCGGGGTTAGTATGGTATTTCTATACCGTTCTCTTTCAGATAGTCTAAAATTTTGGTATATCCCAACCCCTCATTTGTCGGGATCCACATTCCTGTGCTGTCATATTTGCCGCCATTTAAAACATAATCCGCAAGTTTTTTATCTTGTTTTTCAAGCTGCAATATTTTGTTTGGTGTCTGCCTTATTCCGAATAAACAGAAAATGCAACCGGTTCTTTTGCAGCCAGTAGTACAAAATCTGCAACCCTCATAGTTATGTGTTATGTCGTATAAGTTCATCTGTCCTTCTATTTGGCTTTCATCAACCTGCGGTACTATGTCGCCGTAACATTCCGCATAATCAATCTTGTATTTGAATATGTATTCCAAAACATCGTTTTCCGTCCAAAAAGCCATAGGCGTTGACTGCGGGCGTTTCATATCAAAAGCATTACAGCCATGCAATAACCACTTTTGCAGCCTTAACCGGCTTTCCTCTGCCATTGTTGCCAAAATTGGCAACCTGCCAGTTTCCTTCTCATACTTTTTTGCCGGTTTCTTTTTCATCACATCGCAACATTTATGTGAGATACGAAACGGCGCATCTAATAAAAATTTGTAATGCGGTATGTTAAATATGCTCTTTGTGCCGTCCTTTTTCTTTAATGTGCCGTTTAGCATTTCTATTCTTTTTTGATTTTTTCCGTTTTTTAGTCCGATCCTCGCCTCTGTTATTGTCTGTGCTACTTCTTTTGATATAACCGGATAGCCATACTCTGTTAGCACTTCTCTAAAATTCTTTTCCGGTCTTAATACCACATCTGCGTATTTTGTGCCGCACTCTCTGACGCTCCTATACTCTAATCCGGTATTTATGAAAACTCTTGGTATGCCAGATTTTACAAACCGCCGTTCCAAATCATCTAATACCCTGCTATCTTTTCCGCCCGATATGCTTAAATAAGCATCTTCACTATCGCAAAATACACTTATACGCCTTGCGGTCATTCTGATCTTTGCGTCAAGTGGCAGGCTCTGCATCTGTAACAAGTCTGTTTTTGTATGTACTGCCATGCCTGCCCCCCTAACTGAATAATGCCTGCTGCGCTAATTCTGCTTTGTAATGTCCTTCTTCATCGGCTCCCCGCTGCATCTCTCTGTAAATGGTTGCAATGTGTACGCCGGTTTCTAATGCTATCGCCTTTGCCGCTATCCCCTGCCCGCTCATGCGTTCTATTGTCTGCCGGTCTGCATAGGTTAATTTTTTGTACGGTTTTCTCACGCCCAACGCCTCCTTTTTCGTCTTTTGGGTAAAATAAAAAATGCGGTAGAGTTTACGGCTCCACCGCGTTTTATCTATATTTTTCATGGATAAAAAAATAAATGCGATAGAGTTTATTTAACTCTTTTCGCATTTAATTTTAAAACTTTGCGAAATTATTGGAATGGTTTTCTTCGGCAAAGAATACAAAAGAACAGGTATTTATCGGTACGTTGGATTGAAAATATCCCTCCCGTGGGGAACGCAGCCTGCTTATTCCTTTTTTGCAGTAATATGGTACCAGGAATTTCGTTTTGCGCCTCCGTTTTCCGTATATTCAAACTTATCCGCCAGTATTTTTGAAAATCCTGCATTTCGGTATATTTCCATAAGCTGCGTTTTATCCGCAAAAAAATACGCGCATCCGCTGCGGCCGGTGCCTGCTCCCATACGGTACAGCCCTTCCCCGATCTGTTCCCCGCACCCGTACAGGGAATCTTTTTTGGAACGGAAACTTGCCCATATCAGCCCGCCTTTTCTCATACAAGCCTGTAAACCGGACAACAATTCCCCGATTTCTTCTTTCTTATTATAAAATAAAGAGCCGTCCGCAACAACTGCGTCCACGCTTTCCGGAGGAAGCGGTACTTTCAACCCTTCATTTTGGACGACAGTTATGTTCAGGCTCTGCCGCTCTGCCTTTTGGCGTACAAGTTCCACCGCTTCTTTTGTATAATCCATGGCGATACACGCATATCCTTCCACCGCAAGGGCAATGGTATTGCGGCCGGCGCCGCAGCCAAAATCAAGTACCGTGCCGCCGGAAGAAACATGGTGTTTTACAAAACGGATAATCTCCGTATTAGGCCATTTTAAGGCGCCCCGCAGAATTTCCTGACCCCAGAATGCTCTCGTTTCCTCAAAAAATGTTTTCATTGTGTCCATGCTCCTTTTTTGTTTTAACCATATCAGTTCCGCTGCAATACGCTTCGCGCCTGCTCCATCCGTCAGATCCCCCATCTGCCGGATGCACGCGGCGCGCCAGGAATCGTCCCTGAGAATCTTTTTCAGCTGTTCCATTGTGTTTTGTATAACGGCAAAGCGGTTTTCCCTGACATCGCCGGCATATTTTAAAATTCCCATTTGCTGCATATCCGCCCCAAAGCCCGCCTGATCGTCTGAAAAAGAAATGCATACCGAAGGGATCCGGCAGGCGCACAGTTCATAAATTGTACCGCCCCCTGCCGATATCGCCGCACAGCAGCTTCTCATTACCTCGCCCATGTTGCCTATATCCTGCAGTACCGTTACGCCTGTTCTCCCGCTTTCATCCAAATAGGCGGTTATCATTTCCCGGTCCCGGTTCAAAACGCCAAGTACGGCAACCAGACGATATCCTTCCCTGTACAAATCCTCTGGAAATGCCCGCAGGATCTCCAGTGTAATATGATATGGATCTGTCCCGCCCGCCGTAACAAGAATCTTTTTGCTTTTGGGCAAAACCGCTTCTGCCGCAGGATAAAACTCTTCCCGAAGAATCAGGTACCTGCTTCCGGATAAAATTCTGGTATTGGAATTTTGATACAGATTTGGAATACGGCCGGCGCGCTTTGACTGCGTCGGGCATACCAGCATGGAAACATCATACGCCTGGCGGATAAAATCGTCCAGATATACAACCGGAACAATACGGTTTAATTCTGACAGAAAACGCGCCGTCGCCTGATAGGAATCCACAAAAAGGCAGGAAATCCCAAGACGCCTGACACATGCAGATACAGCTGGTATATCCGCTTCCCAATCGTCCCATGTCCCGCCAAACAGCACGCAGCGAAATCCGTATTTTTTCATGTGATGCAGTGAAACGGCGTCCGCCAGAAGAAAAACGCATGCTTCATTTCGTTTTTTCAGCTGTTCCGCTATTGTAAGGCAGCGTCTCATATGGCCGGTCGCCGTCCGTTCGTTTACGTCCAAGCGAAATCCAATCATACTTCCCCCGCAGGCTGCACCAGCATAACATCCGTGTACTTTAACATAACGGCATGGTTTTTATACGCGCCGATCTGCGGCTCGTTGCTAAATCCTCCTGCATTGCGTGCAAGAAAGCGTACAAAATTTACACCGCACTCATATGCATGGGGATATACGCCGCCGAACCTGGGGTTAATCTCTAAAATATGATATTTCCCATCATACCGGAACAAATCCGCGTCAACCGGCCCCTGCAGATGCAACAGGCTTAAAGCACGTTTCATTACACCAAAAATTTCTTCTTCGATTACGGTTTGGGACTTATCGGCCTCGCCCGCCCTCATACGCAGTTTTTCCTTTGCAAATATGGCAATGACTTCCCGGCTTATAAAATCCACGTAAGCATCCGCATCATACTGTTTTTCCCCAACAAAAGGCTGCACAATCAATTCTTCTTCACTGTTTGCCACAAGTTCCTGCAAAAATGAAAAAGAGGGCGCCTTTATGTTCCCAACGCTGCCGGCTCCATATCTGGGTTTTACAAAAACCGGAAATTCCAGCATAGATTTTAAGTAATCCAGGGAATCTTTTTTGCATTCGTAAGTTTTTATACAGGGAATCTGCGCATCGGAAAGCGCTTTGTAAAAGGCGTATTTATCCCTGCAAAGCGCCACCGCCTTTGCATCTGAAACCGCAACTAAAATCCCCATGCGTTCAAAACGCTGCCGGTTGTCCGCCATAAGCTGCAGCTCATCTTCATTTAACGGCAAAATCACCCGGATTTCTTCTTTTGCGCAAATCTCTTCCAATAAAGGCAGATAACCCGGATCCGTCATCCTCGGCACAATATAATAACGATCCGAAAGATACAGGGCAGGCGCATATTTGCTGCAGTCCGTTGTAATTACACGGCCAAACCCGTTTTCCTCCCGTTTGAAATATGTAACCAGCTTGCACCTTGTCCCGGCGCTTAAAATCAAAATATTCATCCTTTGTTCCTCTCCTTTAATCCAAATATTCCCATTTCAGGGCAGTTCCTTTCTTTAAATCGCGGTTTGCCCTTTTCAAAAGCACAGCGTCGTAATCTTTTGGCGAAATGCCGTATCCCGGACGGACGGAACGGACATTGGTTTCCGACAGGCGCTCCCCCTTTTTTATATCCTCCGCAGCGTATAAAGAACGGGCTCCTTTCCGTTCTTCGGACTGCCGTTTTGTCAGAGAATACGCGGCGCAGCCGACTGCCTTTTCCACATTTCTGATACTAACGGCCATTTTTTCAAATTCTTTTGGTTCCATTGAAAAAGCAGCGTCCGGCCCGCCGTCTTTCCGGCTCAGTGTAAAATGTTTCTCTATCAGTTTTGCCCCAAGCGCAGCCGCAGCAATGGCAATGCAATCGCCCGGAGAATGATCCGACAGTCCCGTCACGCAGCCAAACAATTCTCCCATCGAACGTATGGTACGCAGATGAAATTCCTCATACGGCGCCGGATATGCCGAAACGCATTTTAACAGAACAATCTTCTCATTGCCTTCCTGTCTGCACGCTTCCACAGCCAGGGCAATATCCGGCAGTTTTGCAATGCCCGTAGAAATTAACACAGGCATACCCTCTCTTGCCGTTTTACGGATTAACGGGATATCGGTTATTTCATAGGAAGCGATTTTATACGCTGCCGGATGGTAACGGCGCAGAAAATCCACTGCCGTCAAATCAAACGGCGCGGAAAAACAGGTAATTCCGATTTCTTTTGCATAATCAAATAATTCCCCGTGCCACTCCCACGGCAGATATGCCTGCGCGTACAGTTCATATAAATACATGCCGCTCCATGGGCCGCCGGCAGACGCTAAAAACTCCTTTTTGGGGCAGTCAATCGTCAGCGTATCGGGACGGTAAGTCTGCAGTTTTACTGCGTCTGCCCCGGATTCTTTTGCGGCTTTTATAATTTCCTTCGCCCTTTTTTTATCCTGTAAATGGTTGGCGGACATTTCGGCTACAATATAAACAGGGCTGTTTCTGCCGATTTTTTTCCCGTCAACAACAATGTTCTGTTCCATTGAACTCCTTCTCCGTTTTCTGTTCAGCAATGGTCAAACCTATCAGCATACCCTTTAATAATATTTTGCTATGTACCGCCATTGCCGCGATTTCCTGTATAAATTCCAAGTCCTGCCGTTCAATCCCTTTTACACAATTCCCGTTTTCCATACGCGCCACCCTTTCTTTTTTGTTCTATTTGTATAATTCTAATTCACAAACAGAACATTGTCAAGTATTAAGATCCGGGGTGCAGCAGTAAAAATCCAATAAAAACAGCCAAAGAACAACCTCTTTAATCTTTTAAGAATCCATGAATAAATGTTTACAAACAGAACATGCTATGCTATATTGAAAAACAGAATTTTAAGGCAGGAAAAGAGGTGCTGTTTTGTCTATCAACAATCGGATCAAAGAAATCCGTATTATGAAAAATATGAGTCAGGAACAATTTGGCAAAGTAATTGGATTATCCAAATCCGGTGTTTCAAATATTGAAAACGGTACAAGAAACGTTACAAACCGCCACATCAAGCTAATTTGCTCTGAATTGAAGGTAAATGAAGAATATTTGAAAAAAGGTACCGGAGAGCCTTTTGAAAAGCCGTCCCGTACCACGATAGAACGTCTCAGAAAAGAATTTAACCTGACTGACTACGATCTGAACCTAATATATTCGTACCTGCAGTTAAGCGACGCCAAACGGGCTGCGATACGTGAATTTTTCCACAATGTTTCCCAAAATGATCCCTGGTTTCCGGCAGAATAATTTGCTTATCAAACCATATCCGCATGTTCGGGCTGCTATATACTCCATCCGGACAGGAATTGAAGTCTGGATGCAGTATATGATAAAAAATGGAACAAAGGGTAACGTTACATGGGGCTGTCGCATTAAGAAATACAACTACAAAATGTATATTTACTTCTTAATGCAACAGCCCCTTCTATAATAGGCAACTATATTTTTAATTAACATTTGGTATAAGAATAAATTTTATTGCAAATATAATTTTATATTATAATTTGGGATTTAAAACGATAAGCTTTACTGCCTTAGAATTTCACTACAGCAAACGATGCCGGCATAATTCCCCCACCCAAAGAGCAGGGGATGTGACTGACTGTGGTATCTGCAAACCCATTCGCCATTCATCTTTTTTTATTCCTTCTGTATCATCGCATACTAC
>CAJTLD010000126.1:2050-7219 GCA_910577065.1 uncultured Lachnospiraceae bacterium | reverse complement strand
CCGCACCCCCTGTCCTCTGGCTGACTGCGGTTTTGGCAGGCTTGTACGGTAAGTGGCTTTCGTTTCCTGAATTTTCCTGATGGGTGCAGCTTTTTGTGTCGGCATTATACCGGAATGATTTAAAGATATATTGTTCGCTGTAGTACTAGGGGATTAAGGGGAAAAGTACTGCACCGAATCCCTGCCGTATACCCATAGCTTACAGGGATTTGATAACCGAGCCTGGCGATTTTGATATTCCTATCGCTTTTATAATGTTTCCTCCATTTTAGCAGTTGTATATTTGAATTTATTCCCATACATGGCTTTAAACTTTCTAAACGCATTTTTTTGCAGATTATGCGTACAGACTCTGCTGACTACAATGCGAAAATAAAATGTATATCCACAAAGTTCAGCCTGGCATTTTTGCAATCCCTTCTGAAGCTGCGGAATAGCTTCATCCATGTTGCATCCTTTTAGTTCAATAAAAAATGCATCTTTCAAACTATCATTGATCAAAAGAAAATCACAGCACTTTTCATTTTTAACTAAATCCCCGTCTAATTTATATTGCCTGACGAAATATCTTTTCGGATTAGATGCTCTGTGTTCCCTTGGCGTATGCGAATCTTTGGAAACAATGATTTTCTGTTGTTTTTCGCATTGTGATTTGTCCTCTGTAAGCAGCATTTACCATTCCTCTTCTAATTTCAGCATCTTATCAAAATCATGATTGATTTTATAAGAAGCCCCGTCAATTACTTCATTTTGAATGGACTCAAATTCATCATCCATACAATATTTCACAGTCCCATGTTCAATATAATACGAAGAAATGTCAGAAAAAGCAATTCGCTTATTTTTGCTGATTATCTTTTCAAGTTTATCGCTGTTTACCCTGGCAGATATTTTATTAGCATATAAAAGGTTATTCAGTGCGCCTAAAATATAGGGGCTGTGGGTAGTTAAAAATATTTGGTTATCATTCTGAAACTGCGCAAGCGCAATAAACTCTGTCATTAATTTTTGTGCGTTAGGAAACAGATGTGATTCCGGCTCCTCAATAATAAAATAAGATTTTTTCCGTCTCAATAAATAATAAAATATTACATTTAAAATCCATACTGCTTCCTGCTGCCCGGAAGAAGCAAAATTAATTTTTACATATCGTTCTTTTGATACTTGTAGCCGTTCTTCTCCATTTATATTTCTGTATTCCCCCTGCAATATAGCGCTCATCAGTTCCATAGCCGAATCCAATTGATTTCTGTCCACCTTCGTATCCGTTGTGTGGATTGCATTTTGTATCATTTCTGCAATACCATGGGAAAAATTTGATTTCAGCATTAAAATGCGTTCAAGATAGTTCTGCGTGCAGTAATCCAGGTTTTTCTTTTGCGTTTCATCCATCGAACTATAAATATAATTTAACTGTGTACTCAACAGAGTTATCATGCTTCTGCCCGCGGGTATATATATGATTTCAGCATCGTCTTGGAAAATCCGGGCAATCTTTTCTTTGAACATTTCAACTGCCGAAAAATCTTCCGATTCTTTTTTTACCGTTAACTCTTTTTGTAATGAAAGAAGAAAATTTTCCAGAACCTGACTAAAATCAACCCATATATAATTTGGTGAAACCGGATTTTCTTTCAATGAAATCTTTATATAGATATCTTCTGTGTACTGATATTTAAGATACATTGAAATATCCATACGCCAGGTTGTACCGAATATCTGCAGAAAGTTAGAGCGTATTTCCCGCATCAGGCGATTTTTCAATGAAAGAAATATAACATTCTCCAAATATTCGCCGGAATTAAGCAGATACTGTTTCTTTAATTGCATAAATAAAAGATTTTTCACATTTTTAAAGAAAAAAATACTTTTTGCTATCGTACTCTTTCCTGTTGCTTGCGCTCCCGTAAAAACAATAAATTTGTTGATCTCCAATTCACAATGTTCTAGTGGTCCAAGCTGATTTAAAACAAGTTTCTGCAAAACGATATTCCTTCCTTTCCCTGAGCGTGTGAATCATCATCTTAAAATGCCAGCCCATAGAACATATGTTACCATACCAAATCTTTTTTAACAAGAGCAGATCCGCTCCTCTTTGCGTCTATTTTCAATCCGGTTACTGTTCACACCCATGGTGTTCACAGTAACGAATCCGGCCTATTTAAAGTTGCCTTACGGCAAGAGGCCGGATTCTGGCCCCATTACTGTATTGGCCTGTGGCCGTGCAGCGCAGTGCACGGCCCAGGAGTGAACAGTCCCCGGTTATTTCACTGCAATTGCGTCAATTTCACAAAGCACGCCCTTAGGCAGTTCCTTCACCGCAACGCAGCTTCTGGCCGGTTTGGAAGTAAAATAAACGGCATAAATTTCATTGAAAACGGCAAAGTCCGCCATATCTGCAAGAAAGCAGACCGTTTTAACGACATTGTCAAAGCCGCATCCGGCGGCTTCTAAAATGGCGCCGACATTTTTGCAGCACTGGTGCGCCTGCTCTTTGATCCCTTCTGCTATTTCCCCGGATTCCGGAATAATGGCTATCTGCCCGGAAGTAAACACAAATCCGCCTGCTTCGTAGCCCTGGGAATATGGCCCGATGGCGCCCGGCGCCATTTTGGTACTGACTGGTTTCATCCTGATCGCTCCTTTCTGTGGTACCGGCAGCCGTTCTGGCAGCCTTATCCGAATTATAACAAACGGAACGGAAAATGAAAACAGGATTTTAAAAATGATTGCTTTTGCGGATGACAGGAAATATAATGAATATATATAAATAAATGAAAAAGGAAAGCAGGAGGATGCCTGATATGAAAGTATTATTGTTAAACGGTAGCCCGAAAGAAAAAGGATGCACTTTTACGGCGCTGTCGGAAGTAGGAAATGCGTTAAACCGGGAAGGGATAGAAACGGAGTTTGCATATTTGGGGGCAGGCCCGGTTCGGGACTGCATTGGCTGCGGCCAGTGCAATACAAAGCACGCGGGCTGTATTTTTACGGACGACGGTATCAATGATGTGATTGCCAAAGCAAAGGAGGCGGACGGCTTTGTATTTGGTACGCCCGTTTATTATGCGCATCCGTCGGGACGGATTTTAAGCGCGTTAGACCGAATTTTTTATGCCGGCAAGAGCGCTTTTTTACATAAGCCGGGCGCGGCGGTCGCATCGGCCAGAAGAGCCGGCACGACCGCTTCCGTAGACGTTTTAAACAAGTATTTTACAATTGCGGAAATGCCCGTGGTTTCGTCGTCTTATTGGAATATGGTGCACGGGAACCGCCCCGAGGAGGTTTTGCAGGACAAGGAAGGGCTGCAGGTGATGCGCAATCTCGGAAGGAATATGGCATGGCTGCTAAAATGCATCGAAGCCGGAAAAAAGCAACAGATTGCGCCGCCGGAAAACGAATACGGGGAAAAGACGAGTTTTATACGGTAAGCGGGTTCTCCAGGAACTGTTTGACACATTTCTTATCCTGTGTTAAAGTAAAAATATCATAACAATATCAAACTAATCTTCAGGGCAGGGTGACTTTGCGGATGTGAAGGATTCCCTACCGGCGGTAAAGCCCGGGAGCCGCAAGGCATGATTCGGTGACGCAAGGCAGGTTTTTTCCTGGCAGGCTATTCCGAAGCCGACAGTATAGTCTGGATGAAAGAAGATGCAGTATCGATTGAGGTGCGCCCGGAATGGATTTCTGTTCCGGAACGTATCCGCAGGTACAAAACAAAAATGCCCGGAAGCTGCAGAAAGATGCAGGTATCCGGGCATTTTTGGGCATGATAAGTAACGCGGCGGGCAAAAAGGAGGTGCGCAGGTGAATCATGAAGATTATATGAAGGAAGCGTTGAAGGAGGCGAAAAGGGGCGAAGGCTATACAAACCCCAATCCCATGGTGGGAGCCGTAATCGTAAAAGACGGACGCATTATAAGCAGGGATTACCACCACAAATACGGGGAGTACCACGCGGAACGGAACGCTGTTTTAAACTGCAGGGAAGATATGCGCGGAGCAGAACTTTACGTCACGCTTGAGCCGTGCTGCCACTACGGCAAAACGCCGCCCTGTACGGAAATTATTCTTAACAGCGGCATCCGCACTGTTTATATCGGCTCTATGGATCCCAATCCGCTTGTAGCGGGCAAAGGCGCGCAGTTTTTAAGGGAACGCGGCGTCCGCGTGATAACCGGCGTCTGTGAAGCGGAATGTACCGCGTTAAATAAAGTGTTTTTCCACTATATCCGTCATAAAACGCCTTATGTTGTCTTAAAATACGCGATGACGGCGGACGGCAAAATCGCAACCCATACCGGCGCGTCGAAATGGATTACGGGTGAAGCGGCCAGGATGCGGGTGCAGGAAAGCCGCCATAAGTATATGGGGATTATGGCCGGCATAGGTACCGTCCTTGCAGACAATCCCCGCCTGACAGTCAGGATTCCAGGGAAGAAAAGCCCGGTCCGCATTGTATGCGATACGCGCCTTCGGACGCCGCTTTCCTCCGAGTTGGTGCGCACAGCGCATCAGACGCCCGTTCTGATTGCGACGGCGCAGACGGACGAAGAAAAATATAAGCCCTATCAGGATGCCGGATGCGGGATAATTTCTGTGCCTTTAGACGCGCGGGAAAACCATCTGGATTTGAACATATTGATGAAGCGGTTCGGGGAACGCGGGATAGACAGCATTTTGCTGGAAGGCGGGGGGACGTTAAATTACAGCGCCCTAAAAAGCGGGATTGTGCATTCGGTGGAAGCCTACATTGCCCCGAAACTGTTTGGCGGGGCGCAGGCGAAAACCCCGGTAGAAGGCGAGGGCGTTGCCTTTCCTGCCGAGGCGTTTGGGCTGTGCAGGCCGAAGATAACGCAGATAGGGGAAGATATTCTGGTGGAATGGGAGGTGGCTTCATGTTTACCGGAATTATAGAAGAAATGGGCGTTGTGCTGGCATTGAAGCGCTCCGGATCATCCGGCGCACTGCAGATTAGGGCAAAAAAAGTACTGGAAGGAACCCAAATCGGCGACAGTATTGCCGTAAACGGCGTGTGCCTGACAGTAACAAAACGGGACAACGCCTCTTTTACGGCGGACGTCATGCCGGAAACGCTTGCAAGAAGTTCGCTTGGGCAGGCAAAGCCGGGCGGCAGCGTAAACTTAGAGCGCGCTATGGCGGCGG
>CAJTLD010000126.1:0-2031 GCA_910577065.1 uncultured Lachnospiraceae bacterium | reverse complement strand
TTGTATCCGGCCATATCGACGGCGTCGGAACCATTGAAAAGATTACAAACGACGGCAACGCCGTACGCTATCAGATTTTGGCGCCGGCCCATGTGATGCGCGGGATTGTGGAAAAAGGTTCGGTTGCCATTGACGGCATCAGCCTGACGGTTACCATGGCGCAGAAAGAACGGTTCGAGGTTTCCGTAATCCCGCACACGTTAAGCGAAACGACGCTGGCGCGCAAAAAGCAGGGGGAGAAAGTCAACCTGGAAAACGATATAATCGGAAAATACGTAGAGCGGCTGCTTACATTTGACAGGCAGGATACGGGAGGGACAGGCGTCCCGGCGACAAAAATCACAGAGGAATTTCTGCTTCGCGCAGGATTTTAAGGCATAGGAGGAAAAAAGATGTTTGCATTCAGTTCAGTGGAAGAAGCGCTGGAAGATATCCGGAAAGGCAGGATTGTGCTGGTAACGGATGATGAAGATCGGGAAAACGAGGGCGATTTTATCTGCGCCGCGGAGTTTGCAACGACGGAAAACGTCAATTTTATGGCGGTGCACGGAAAGGGCTTAATTTGTATGCCGATGGGACGCGCCCTGGTGGAACGGCTTATGCTGCCGCAGATGGTGTCAAACAATACGGACAACCATGAAACGGCGTTTACCGTATCCATTGACGCGGTGGAGACGACTACCGGGATATCGGCAGAGGAGCGCGGGATTACGGCCCGCAAGTGCGTGCAGGAGGGAGCCGGCCCGCAGGATTTCCGCAGGCCGGGGCATATGTTCCCGCTGCTTTCTAAGACAAACGGCGTGCTGGAACGGGAAGGGCACACGGAAGCGACGGTTGATTTGATGCGGCTTGCAGGGCTAAAGGAATGCGGGCTGTGCTGCGAAATCATGCGCGAAGACGGCACGATGATGCGTACGCCGGAGCTTATGGAACTGGCGGAGAGGTTCGGCATTAAAATGATTACCATACAGTCTTTAAAAGAGTACCGCAAGGTACACGAAAAGCTGGTGGAACAGGTGGCCGTCACCAAAATGCCGACCCGGTTCGGCGAATTTACGGCTTATGGGTACGTAAATAAGTTAAACGGCGAACACCACGTCGCGCTGGTCAAAGGAGATATTGGGGACGGGGAAAGCATTTTATGCCGCGTCCATTCCGAATGCCTGACCGGGGATGCGTTTGGTTCCATGAAATGCGACTGCGGGCAGCAGCTTCAGTCTGCGATGCGCCAGATTGATAAAGAAGGCAGGGGGATTCTTCTGTATCTGCGCCAGGAAGGCAGGGGGATCGGCTTAATCAACAAGCTGCGGGCATATGAACTGCAGGATCAGGGAATGGATACCGTAGAGGCGAATCTTGCGCTTGGATTTCGGGACGATTTGCGGGAGTACTATATCGGCGCGCAGATTTTACGCGACTTAGGCGCAAAAAGCCTGCAGCTTCTGACGAACAACCCGAAAAAAATAGAAGGCCTTTCGGAGTTTGGCCTAAGCATTGAACGGCGCGTGCCGATCCAGGTGGAACTGACGCCGTTTGACGCGTTTTATATGCGTACAAAACAGGCAAAAATGGGGCATATGCTGGAGTTTGGAGAAGGAAAAAAACAGTAAAGGAAAAGGAAAGGAGAACTTATTATGCGTGTAATAGAAGGAAATATTGTTGCAAAAGACGTCCGGATAGGGATTGTAGTAGCGAGGTTTAATGAGTTTATTACGGCAAAGCTTTTAGGCGGGGCGATTGACGGATTAAAGCGCCATGATGTGAACGAAGATAATATCGACGTGGCCTGGGTGCCGGGAGCGTTTGAAATTCCGCTGATTGCGCAGAAAATGGCGGTAAGCGGCAAATACGACGCGGTGCTTTGTTTAGGCGCGGTGATCCGCGGGGCGACTTCCCATTACGATTACGTGTGCAGCGAAGTGTCAAAGGGCGTCGCGCAGGTTTCCCTGCAGTCGGGGGTTCCGGTGATGTTTGGGATCCTTACAACCGACAATATCGAACAGGCGATTGAGCGCGCCGGGAGCAAGGCGG
>CAJTLD010000125.1 GCA_910577065.1 uncultured Lachnospiraceae bacterium | reverse complement strand
CACCAGCCGTATTACGTGTTTTACCAGATTATAGCGCTCTTCTTCTGTATAACGCTCCGGATGTTCTGCTTCCCGGCGCATTTTCGGGATAATGTAAGGCGCCCGGAACAGGTTCATAATGATCACATATAAAAATCTTAACATAACACTAACACTCCTTAGCTTCTTCATTATATATTGTTTCCCCCAAAAAAACAAGACATACAAACAGAGCGGCATAAAAATACCGGAGTTCCCAAAGGAACTCCGATATGCTAGGGATTCAGTATTTACCTTGTGATAAGTACGAAATATTTAAGATTTATTTCAGCATCTTCTTCATTTCGTCAGCAACAAACTGAACCTTCGTACCAACGATAACCTGAACAGATGTCTTGCTCGGCCTCATAACGCCTGCAACGCCTGCTGATTTAATCTTCTTATCATCAACTTTTGTATAATCCTTGATTTCAAGACGAAGCCTTGTAATACAGTTATCAAGAGATTTTACATTATCTTTGCCGCCAAGACCTTCTAAAACGATTTTAGCAACTTCTGTGAAGTTGTTGTTAGAAAGAACAACGCTCTTCTCAGCTTCCAGATCCTCGTCTTCACGTCCCGGGCTCTTTAAGTTGAAAGCAGTAATTACAAAGCGGAATACTAAGTAATACAGGATACCAACAACGATACCAACCGGAATCAGGAACCATGTGTTCTGTGCCAGAGGTGTGAATGCGCTGAGTACCATATCAATTGCACCGCCGGAGAAGGAGAAACCTGCCCTGATCGGGAGCGCAACTGTAATACCTGCAGTAACACCTGCTAATAAAGCATGAACTAAGTATAAGCCAGGAGCCAAGAACATAAATGAGAACTCGATCGGCTCTGTAACACCGGTGAAGAACGAACAGAATGCTGCAGATGCAAGCAGACCGTAAACGATTCTCTTCTTTTCCGGTTTTGCTGTATGGTACATAGCCAGGCATGCGCAGGGAAGACCGAACATCATGAACGGGAAGAATCCTGTCATGTACATACCGGTTTCACCAAATACACCCGTATTGCCCCAGAAGTTGCCGAGGTCGTTGATACCTGCAACATCGAACCAGAATACGGAGTTTAACGCATGGTGCAGGCCGAACGGAATCAGCAGACGGTTGAAGAATGCATAGATACCAGCTCCAACTGCGCCCATTCCAAGGAAAGCTTCTCCCAAGGAAACCAGTCCGCCAAAAAGCACCGGCCATACGAAGAACAAAACGCCGGATGCAACGATAGATATAACTGCCGTTACAATCGCTACAGCACGTTTGCCACTGAAGAATGACAGTGCATCCGGTAACTGTGTGCTCTTAAATTTGTTGTAGCATGTAGAACCAATAATACCGGCAAGGATACCGATAAACTGGTTACTGATTTTGCCAAATGCCGCATGTGCATCTGCGCCAGTTAAAGCAGTAACGGTACCTGTGCTTAACAGGGTTGTGATCATCAAGAATGATACAAGACCTGCAAGACCGCCGGTTCCGTCGCCATCTTCTGACATGCCGACACCAACGCCGACTGCGAACAGCCATGCCATGTTGTCAATTAATGCACCGCCCGCTTTAATAAAAAATCCACCGATGGTAAAACCTAACCCGCTTTGTGCAAAGCCGGCAACATCACCAGCCATAAAACCAGGAGCCAGGATATATCCAATACCCATCAAAATACCGCAAACCGGAAGACATGCTACCGGAAGCATCAAAGATTTCCCAAGCTTTTGGAAATATTTCATCATAATAAGTTTCCCCCTTGTCTCTTTGTTCCGCCCTAGCCTCGAAACATTTTTTAATTCTATAGATTAGCCTTCAGAAAACCCTCCGCCGCCGCTGCAGCTTCATCCTCGTCCGGATATCTATCTTAAAGTAGTGTGTCATACCCGTTCAGGTATATCAAATAACGAAAACGCCCGTATTATGCATAGGTGATTACCGTATCTCCATGCTCTACGGAACCGTCTTTTTTGCAGTCTACTTTAGCGTAATCTGCACTGTTGCAGATAAGCATCGGTGTTACCGTATCATAGCCTGCTTTTTTGATCTCTTCAATGTCAGCCTCCAGGAGAAGATCTCCTTTTTTGACATTCTGATCTGCTTTGGCAAGGACATTAAAATGTTCTCCTTTTAACTGGACGGTATCCAGCCCAACATGGATCAGGATTTCTGCGCCGTCCGGTGTGGACATGCCAATCGCATGGCCGGTAGGAAAAACAGTAGTAATTACGCCGTCTGCCGGAGCGTAAAATTTTCCGTCTGTGGGTTTGATGGCGATACCTTTGCCCAGAATCTCTTCTGCAAACGTAGGATCCGCCACTTCACTAATCGGAATGCACTCCCCCTTTACCGGGGCAGAAAGCTCATTGTCCTTCTTGCCTTTCATAAAATCAAACAATCCCATTATGTACTACCTCCATTCCTTTTGATTCTGCAACCGGCTCCCGAAACTTAAATTTAGATTAAACAAACCGTTCATCAAAATTTTATAAAGTTAAAAAATACCATTTTTTGAAGCCGAATTACAAAATCTGCTATTATTTTTGCACAAAAACAATCCGTGCAAGTTCTCTAATATTATACTAACAATTTATAGATGGAATGTCAAGTGTTTCATTCTTTATCAATTGTTTATTATTTTTAAGAGATAATTATTATATCGTTATTTAGCATTTTGGAAGGGAGAAAGGCGCTAGAGCGTGTTTGGATGAACTCAGGGGGCTCCGTTTCTAAAGCAGGGAACTGCCCGGTATCTCCCTGCATGGATTTTATCTCCATCCAAATGGTTTAATCTGCGCAGTTCGGCGATATACTCTTCTATTCCATTATATTCAGGCGTAATATATTCATGCGCAATACTCCACAGCGTATCGCCGGGTTCTATCATGATACTGGTATAATACTTACGGGAACTTTCCGCCGCGTTTGTTCTTGCAAATCCAAAGGAACAGACAAACAAAAAAGCAACGGCTGCAGCAACAAATACGGCCGCAGCACAATAAAGCCCCCTCTTATACCAAATCAGGCGCCGGAATATGTTCTGGTACTGCAAGGCTTCAGCCATAATTTTTTTCATAGTCCTCATAAAGCATACCCTCCCTACACAATCAAACAAAAGTTCGAAACGTTTGTTTGGCTCAGTATACAAAAAGAACGAATGTTTGTCAAGAGGTTTTGCGAACAAATTTTCGGAATATTTGTTTGCTTTTTCTGGGGACTTATGTTATAATAAAAATGGTTTTTTATAACTATGGCAGATTTTTTTAAGTATAGGAGGATTTTCATATGGCATATGGAAAGATTACAGAAAAACAAAGAGAAATATTAGAATATATTAAGAACGAAATTCTGAACAAAGGATACCCGCCGGCTGTCCGGGAGATTTGTGAAGCCGTGCATTTAAAATCCACGTCAAGCGTCCACTCCCATCTGGAAACACTTGAAAAAAACGGCTATATCCGCCGTGATCCGACCAAGCCGCGCGCAATTGAAATTACAGACGATATGTTTAACCTCACCCGGCGTGAAGTCGTCAATATCCCGATTATCGGAAGTGTAGCCGCCGGCCAGCCGATTCTGGCAACAGAGAATATTGAGAATTATTTTCCAATCCCGGCCGAGTTTCTTCCGAACCAGGAAGTTTTTATGCTGCGCGTCAAAGGAGACAGCATGATAAATGCCGGCATTTTTGACGGTGATAAAATACTTGTCCGCCAGCAGCCCACTGCATCCGACGGAGATATGGTAGTTGCGCTTGTAGGCGATTCCGCTACGGTTAAAACTTATTACAAAGAAGACGGGCATTACCGGCTTCAGCCTGAAAATGATACGATGGAGCCGATTTTAGCGGACGAAGTATCTGTGCTTGGAATCGTATTCGGCGTATTCCGCCTTTTTTAACGCCTTTTGCCCAACCGATCAATATTATAAGCCTGCCGAACACACAGCCGGAGGAAGGAAAAATCCATACGAAGGCATACGGCACAGAAAATCTTCCCAGGGAGTGTATGCGGCAGGGACACTATGAGAGGGTTTAGCGGATCTTTCATATCCGGCGCTCCCCAACACAGTTCCTGCCGCATCCTAAGCCCTCCGGCTGGCACATCTTCGCCGCTCCCATATCATATTTCCCAAAACCTCAATCCCGCATTTATGCCCTTTTCATCAATGCGTCTCTATGCGCCGCTTACTCTACAAATCCTTCGGATCCAAAACATTCCCGTCTCTCCAGATTCGCTCCAGATCATAAAACAGCCTGTCCTCTTTGGAGAAGATGTGCACAATAATATCGCCGTAATCCATCAGGATCCAGGTGGATTTATTATTGCCTTCCACTTGTTTTACCGAAACGCCGGCTTTATAAAGGGCCTCGTCCACCGCATCCTGCATAGCTGCAAGCTGTCTTTGGTTCTCCCCGTCCGCAATGATAAAATAATCTGCAATAACGGATATTTCCCCAATTTCAATTATCTGGATATCTCCCGCTTTTTTGTCTTCTAACGCTGCAAAGGCCAATTTTGCCATTTCCCTTGAATCCATAGGTTCCCTCCTGTCTGTTCGCTCCCCTCTTCGGCTGCGTCTATGGCTTTTCCGAAAAGAAAGTACGTGTTATGTATGATTTGTCCCATAATGCTCTTTTTCATAATATTGATACGTGTCGTATGTCCTGGAATCGACAGAACCTCTTTTTTGATTGAGATAATGTATCGTATCATACAGTATCTGCCGTACCGTACCGTCAAGATCCGTAAAGGCCAGCGCCCGCACTTTTGGTAAGTCCGGCGCTTTATCCCGGTGCGGTTCCATATAATCCGCGACAAACAAAATTTTATCCAAAAGGCCCATTCCCGGTTCTCCGGTTGTATGGACTTCGATGGCGTGCAGTATCTGCGGATCCTTTACGCCGTATTCCGTTTTTGCAAGATACGCCCCCAGCTTGGCGTGAAGCAGATGCGGATTTTTCCGTTCCACTTCACGGATTGGAATACGGTGTTTCTCACAAAGATGGATTTGCCTGTCCGACGGGATGCATTTTGCGCAGTCATGCAGCAAGCCGGCCAGCATGGCTTTTTCCATATCGCTGCCGTAGCGCATTGCAAGGCAGGAGGCGGTATACATCACGCCGAGCGTATGCTGGTACCGGTTTTTGTCCAACTCTTTTTTTAGCTGTTTTTTTATTTTTTTTAGCTGTTCTGACATTATAATCACTGTCCTATTCCATATACAGAGAATGCTTCCGGATATAAGATTCCACTTCCTCGTGCAGCATATACCGTATATTTTTCCCATTTCGGATACGCCTGCGGATATCCCTGGAAGATACGGAAAAAGCCGGCGCGTGCAGCAGGTGCATATCGGCAGGATAACGCTGCTTTGCCTGCTCGATTTTCGCCCAAATCCCCTGGGCGCTGTCTCCGCGCACAGCTACAAGCAAAGACGCCATTTTACAGATGCCGGCGGGGTTTTTCCAGTTTCCGAAGTCGTCTAAGGAATCTTCTCCCATAATAAAATAAAAATGCGTGTTCTGATACATCTGACGCAATTTCTGCAGTGTCAGATACGTATAATTGATTTCGGTATTTTCCGCTTCTATGGTGGAAATGGAAAATTTCGGGTTGTTTTTGATTGCCAGCCGCACCATATCGCAGCGGACAGCCGGAGCCGTCACCTTGTCCGCCGCTTTATGGGGTGATTTTCCGGTCGGCAAAAAAATCACCTGATCTAACTCAAATTCTTCTGCGGCGTCCTGGGCAATCAGCAGATGCCCGTAATGAATCGGATCAAACGTGCCGCCCATTATACCGATTCTGCCCGTTTTTTGTTCTTTCATAATCAATTTTGCTCCCTGGCTGGTTTTGGAGCCGTTTTATTTTGGCAGTTCTATGACCGGCTTCTTTTTGGATACGCGGAACAGTATAATCTTTTTGCCAATCACCTGAACGACCTGTGAACGGGTCCGTTCTGCTATGACTTCCGCGATTTCTTTCGGGTTGTCCAAGCAGTTCTTTAATACGGATATTTTGATCAGTTCCCGTTTTTCTAATGCAGCGTCAACCGCGGAAATTATTTCCGGCGTAAGGCTGGCTTTTCCGACCCTGAAAATAGGCGTAAGCTTATTTGCCTCACCGGTAAGAAACGCTCTTTGTTTGCTGTTTAACATAAGTGCTTTCCTCTCTGTTATTTGTAATAATCAAATTCATGCCCATACATCCGGACCGTATCCCCGTCCTCAATCCCGAGTTTCTCAAGTTCCTCTAAAATTCCCTGTTCTTTTAAAAATTTCTGGAAGAACAAAAATCCTTTTTCGGAATCTATATTTGTATACCCTAACATTTTTTCGATTTTGGGCCCTTCTACAACAAATGCGGCGTCGTCCGCCCGTTCTATGGTATACGTTTCGTTCCGGAAGAAATGAAGCGCCGGATCGTATTCCGCGGCATAGGTTACCGGGGCGTCCCGCATCCCGGAAAGCAGGCTGTCCACGTAATACAAAAGCTCTTTTACGCCTTTTCCGCTAACGGCGGAAATCGGAAATACCCGTATGCCTTTCGGTTCAAATTCTTCTTTTATCCGTTCTAAAACAGAGTTGTCTTCTTCACAGAAAACATCCGTTTTATTTGCGGCAATGACCTGCGGCTTCTTCGGTAAATCCAGATTATACGCCTCCAGTTCTTTGCAGATGGCGTAATAGTCCAAAATCGGATCCCTACCCTCTGTAGAAGCTGCGTCGAGCATATGGATCAGTACTTTGGTGCGTTCAATATGGCGCAAAAACTCATGCCCTAAGCCGATCCCTTCGGAAGCCCCTTCGATCAGCCCCGGAATATCCGCAATAACAAAACCTCTGTGTCCCTCCATATCCACAACGCCAAGATTGGGGGAAAGCGTCGTAAAATGGTAGTTGGCTATTTTGGGACGGGCCTTCGTCACACGGGAAAGCAATGTGGATTTCCCGACGTTTGGGAAGCCTACAAGCCCCACATCCGCAATGACCTTTAATTCAAGCAGCACTTCTATTTCCAGGGCGTCCTGGCCTGGCTGCGCGTACTTGGGGGCCTGCATGGTAGCCGTAGCATAGTGCTGGTTGCCCATCCCTCCCCTGCCGCCTTTTAAAATAACCTGGCGCCTGTTGCTGCCGGACATATCGGCTATGACCTTTTCGGAAGCCGCGTCTTTGATAACAGTTCCGGCCGGGACTTTTAAGATCAGATCTTCCCCGTTTTTGCCGTGGCAGTTTTTCTTGCCGCCCTCCTGTCCGTTTTCGGCACAGTATTTCC
>CAJTLD010000124.1:2811-7474 GCA_910577065.1 uncultured Lachnospiraceae bacterium | reverse complement strand
TAAACAGTCCCGCGCACTTCCGCGGGACTGTTTAGAAGCCAGAAATCCATGAACACCGCCCAAATCAGACCCCCTCTGCCGCAGCCTCTCCCTGACGTACCTTCCTCTCCTCTTACCCCACAGTCTTTATAATCAAAAGCTTCTCCCCCGGCTTCACAACCGTCCCCGTCAAATGATTGGTTTCCATCAAATTCTCCATCGTCGTATGATTCTCCTTCGCAATCCCAAACAAACGATCCCCTTCCCTTGCAATATACCCCACAATACCGGGACTCTGCTGTAAAGCCGCAAGATCCAGTTCCGTTTCTTCAATATCCGTAATCGCCATCCGCTCCTGCTGCTCAAACGCCAGAAGGTTCAAACTGATAACCGCCTTTACGTCTATGGTACGGCTGTCTGCAAGAACCGTAGTCACCTGCTCGATCCCGCCGTCCAGATGGATTTTAACCGGATTTTGGGCTTTGGGCATTTCAATTACCTGTGAAAACGGTATGTACGCCCGCGTTGAGCCGATCGGCATTGCGTCGTCCGGCGTCATATAAAGAACCTCCACTGTAAGCGTCCCCTCCGCCAACACGCCTTCGTCCGTAATCGCAGTCTGCTCTATGGCCAGTTTCTCCTCATTTACGCAAATCTGCAGAATATCCTCCTGTTCCGAGTCCATTTCAATTTTGTCCGCCATACGGCACTTCGCCTCGTTTTTTACCAGGAGTTTTTCAAAACACGCCGTCTGGAACCCGGGATTGACCTGCCTGTCAAGCGCGTATATATCGGAAATAATCTCAAGCTGCTCTTCTTTCCAAAGGCAGATAGACAAATTTACCACCATTTCCAGCAGGATATTCCGTTCTTCCCCGTCCTCGTCCGGCAGCGCTTCCATATTTACCTGCGCCAAAGCGGCTTCAATCCTGCAGACCAAAGATTCCTCGCATGTATTGCATTCCACGCTTCCTTGTATCGGTACGGTTGTTTCAAACCACTGCAGCCGTTCTTCCTCTTCCGCTCCGGAATAAAGCACATAAATAAGCGCTTCCCCCGCCACTTCGATTTCACCGTTTTTCAGACGGCTGTTTACGCCCCGCAGTTCTACGCTGCTCCAAAGGATTTCATCCATATTCGGCTTATTAGACGACAAAGAAATTTCCTTACGGATACGCAGCGTGTCTTTTTTATCCGTCATCAGTTCTAAAATTTCCATCTGTTCCGTCTCAATTTCGCAGCCCGTTTTATCCGGAATACCGGTAAGCACAGCCGTTTCCTCCGGCTTCTTCGCGACTGCCGTAAATTCGGCCAGGGAACGGATACTAAGCTTCCTGGAATTGATTACACTGACCGAAATGTCCTCTATCTTCCCCTCCACTTTTACCGGATCCAGTTCTTCGATCCCGTCTATGCTCAAACTCTCCTGGAATGTTATCTCCCCGTTCAGGCTGTTTATCTTTTTGCCGTCCAAATCCGTCCGGTATAATATATCAAACTCCAGCACGCCTTTAAACCAGACGTGGCCGTTATTGACATGGATTTCATCCAGATGAATTTTTCCCCTTTCCTTAATTACTTTCGTCAAATCCGGCTTAAAATCCGGCAGATTATAATCATCATCCAGCGTTACCTGGCTGAATGCGCGGCCAACTTCCCTGCTGTTATGCAAAATCTGTCTTTCTAATTCCACAAAAAAATCCTCCGTTCTGAATTTGTACTATCTTATTCAGAGCAGAGGAGATTTATTCCTGATTAACAAAGTTTCATTCGTATTTCTCTTGTAATAATATCGGTGTAACTAAATGATAACAACTGCGGCGGATTGCCTGCGTTTGTATCCTGGACTAAAATTGTAAATACGCTGGGATATGCGTTTTGTATCACACCCTCCTGAATGTCTATCTTATTTCTTCCCCGATCCAACTGGATCATTACCCGGCTTCCACACTGCTGGTGTACAGATGCACGTACTTTACAAATGTCTTCCTGCTGCATTCTTTTTCCTCCCTTTTCTGTGGCTGCTTGGTCAATTGTGTTCTAACCGTTTCAGTATAGCACAGTGTACAAGCATTGTCAAAAGAAATCTATCGGACAAATCCCCCATATTATCTCAATAAACGACATCTTTTCACAAGCTTTACAAGGGCGCGTCCCTTTGGAAAACCAAGCAGCTGCTCTTTTTTCACAGCGCCGAATTTTAATACCAGGACAAAGTAAACAATTGCCGACAGAAAGACCGCGGGCATAAGGCATATCACATTGCTTTCCACAAACGTCTGCATTCCTATATAAATTCCTTTCGCGCATAATCCCATCACCGCCGCGGCCGCCGCAGGCAGGAAGAACATCGTCACAAAATTTTCTTTTACCCCAATGCAGCGCCTTACGGAGATACTGTTTAGCACGCACATAATAAAGGAATATACAATCAGGCAGATTACAAGCGCATATAAGTCCAGTTCCGTAAACATCAAAAGCCCTGCCAGAAGAGCCGTCTGAATCACCAACGCAATCCCTGCGTTTCTGACCGGCAGATTGACCTTTCCGATTCCCTGCAAAATACCGTTGCTTAGCGTCGAAAGCGAATAAAAAACAACCGTAACCGCAATAAATGCCAGAAGCCTCGCCGCCATGTCAAGGGTGTCTTTTTGTGGAAACAAAAGCTTCATAATCGGCTCCGCCAGAACGAAAAGCCCTACGGCAGAAGGGATGGCAATCAGCATCGTAGTCAGCATTGCGTTTTCCGCTTTTCTGCGCGTCGCCGGCAAATCGCCAAGCGCGCTGCTCGCCGAAACCGCGGGGATCATCGCAGAGGAAAGCGAAGAAGCCAGCGCAATCGGAATATTAATAATAACCATTGCCTTTCCGGAAAATACGCCGTATGACGTTGCGGTTTCGGCAACCGTAAGCCCCCTGGAATAAATCATAACTTTCGAATATACAATCTGGTTAAACGAGGTGCTGAAATTATAGATAAAGGTACTTAAAATAATCGGCGTAACCGTACCTAACATCCCTCTTAAAATATTTCCATACGAATCGGTATAACGGTGCCTGTCCCGTTCAATCCTCCGATATAAAAGCCTGCGGTTAAGCCAGTACACCGACAGCATAAACAAAAGCGCAACCACCACGCCGCTTCCGGTTCCGAGGGCGCTGCCTGCCGCTCCGTAAATCGCCTGTTTTGTTTTGTCTCCCTGGCTTACCATCCCGATTAGCATGTGGGCGGCAAACAGGCTGATAACCGCATTTAAAATCTGTTCCGCAATCTGCGAAGCCGACGTCTGCAGCATAGATCCGTGCGCCTGGAAATATCCCCGCAAAACGCCTGCAAAACCGGACAAAAAAATCGTCGGAGAAAACACCTGCAGCACCACGGCCGCTTCTCCCTCTAAAAACAGCCCCGCGCCAAAAAAAATAAAGATACTTGCCGCCCCTCCAATGACGCAGACATAAATCATCGCACAGTGAAAAATCTTATGGGCGTTGCGGTATTCCTTAAGCGCCAGCTTCGACGCAATAATCTTTGATACGGCAGAAGGTATACTGTATGAAGACAATAAAAGGACAATGGTATAGATATTATACGCGGAAGTATAATATCCGTTGCCTTCATCCCCAATAATCGTCGTCAGCGGGCTTCTGTACAGGATCCCTATAATACGGCAAATAATCCCGGCAGCCGCAAGTATCCCCGCCTGTTTCAGATAATTATTCCCATTTAATTTCTTACCCATTAAAAGACCTCGCATCTTCTCCACGCACCAAAAATAAAATGACAGACTTTGTTCTCTCGTTTAAAATATTACACTATTCCGTAAAAGTAGTCAAACCTATCTGTCATTTTTTAAATATTCTTTATAAATCCGCAGCACGTTTTTACAAAATACGGCTTCCATTTCACGTTCCGAAAGCCCCCTGCTTTTTAATTCCCTGCCTAAAAGCCCCATTTTGGAGCAATCCGATAATTCCAGATGCGTATCCATCCCGTCGAAATCAGAACCCAGCCCCACGCAGCCTGTTCCTCCAATCCGCATTATGTGGCAGATATGATCCGCAATCCGCTTTATCCGGCTAAAATATATCCCGTCCTGCGGCTTTTCCTCTAAAAAAAGCCCGTAATAATTTATGCCGATAACGCCGCCCTTTCCGGCAATTTTACGTATCATATCGTCCGTAAGGTTACGGGGGTGCCTACACAACGCCGCCGCGTTGGAATGGCTCGCCACAAAAGGCCTTTTTGCCAGGCGGCACACGTCATAAAATCCCGCCTGCGGCAAATGCGACACATCCGGCACAATCCCAAGCGCTTCCATTTCCTCCAGAAACGCAATGCCGAGCGGCGTCAGCCCGTCTCTTCCCGCAAGGGAATTTTCATAATTCCAGGTAAACGTCATCATCCTTACGCCGTCTTTAGTTTATCCAAATTACCCTCGCAGGCCTCTCCTTCCTCCAAAGTAAGAAGCGCGGAAATCCGCCCCGCACGTTTGTTTTCATAAATATCTTCCATTGTTCGCACCTGCCGGATTATGCCTTTATTTTTTTCCATTTCCTCCCGGAATACCGCAATCTGGTTTTTGGCGCACCGATAGGGGTTTTCCCCGTTATGAATATCCACAAATACGGCAAAGTTCTGTAATAGATATCCTCCCCGCCGCATTTTATCCAGATCCACCTGAAA
>CAJTLD010000124.1:0-2791 GCA_910577065.1 uncultured Lachnospiraceae bacterium | reverse complement strand
CCCTGCCGGCAAGCCGGATGTTCTCGCCTTATAAATCGCTGAAACTGTATCGCAGTGCATATCCGCTATCTGCATAAAACCCCCTTCTTACCATATTACAGTGCCGGCCGAAGAAAGCGTATCCGCCAGATCCTGCCTGAAATCCGGATCTTTTGGAGAAAGGCTGTTGATAACGCAGCCGAAGCTTCCGGTATGGCCGGTAGCGTGTATATATCTGTAGTTTCCGATATACATAGCGATATGGCCGGGAAAATACAGCAGATCTCCCGGTTTTACCTGCGAAAGCCGGATTTTTTGGACCGGATAACCCGCTTTTAGCGCTGCGTCGCGGTAAATCAGTATGCCGCACATCAGATAACACATAAACGTAAACCCCGAACAGTCAATCCCTTCCGGCGATTTTCCGGCCCATCGGTACTGTGTCCCAAGATATCTTTTTGCATACGCGGTAAGCTGCTTGCGGAACAAGGCCTCCTGCCGCCGGGCCGGCCGCCGCTGCCGCAAAAAATAAGTTTCCTGCCCGTCCTCATACAGATAACCGTCCCGATCCCGGCGCAGCCCGTATGAGACACAAGGCAGATATCCCTCTCTGCCGTCCGCCAGCAGAACGTTCCGGTACCCTTCCGCCACTTCTGGAAGCAAGGTAAGAAAACTGCCCCGGGCAAGCGTAGCCAAACTGCTGCTCCGTACCTTTGGCTCCGCCATAATATCCGCAAACGCCCGGCTTACAAAGACCGTCCGCCCGCATTCGTCCCTGTTCGCCAAATCTTCCTTCGTACAGGGACAAAACGCATCCGCACGAAGATATCCCGTATATCCGTAGTGCGTAACAATTTTTGCCCAGCCGCGATCTTTTTGCAGGACGCCGACTGCCCAGCCCATAAAAAGTTCATCCGTCCTGCTTTCCAGATCTTCCCCATAAAGCCAGGCTGCCGGTTTATTTATGATTCCATATTCCATACCGTTTCCCCGGAATGTATTCACTGCTATTGTATGAAGCAACCGCCGATTTCATACATCCGCCTGTTTCCTCGCCATTAGCCATATCCGGCAGTTCAAGCATTTATAGCTTCCGAAACCGCGGGAATAAAAAAAGACTGCCGCACGAACAAAAAAGCCCTGCAAAATAGGACAGTCATGTTTCACCCGACCGCCCTATTTGTATGCTTTCTGTTTCGTGCAGCAGCCCCAAACAGAGATTTTAAATGATTTTAAACGACGCCCTGTGCGATCATCGCGGTTGCGACCTTCTCAAAGCCCGCAATATTTGCGCCCATCACATAGTTGCCTTCCTGTCCGTAGCGTTTTGCAGCGTCGTCAATGTTGTGGTAAATATCGACCATAATCTGCTGCAGCTTGGAATCCACTTCTTCAAACGTCCAGCTTAACCGTTCGCTGTTCTGCGTCATCTCAAGCGCCGAGGTCGCTACGCCGCCCGCGTTGGCCGCCTTGCCGCCGATAAACCATACGCCGTTTTCCTGCAGGTACTTCGTCGCATCAATCGTAGTCGGCATATTCGCGCCTTCGCAGACTGCCTTGCAGCCGTTTGCCACAAGCGCCTTTGCGTCGTCAAGCAGCAGCTCGTTCTGCGTTGCGCAGGGAAGCGCAATATCGCATTTCACAGACCAGACGCCGCGGCCTTCGTGATACTCCGCGCTCTTGCGCGCTGCGGCATATTCGGTTAGGCGCGCGCGTTTTACTTCTTTGACTTCTTTTAAAAGGGCTACGTCGATACCTTCCGGATCGTAAATCCATCCGGTTGAATCCGAGCAGGTTACAACCTTCGCGCCCATCTGCTGCGCTTTCTGGGTTGCATAAATCGCTACGTTGCCCGCGCCGGAAACGGCTACGATTTTGCCTTCCATGGATTCGCCGTGGCACTTCATCAGTTCCTGCGTAATATACAATAAGCCGTATCCGGTTGCTTCGGTACGCGCCAGGGAACCGCCGTAGGTTAAGCCCTTTCCGGTTAAAACGCCTTCGTATACGCTTTTAATCTTCTTGTACTGCCCAAACATATAGCCGATTTCCCTTGCTCCGGTCCCAATATCGCCTGCCGGGACGTCCACGTCCGCGCCGATGTATTTGCACAGTTCGGTCATAAAACTCTGGCAGAACGCCATAACCTCCCGGTCCGATTTGCCCTTCGGATCAAAATCGGCTCCGCCCTTGCCTCCGCCAATCGGAAGCCCGGTCAGGGAATTTTTGAAAATCTGCTCAAAGCCGAGGAATTTGATTATACCCGTGTTTACGGACGGATGCAGACGAAGGCCTCCCTTGTACGGCCCAATGGAATTGTTAAACTGGATCCGGTAGCCCGTATTCACCTGCACCTGTCCCTTATCGTCTACCCACGGCACACGGAATTTAAACTGCCTGTCCGGCTCGGTCAGCCTCTCTAAGATCGCCTCCCTGCGGTAAGTTTCTTCGTTTGCGTCAATGACCGGGCGAAGGGAATCAAGCACCTCTTCCACTGCCTGTAAAAATTCCGGTTCCGATGCGTTTTTTGCTTTTACTCTTTCGAGTACCTCATCAACATAGCTCATGTTAATCTCCTTTCCATTTGCTTGTACCTTTGTCCAATGTGTTTATTTTAATATGAAATGAATTTTTTGGCAATCATTTTTTCTTTATTTCTTCAGTTTATTCTGTTTTATTCACAAAACAATCACAATTTTGCAGGTTTGGAGTGAGAAAAATTCATTTTTACATAAAAACATGCTTTAGGGCGAACCGTGTTGGCAAAGTTCCGTCAGCCAGAGGACAGGGGATGCGGCGTTCGCTGTGTGAC
>CAJTLD010000123.1 GCA_910577065.1 uncultured Lachnospiraceae bacterium | reverse complement strand
CTGCGCAGACGCCGGACGCGCCCTTGCGGCAGCAAAAAGCAAAGCGGCATCCGATCTTGCGGCCGCAGTAGCCCGTGCAGCTGCCAAATACCAGGCGGGAGGGCAAAGCTATACCACGGAAAGCTGGAACGCATACGTAACCGCCTATCAGGCAGCAAAAGCAGCCGGCGCGGACACGGCGTCCGTCGTAACCCTGCGCGCTCTGCTTTCCGCCTTAAACGAAGCGGAGGCAAACCTTAAAATTGCACACGCCCAGCCGCAGGATCCCGCTCCGGCGCCTGTTTTAAGCGTCGAGCAGGGCAAGATTTACACAGTCGGCAATTGCCGTTATAAAGTAACCGACACGTCAGATATGACGGCAGAACTAATCGGCACAAAAAATAAAAATCTCTCAAAAATAAGCGTTGGGAATAAAATTACGATTCACGGCATTTCATTGAAAATTACCGCCATAGCGCCGTCCGCCTTCAAAAACCACAAAAAAGCGACCGGAGCAGTAATCGGCGATTACGTAGAAACCATAGGAAACGGAGCGTTTTCGGGCTGTACCAAACTTAATACCGTAAACATAAAAAGCAAATAGCTAAAATCCATCGGCAGCAAAGCGTTTTACGGCAGCAAAAAGCTCAAAAAAATTATCCTGAAAACAAAAGTTCTCAAAAAAGCCGGAAAAAACGCATTCAAAGGAACCAATGCAAAGCTGACAATCAAAGTAACCAAAGAAAAATACAAAACCTATAAAAGTTTACTTGGAAAAAAGGGGCAGGGTAAAAAATCCAAAATAACCGCCTGATCTTTGGGAAAACGTTACTGTTCACACCCATGGCGTTCACAGTAACTGGAAAATTGCAGCTACAGTAAAAACATGCCAGAATACCGTTGACAAAAACGAAAACCATATGTATAATATCTTAGGTGTGATTAGGAGACGAATGTGAAAACAAACATAACAGACGTACTAACCATAGAAAATATGACAACGGAACGCCAGATTCACCCGGAACTTCATGAGTTCCGTTCAAAACTCGGCAGTTTCCCACTCACCGGCATAGCGCCATTTACACTACATTTTGAGAACCGGGAGAACAAGCGGCTGCATATCTTGGGAGAGACAGATGTAACGGCTGCTGTTCCGTGCGACAGGTGCCTGGAAGATGTGCCGGTTTTGATTCATCTTGCCATAGAACGCATCATCCCCATAGGGGAAACGGATGGTGAAGACGAAGCGGAAGATATCGGCTTTCTGGCGGGAACATGGCTGGATGCAGACAGGCTTATCCATGATCAGATACTGGAGAACTGGCCGATGAAGGTTTTATGCAGCGAAGACTGCAAGGGTATCTGCAAAAAATGCGGCACGAATTTAAATCATGGAAGCTGTCTATGCGACAGGACAGAACCAGACCCAAGGATGGCAGCGATCCAGGATATATTTAATCAATTTAAGGAGGTGTAATCGATGTCAATTTGTCCCAAGAACAAATCTTCCAAAGGAAGAAGAGATAGAAGAAGGGCGAACTGGAAAATGACAGTTCCAACATTGGTAAAATGCAGCAAATGCGGCGAATTAATGATGCCTCATAGAGTTTGCAAAAACTGTGGCTCTTACAATAAAAGAGAGATTATTCCGCAGGACTAAAAGGCAGTTTAAAGTCAGGGCCATATCATAGAACGGCCCGCAGAATGTGAGAGGTGAACAATATGAAAGAGGGAATCCATCCAGATTACTATCAGGCAAATGTAACATGCAACTGTGGCAATACATTTGTTACGGGTTCGACCAAGAAAGAGATCCATGTTGAAATCTGTTCCAAATGCCACCCGTTTTATACAGGCCAGCAGAAATCTATTCAGGCGCGTGGGCGTATTGACAAGTTTAACAGGAAATACGGCATGGGCCAGCAATAACATATGCTATATGGCAAGGCTGAGGTTAATCTGACAGTTAATCTCAGCCTTTTTTGGGTTGCAGCCCGCGCCTTTGGCGCATCCGGTATCTTTTGTATTAGTACTGCATCCAAACTTCAATTTCTGTTCGGATGCAGCCCTTTACCATAACTTTTTGTGTCGGCATTATACCGGAATAATTTATAGATATATTGTTAGCTGTAGTACTAGATTTGGAGAGAAAATATGAAATATTCAGGAATCGGCGGGCAGGCGGTGATGGAAGGCGTTATGATGAAAAATAAAAGCAGGTATGCCGTGGCTGTCCGCAAGCCCGATCAGGAGATCGTTGTAGAAACGACGGAGTATGCGGGTATGATTAAAAACGAAAAAATCAGAAATATACCTTTGGTACGCGGAGTCGTCCAATTTGTAGAATCTCTGGTAATCGGCGTTCGGTCGCTGACATTTTCCGCTTCTTTTTTTGAGGAAGAAGAGGATATAGGGTCAAAAGACGGGAAAAAAGAAGAATTTATGACGGGAGCCACAGTAGCCGTATCGCTTCTTCTGGCTGTCGGGATTTTTATGGTTCTGCCGTACGGGGTTTCCCTTTTGCTTGGCAGGTCTCTTTCGTCACGTTTTGCGGTTACAGTACTGGAAGGGATTCTGCGTCTGCTTATTTTTATAGGCTATGTGGCTGCAATTTCTTTGATGCCGGATATCAAACGGGTTTATATGTATCATGGGGCAGAGCATAAATGCATCAACTGCATCGAACACGGTATGGATCTGAATGTAGAGAATGTACGCAAAAGTTCCAGGCAGCACAAACGCTGCGGAACCAGTTTCCTGCTGATTGTCATGTTTATAAGCATTCTGATTTTTATGCTGCTGCAGATGGAATCCAAAATACTGCGCTTTCTCTTGCGCCTTTTGCTTCTTCCGGTCATTGCGGGCGTGTCGTATGAATTTATCCGGCTGGCAGGCAGAAGCGAAAGCCGCTTTGTCGGCCTGTTAAGCAAACCGGGCCTGCTTTTACAGAAGATTACCACCAGGGAACCGGACGACGCTATGATAGAGGTGGCCATTGCGTCGGTGGAAGCCGTGTTCGACTGGAAAGCATTTTTGGAAGAACCGGATGGGAAAAAGCCATGACGTACCGGGAAGCGTATGTGAAAGGCTGCCGTATGCTTGAGGGGCATTTAACGGAAAATGTGGAAACGGACGCCTGGCTTTTGCTTTCCGCCGCCTGTGGGATAGACCGGAATTTTTATTATATGCATATGAACGAGCGCATGGGCGCGGAGGCAGAGGGAGCGTACGAAGGATTTTTAAAACGGCGCGCCGGGCGTGTGCCGCTTCAGTATATTACGGGAGAGCAGGAGTTCATGGGACTTAAGTTTCACGTCAGTCCCCATGTGCTGATCCCAAGGCAGGATACGGAAATTTTAGTAGAGGAAGCCCTGAAAAGAATCCGCCCCGGCATGGACGTTTTGGATCTGTGCACCGGTTCCGGATGTATCATTATCAGCATGAAAAAATACCAAGGTCAGATCCGGGCGGCGGCATGCGATAATTCCCCGCAGGCGCTCGCGGTAGCGCGGGAAAATGCGGCCTTAAACGGCGTGTCCGTGCAGTTTTTGGAAGGGGATTTGTTTCGTCCGGTGGAAGGGATGTTTGACGCGATTGTATCCAATCCCCCGTATATCCCGACGGGAGAACTTGCCGGACTGATGCCGGAAGTGCGGGACTTTGAGCCGCGGAGCGCCTTAGACGGGGATGCGGACGGGCTTATATTTTACAGGAGGATCGTAAATGATGCAAAAAACCATTTAAAACCGGGAGGCTTCCTGCTGTTTGAAATTGGGTGCGATCAGGGAAAAGACGTATCGGAACTGATGTGGCAGGCAGGATATCAGGACAGGAACGTAATCAAAGATCTGGCGGGGCTTGACCGCGTTGTGGCCGGCGTCCTGCCGCAGTGATAGAAAGAAAGGAAATGTTATGTTTGATAAATTAGAAGACCTTGTGCTGCGTTTGGAGGAAGTGTTAAACCAGTTAAGCGAGCCGGATGTGGCAAGCGAGCCGGAACGGTTCCGCAGGCTGATGAAAGAACAAAGCGATTTGACCCCGATTGTAAACGCGTACAGGGAATATAAGCAGAACCAGCAGAATATCGAAGAGTCTCTGGCGCTTTTGGAAGAGGAAAGCGACGAAGAGATGCGGGAGCTGGCAAAAGAAGAATTAAGCGAGTCAAAAGCAAAAGTGGAAGGGCTTGAAGAAAAGCTAAAGATTCTGCTTCTGCCCAAAGATCCGAACGATGATAAAAATGTCATTGTGGAAATCCGCGCCGGGGCGGGCGGGGACGAGGCGGCGCTTTTTGCGGCGGAAATTTACCGGATGTATGTGCATTATGCCGAAGGGCGGCGCTGGAAGGTCGAAACGATGGAGTGTGAGGAAATCGGCATAGGCGGCATGAAGAGCGTGACCTTTATGGTGACCGGGCAGGGCGCATATTCCGTTATGAAATACGAATCCGGCGTACACCGGGTACAACGCGTGCCGGAAACGGAATCCGGCGGGCGGATCCATACGTCCACCATCAGCGTAGCAGTGATGCCGGAAGCGGAAGAGGTAGAAGTGGAAATTGACGAAAAGGATATCCGGGTTGACGTGATGCGCGCGTCCGGCAACGGCGGGCAGTGCGTCAATACGACGGACTCTGCGGTGCGCCTGACGCATTACCCGTCGGGGATTGTGGTATACAGCCAGACCGAGAAATCGCAGCTGCAAAATAAAGCGAAGGCATTTGCGCTGCTGCGGGCAAAGCTGTATGACATTGAGTGCCAGAAGGCGCACGATGCGGAAGCGGAAGCAAGGCGAAGCCAGATTGGGACGGGAGACCGTTCGGAGAAAATAAGGACGTACAATTTCCCGCAGGGCCGGGTGACGGATCACAGGATTGGGCTGACGCTTTATAAGCTTGACAAGATTATGAACGGGGATATTCAGGAGATTATTGACGGCTGCGTTGCTGCGGATCAGGCGGCGAAGCTTTTAAAAATGAACGAAGGGCAGTAAGGGTTACAGCCTGCCGGTTTCTTCGGCAGTTTCCGGATACGGCGGACGGCGTATGAAATTTCCAAAACCATTGACTTTCCAAAAGGTACTGTATTATACTATGACCGAAGCATAAACTGATAAAATAATTAGGGCGTGTTTGAAAAATGCGTTGCGGCAGACGCCGGGAATGATTTTTCAGGCACGCTCTGGAATATAACAGGAGGACAACATGGAAAATATAGAATTAAAACCGGTAAAAGAAGGAAAAGTACGGGAAGTGTACGATGCGGGAGACTGCATGGTCATTACGGCGACAGACAGGATATCCGCTTTTGATCATATTTTAAAGAACGAAATTACCGGAAAAGGCAGGATTCTGACGCAGATGTCTAAATTTTGGTTCGACTACACAAAAGATATCGTGCCAAACCATATGCTATCCGTGGAGCCGGCGGATATGCCGGAATTTTTCCGCCAGGCGCGTTTTGACGGCAACAGCATGAAATGTAAAAAGCTTGCCATGCTCCCGATCGAATGTATTGTGCGCGGTTATATTACGGGAAGCGGCTGGGAAAGCTATCAGAAAGACGGTACGGTATGCGGCATCCGCCTGCCCGAAGGCTTAAAGGAATCGGATAAGCTGCCGGAGCCGATTTATACGCCGACGACAAAAGCGGAACTCGGTTTGCACGACGAGCATATCACATATGAAGACAGCGTGGAAATCCTTGAAAAGATATATCCGGGCAAAGGCGCCGAATACGCGGCCAGGATCAAAGACTGCACGCTTGCCCTGTACGAAAAATGCGCTCAGTACGCGCGTTCAAGGGGGATTATTATTGCGGATACCAAGTTTGAGTTTGGTTTGGACGAAGCGGGGCGCGTCGTACTGGGCGACGAAATGCTTACGCCGGACAGCTCGCGGTTCTGGCCGCTTGCAGGGTACGAAGCCGGGAAGCCGCAGCCTTCGTTTGACAAGCAGTTTGTCCGCGACTGGTTAAAGGCAAACCCGGACAGCGATTATCTGCTGCCGGCAGAAATAATAGAGAAAACCGTTCAAAAATACGAAGAGGCGTTTGCTTTGCTGACAGGCGAAGCATCCGGGCAGTAAGCAGGCGGCGCTCGTTTTAACACAGGCAGAAAGGAAAACATATGAGTACAGATCGATATACAAGCCCGCTGTCAGAGCGGTATGCGAGTAAAGAAATGCAGTATATTTTTTCGCCGGAAATGAAATTTAAGACCTGGCGGCAGCTTTGGATTGCCCTTGCAAAAACGGAGCGCGAGCTGGGGCTGGATATTACGGAGGAGCAGATTGCGGAGCTGGAAGCCTTTCAGGACGACATTAATTTTGAAACGGCAAAGGAACGGGAAAAGCTGGTGCGCCATGACGTGATGTCGCATGTTTACGCATACGGCGTGCAGTGCCCCAAAGCAAAGGGGATTATCCACCTCGGCGCGACTTCGTGCTATGTAGGCGACAATACGGATATTGTTATTATGGACAGGGCGCTAAAGCTTGTCCGGGCGAAGCTGGTGAACGTGATAGACGAACTGGCAAAATTTGCAGACACGTACAAAAGCCTGCCGACATTGGCGTTTACCCATTTTCAGCCGGCGCAGCCGACGACGGTGGGTAAGCGGGCGACGCTTTGGCTGCAGGAATTTTTGATGGATTTGGAAGACCTTACCTATGTACTGGGCAGTTTAAAGCTGCTTGGATCGAAAGGGACGACCGGTACGCAGGCAAGCTTTCTGGAGTTGTTTGACGGGGATCAGCAGAAGGTGGATAAGCTGGATCCGATGATTGCGCAGAAGATGGGCTTTGAATCCTGCTATGCCGTAAGCGGGCAGACGTATTCCAGAAAGGTGGATACCCGTGTGGCAAACGTTTTGGCGGGCATTGCGGCAAGCGCGTATAAGATGTCGAACGATATCCGCCTGCTGCAGCATTTAAAAGAAGTGGAAGAGCCGTTTGAGAAAAATCAGATCGGCTCGTCGGCCATGGCGTATAAACGCAACCCGATGCGCAGCGAGCGGATCGGCTCACTGGCGCGCTACGTGATGGTAGACGCCTTAAATCCGGCGATTACCTCCGCGACACAGTGGTTTGAGCGCACCTTAGACGATTCGGCAAACAAGCGGTTAAGCATTCCGGAAGCGTTTCTGGCAACAGACGGGATTTTGGATCTGTGCTTAAATGTTGTGGACGGGCTGGTTGTTTATGATAAAGTCATTACAAAACGCCTGATGGCGGAGCTGCCGTTTATGGCGACCGAAAATATTATGATGGACGCCGTGAAAAAAGGCGGAGACCGCCAGGAACTGCACGAAAAAATCCGGAAGCTTTCGATGGAAGCGGGCGCGCGCGTGAAACAGGAGGGAAAAGAGAACAACCTCTTAGAACTGATTGCGGCGGATCCGTCCTTCCAGCTGTCTTTGGAAGAATTAAACGAAGCGATGCAGCCGTCCAAATATGTGGGCTGTGCCCCGGAGCAGGTGGCGCAGTTTCTGGAACGGGTGGTTGCGCCCGTATTAACGGAACACAAAGAACTGCTCGGTATGAAGGCGGACATTCATGTATAAAACCAGGGCGGGAATCTGCGCGGTAAGCCTGCTTGTACTGCTTTTGGCCGTGCTTGTTTTACAGATGCCGCAGGAGGATGCGAAGGAGCCGGATACGCAGCCAAACGAAAGCGCGCCGGCGCCCGCCCTTGCCGGCAGCAGCCTGTGC
>CAJTLD010000122.1:7375-7739 GCA_910577065.1 uncultured Lachnospiraceae bacterium | reverse complement strand
GATAGCTTTCTGCTCCCGCCAGTTCCGCCGCCTGCCTTTTATCATCGGAAGCCGTCTGGTTCAGATAAGCGGGGCCGTCCGGCTCAAGCGTTAATGCCTCATTCTCCTCTGCAAGCGCCAGAAGGCCTTTACAGATATGCTTTAAATAAGAAAGCAGCGCCTGCATAAAGGGCATTTGTTCCAGTTCCGAAAAACTGTGCGCCCGGTAATTTTCCGCCGCTGCAGACAGCCACTCCTTAGGCCAGGGAACGCTCATGGCAAACGCATACAGCCCAAAAACCATATCCTTAAGCCCGTCGTCCTTTTTCCCCGTTGCAAAGCACTCGACAAACTGCAGAAAGCGTTCCTCCCCCGCTTCATAATT
>CAJTLD010000122.1:6512-7365 GCA_910577065.1 uncultured Lachnospiraceae bacterium | reverse complement strand
GCACCTCGTCCATCACGTCTTCCTTTAAAAGGTTTAACTCCCCTTCCTCCGCAATCCGAAAATTCGGTTCCAAATCCACCCGGTGAAAATAATTGCGGATCAGGTACAGGCAAAAGCTGTGGATCGTCGTAATCTGCGCATGGTGCACCAAAGACGCCTGCTTCATCAAATGCCCGTTCGCCGGATCGCGTTCCAGAGCCGCTTCAATCGCATTCCCGATCCGCTCGCGCATCTCCGCCGCCGCCGCAGAAGTAAACGTCACAATCAGCATCCGGTCAATATCCACCGGATGCGCCCCGTCCAAAATCCTGCCGATAATCCGTTCCACCAAAACGGCCGTCTTGCCCGAGCCCGCCGCCGCGGAAACCAGAAGGTTTTTGCCGCGCAAAGTAATGACCTCTTTTTGCTCCTTTGTCCATTCCATGCCCATCACCGTTCCTCCCCTCTCATCCGCATCAAAAGTTCTTCTTCGGAAAGTTCCGCCAGCCTGCGGTACGAAAAGCCCGGAACCCTTGCGTCAAACCGGCAGACCGAACGGAACGCGCAGTAGTCGCAGCTGCTTTTGCCCGCCAGCGCATACGGCGAAACGCCGATTTCGCCCTGCATCATCTGCCGCCCCAAATGCAGGATCGTCTCATTGACATAATTGGACAGCGCCGCAAAATCCTGCTCGAAAAGAACCTTAGACGCTTTCTTTAAGCTGCCGTCTTTATTCAGTCCCACCGGGATCACCTCGGAGTTTACGCCACCGCTTTGTCCCAGCGCCGTATCCAGCATCCCAAGCACGGCCGGATCGGCGTTTGCAATCCCGTTTAATTTCAGTTCCGCAAAAATTTTTCTGCGCAGTTCCTCT
>CAJTLD010000122.1:5538-6492 GCA_910577065.1 uncultured Lachnospiraceae bacterium | reverse complement strand
CCTCTTCGGCTTCAATCACCGGATCCTTCACATGATAATAAAAAATCCCCGCCGGGACAGGCTTCTTTTCGGGATTTTGCCGTCCCATCAGCTCCAGCGCCGCGTTCATATAAACCACCAGCTGCAGCTGCAGGCCGTAATAGACGTTCAGAAACTGAAAACTCGTATTCCCGGACTTATAATCAATAATCTTCACATACAGCTTATCGCCGTCCGGACAGGGGTCAATCCGGTCAATCCTGCCGATCAGGCGCATCTTTTCCTCTTCGCTCAGCTTAAAATGAACCGCGTCCAAATCCCCGGCATACGCAAACGACACCTCAAATCCCTCCGGCGCAAACCGCCCCTGCCTGACCTGGTGCAAAAGCGCCGCCACCGTGCGTTTTAAAATGCGGTACATCCGCTCCTTTGCATAGCTGCTCCTGGCATTGGCGTAAAGCGACGGGTTATTGGTTTCCCCAATCGCCCGTTCCATCGCTTCTTTTAAAAGCTCCTCGCTCTCTTCCTCCGTCACCGTAAACCAGTCGTACCCGCGCCCGCGGATGCCTTCGGCAAAATACAAAAGCGCTTCATGGAACACATTTCCGATATCCACCGCATAAAACCCGCTTTCCTGCCGCTCCTTTAACTGAAGCCCGTAAGCCAGAAAATGCGAAAACGCGCAGGCCGCAAACTGCTCCAGCCTTGTGACGCTGTTTGAAAGCTCCGTGCCGTACAGCGCCTTTGTCACCGCCGCGGAAATCGGCGTATCCTTATGCGTAAAGCCGGCCGCCTCCAAAAGCTTTGACACCGTCTCCTTCCATTCTGTCCGCGCCGTATACCAGCGACAGAGTGCCCCCCAGTAGATAAGCTCCTCTTCCTTTTGATCCTGCTGCCACTTTGCCGCCCGGGTCAGCCCCTCTATCAAAAGCTCCCTGGCATTCCCCGGCGTCTTAATCCGCTCCCGGAAAGACT
>CAJTLD010000122.1:5204-5528 GCA_910577065.1 uncultured Lachnospiraceae bacterium | reverse complement strand
CCTCCTCCGGTTCCGTCACCGCCAGATCCCGGTACAGCCTTAACACCGTGCGCACCAGATACGACGCGCGCAAAGCCTTCCCCTCCCCGTCCACGCGCGCATACGTCAGATACAGCCGTTCCGCCGGCTTCGTCAGGTTCAGATACAGATAAAATTTCTGAATAAACGTCTTTTCACGCACCGTAGGGGACAGCTCTACCTGCAGTTCGCCCAGCAGCTTTCGTTCCGCTTCGGAAAGAATGCCGTCCGCGCCGCCCGTCTTTGGAATCACCCCGTCATTGACGCCCACGACAAACAGCGCGCGCACGTCGTCAAGCCTGGTAC
>CAJTLD010000122.1:0-5194 GCA_910577065.1 uncultured Lachnospiraceae bacterium | reverse complement strand
TATCCCCGAACACCACCCGGTCATAACCGGGCGGCAGAATCCCGACCCGCGCCTCCTCATACCCGGTATCGAGAATACGGGCAAATTCCTCCAGGCTTATCGCCTCGTCCCCCAAAAGCGAAACCAGCTTGTCAAACAGCTCCATCACAATCCGGTAAATCTGCGCGTACTCCTTCGCGTTTTTCAGATCTCCCTCCGCTTCGTACTGCGCCTGCCGCCGCTTTAACTTCCGCGCGGCGTCCCGTTCCAAAACAAACCGGTACAGCGCCTTTGTCTGTCCTTCCACCGTAACGCCCTGTTCCTTTAACGCGTCCCGCAGCGCGGCAAACTGCATCACCACCGCTTCACGGGTCAGATTCACCTGCAAAAGCGCTTCCTCGTCAAAGCCCTTCGGCAGATAGCAAAACGCTTCCTTCCATTTGCCGTATCCCCTCACGCCAGCCGCAATGCAGTAATTTTCCAACACGTCCGTATCCCGCGCCGAAATCCCGCAAAACCCGCTCCTTAAGTACCGGAATACCGCTTCCCTGGAAAAATCATACAAAACAACCTCCAGCGCCGCCTGTAAAAAAGCAATAAACGGATGATACGCAAGCGTCGTCTTCTGATCCAAAAACAGCGGGATCTCATATTGGTCAAACACTTCCTTCGCATAATTGGCATACCCAGGCAAATCCCCGCAGACAATCGCAATCTCCCGGTAGCGGTATCCGCCCGAACCAGCCTAAGGATTTCCCCCGCCGCAAAATGCAGTTCCCGGCGCGGATTTTTCAAACTGTAAATACCGATCCCGTTCCCGTGTCCCGATTGCCTTAAAGAACCCGTCCCGTTCTCCGGAGGCTCATAGCGCCCCGCATTCGCGCGGAACAGATTCTGTTCCAGAAACAAAAGCGCCTCCGACCGGGCAAAACGGCTGTTTTTTGTATGCGAAAGCAAAACCGGTTCCAAAAACGGCACACGTTTTGCATCCGCCATTTCCTGCAAGGAACGGATTGTTTTTTTGCTCATTGCAAACAGTTCATGGCTGCCTGCGCATCGGTAAAAATCCTCCCGGGTATCAATTGTCACCGTCACATAAATCGTCTCCGCAATCCCCATCAGCTTTTGGATCAGATCGTTTTGGATTGGCGTAAATCCGGTAAACCCGTCGAACGCAATCACGCTGCCCCGTAAAATCTGCGATTCGCCCGCCACCTCCGAAAGCAGTTCCAAAACCTCCCGCCGTTACAAACCGCCCGCTCAAAGCGTCCAGAAAACCCTCGTACATCGTCAGAATATCCGAAAGCTTATAGGCAAAGCTGCCCTGCGGCAGTTGTTCAATCGTCTCCGCCAGCTGCGACGGCGAAATATTGTACTGCGCCAGTTCCGACAGCAGGGATTTCACCTCCCCGATGTAGCCCATCCGCGCCATATTTTTCCGCAGGACGGTAAGCGCATCCGCCCGCTCTTCGGCCACACGCCGTAAAATCAGGTTCTTTCCGGTGTCTTCAAGCACCTGGCAGGAAAAATTCCCCAGCTCGTCAAACACACGGTATGCCAGCCTTGCAAAGCTTAAAACGTCAATATTTAAAATACTGTGCCCCGGATGCAGCTCCACCAGCTTACGCTGCGTCTGCATCGTAAACTGCTCCGGAACAATAACCAGGAAATTTTTATTCGGGGACACAGAAGAACGTTTTATCATCTGCTCCTGAATGTAGTGGGTTTTTCCGCATCCGGAATTGCCAAATACGAATTGCAGCGCCATATCTTCTCCTTTTCTTTCTGCAAAACAAAAGGGGCGCCGCATTAAGAACTACAACTACAAGATATGGTATCATTTCTATTTACAAAATCTTGTATGTTTACTTCTTAATGCGACAGCCCCTTTTGATTCATGTTCCGTTAATCTTCCAATGTCTGCTGTAAATTATCAGCGACTTTCTGCAATTTCTCTTTTTCTTTGCCGTCCGTCATCGTTTCGAGAACTTCCCGGTGTAAAGCCTTTCTTATGTTCCGGATTTACTTGCCTGCCGGCAGATAAGGAATCAATGACCCGGCCATCTGCCCAATCGGCATGGACTGCAGCCATACGCGGCCCGGCCCTTTGATTACGGTATTAAAAACGCCTTCCCCGCCAAACAGCATATTCTTAACGCCCGGCACCTTCTGGATTTCCAGCGAGCAGCTTGCGTCCATCGCAGCCAGATACCCGGTATCCACTACAATCGACTGGCCGGCCGAAAGCTCATATTCCTTAATATAACCGTCAAATTCCACAAATACAACGCCTGTTCCGGAGAGCTTCTGCATAATAAAGCCTTCCCCGCCGAACAGGCCGCTGCCGATTTTTTTCTGGAAGAAAACAGACATTTCCACACCGAACGTCGACGCTAAAAACGCTGTTTTCTGACATACGATATCTGTTCCCGGCTGCAGTTCAAACGCACGGATAGCTCCCGGAAAACTCGACGCAAACGCAATCATGCCCGGCGCGCCCACCGCGGTATAGTGGTTGACAAACATGCTTTCCCCGCTGAACATCCTGCCGAACATCTTGCCGACGCCGCCGCCGACCGTTTCCATTTTCATATTCGGGGACATCCAGGACATCGCCCCTTTTTCGGTAATCATCTTTTCATTTGCTTCCAGTTCACAGATTACAACGGGCAACGGTTCGCCCTCAATTGAATATTTCATTTTCGTATCCTCCTGATTTTTATTTCTGTTTTCAAAATCTGCCGGACGGCTCCTGCGCGCTTATTTTATCAGCGCAACCGTTTCCCGGCAAATCGCCAGTTCTTCATTGGTCGGCACCAAAAGCGCCGTAACCTTGGAATCCGCGGTGGAAAGACGTACTTCCTCTCCGCGCGTTTTGTTCGCTTCTTCGTCTAATGTCATGCCAAGGTAGCCCAGGTAGCCGCAGATCTTCGCGCGCACCTTCCCGTCGTTTTCCCCGACGCCCGCGGTAAAGCAAATCACATCCACGCCGTTCATCGCCGCGGCATAAGATCCGATATATTTTGCCGCCCGGTAACAAAAAGCGTCCACTGCCGCTTTTGCGCGTCCGTTGCCTGCTTCCGACGCCTGATCCAGATCGCGGAAATCACTTGATACGCCGGACAAACCGTATACGCCGGATTCTTTATTTAGCACATTTACAATCCCTTCCAGATCCAGATTTTCTTTCTTTGCCAGAAATTCCACGGCGGAAGGATCGATATCGCCGGAACGCGTCCCCATAATCAGCCCCTCGAGCGGGGAAAGCCCCATGGAAGTATCCACGGATTTGCCGTTCTTTACGGCGCAGATGCTCGCGCCGTTGCCCAGATGGCAGACAATGGTTTTTAAGCTGTCATACGGTCTGTCCAGCAGTTCGGCCGCGCGCTTTGACACATAGCTGTGGCTCGTTCCGTGGAACCCGTATTTGCGGACTTTGTATTTTTCATAATATTCAAACGGCAAGCCGTAAAGATATGCCTCCTGCGGCATCGTCTGGTGGAACGCGGTATCAAATACGGCCGCCATCGGCACGTCTTTTAATACCTGTCTGCAGGCGCGTATGCCAATCAGGTTTGCCGGGTTGTGGAGCGGCGCAAGATCGGAGCATTCCTCTACCGCCCGAATCACCTCTTCATCAATCAAAATAGAATTTGCAAACTTCTCGCCGCCGTGTACGACCCGGTGCCCGACTGCGTCGATTTCGTCCAGGCTCTTTAAAACGCCGGATTTCTCATTGACCAGCGCGTCGAGTACCATACGGACCGCTTCGGTATGCGTCGGCATGGGCGATTCCGTAATCTCCTTCTCACCGCCCTTCGGCTGGTACACAAGCCGGCCGTCGATGCCGATCCGCTCGCAAAGCCCTTTTGCAAGCACTTCTTCGCTTTCCGCATGGATCACCTGGTATTTTAACGAAGAACTGCCGCAATTAATGACTAGTACATTCATGCTCTCCATCTCCTTGTTTCGTTTTATTTTTTAGCATTTCTTAAAAAAGTATAAACCTTTTTTTTATGGTAAACAACGATAAATAAAGATTTCCCTGTATTTATTTGGAAACATATTACTGCCGGCCCTCGTCCAGAAACGCGCGCATAACGTTTACTCCGGATGCCATTTTCTTAAGTGTCCCAAGTTCCAGCTTCATGTAAATTTCAAGCTGGGCCACTTCGCTTTCGTCAAATCCTTCAGAAGATACTATCCTGCAGTCAGGAATTTTCCCTTCCGCGCGTCTTTTCTTGTCTGTAAAAGATACAAAGGCGTACGCTTCCCCGTCTTTGCGAAATACCTGTGATACTGACAGATTCAATTCTTCCATTTCTGATTACTCCTTCCGCCTCCTTTATCGAATCTATGTTAAAACGTGCCCTTTCGCTGACGGAACTTTGCCAGCAAATGTGTCCTTTTATTTTACACCCATATTCCGTTCTGTGCAATCGTTTCGCCAATATCTTCCAAAACTTCTTTAAAAAATTTTGATCACCCTATTGACATTTTTCTTTTTTTCGATAAAATATTCCTTGTTTGTTTATAATTAGTAAACATAAAATCTACTATTGACAGCACAAAGGAGTATGGCATGGACATAGGGAAAAGAATGAAAGAACTGCGGGTTTTTTACGGGCTCACCCAGCAGGAGCTTGCCGACCGCGCGGAACTGACCAAGGGCTTTATCTCACAGCTTGAGCGCAACCAGAACACGCCCTCCGTGAGCACGCTGCTCGATATCATCCAGTGCCTCGGCACCACCCCGGCGGAATTTTTCGCCGAACAGGGTCCGGAACAGATTGTATTCAAAAACGACGATTATTTCGAGACAATCAACGAAGAGCAGAAAAACATTATTGAATGGGTCATCCCAAACGCCCAGAAAAACTCCATGGAGCCCATACGCTTAACCCTAAAACCCGGAGGCGTATCCGAAGAGCTTTTGCCCCACGAAGGGGAAGAATTCGGCTACGTACTAAAAGGAACGGTCAAGCTGGTATTCGGCACGCAGAAATACACGCTGCACAGCGGGGAATCGTTCGCCTTCCCGTCCACCAAAAAACACCGCCTGGAAAATCCCGGCAAGTACGACGCCGTAATCTTATGGATTACGACACCGCCCAGCTTTTAGGCGGCATTTTTACACAAGGAGGTTTTACAAATGGCAAAAGAGCTGATCCATATGTCCTCCCATGAACAGCAGGCCCAGACCCTCATCGAGGCC
>CAJTLD010000121.1:3932-7755 GCA_910577065.1 uncultured Lachnospiraceae bacterium | reverse complement strand
ATAATCACCGTTTTGTCCGTCATCGCGCGCAGATTAGACAAAAGACCTGCTTCTGTCTCTTCGTCAAGCGAACTTGTCGCCTCGTCTAAAAGCAAAATAGGGTTATCGGAAAAAATGGCTCGAGCCAGCGCAATCCTCTGCATCTGCCCTTCGGATATCCCGGTTCCGCGCTCCCCAAGCAACGTGTCTATCCCCTGTTCCAGTTCGCTTACAAACCCGTCCGCACAGGCAATCCTTAAAGCTTCCCAAAGTTTTTGATCCCGCCGCATTTTTTCTTTGTCGCCAAACGCCACAATCTCACGGATTGTCCCGGACAAAAGCTGATTGCCCTGCGGGACATAGGCAAACAGGCCGCGCCATTTGGACGTAAGATTTGTTTTTTTGCCGTTTGCCAGAAGAAAACGCGTTCCGCCGTCTAACGGATACAAACACATCAAAAGTTTTAACACCGTACTTTTCCCACAGCCGGAAGGCCCTACAAAAGCAACGTACTCCCCTTTTCTTATAGAAAGCGAAAGAGAGGAAATCACAACCGGCATCGCCGGCGCGCCGTCCGGGCTCTCAACCGGGGGCTGGTAGGTAAACGAGGCTCCCAAAAAGCCCATCCCTTCAAACTCCTCCCGGTAAAACGCCAGTATTGCTTCATGGGAAGGAGGTTCTTCCACATAGTCGTCCGAAAAGCCTTCCGCATCCATCAAACGTTCCGCACTGGCCAGCATTGCGTAATACTTCGGCAGGTATCCGGTAATATTGGCAAAGGGGTTCTGGATCTGGCCGATAAGCTGCAGGACTGCCATCAGGTTTCCATAACTCATCGTCCCGCGAAGTATCCCGTAACTGCAAAATACCGCTCCCAGCACATAAGCCCCGTTCATCGCCGCGCCAAAACCCATATTGCAGATATTGGAAAAGCGGTTCCGATTCATCCTCGCGGCCCGGTGCGTCTCCATCAGCCGTCCGGCTCCTTCCATACTCTGCGCCTCTTTGGCAAACGTACGGACAATCATAAGAGAGGAAAGCCGCTCCTGAAAAAACACCCGCAGCTTCCCGTCTGCCTCCTGGATCTTTTTATGGAGTTTTTTTAGCGCCTTCCGAAAGCTGTACGTAAAGAAAATCAGCAGCAGGCCGCCCGGAAGAATGATATAGATAAATTTCGGTTCCAGATACAAAATCGCGGCGACCGCCCCTACCATTTTGACCGCCATACCCGCCACGCCGGGCAGAATCTGCGTCAGACCGTCGGCCACCACAACCGTATCGGAAGTTAAACGGTTTAACCATTCGCCGGAATTGGTACGGGTCACGGACGCGTAATCCTTTTTCAGCAGCGTCAAAAATAACCTGTCTTTGAAACGGTTTTCCAACGTAGCGCGGGAAAGCTCTTCAAAAAAACGGTTGACGGCGCGAAGCGCAATCTGAACTGCCGCAAGCCCCGCAAACGCAGTGGAAGACCACAAAAACGCAGGCGTATCCCCCGCCACCGCGGCATTGACCAGTTTCCTTAACAACATGGCGTAACCGACGCTGCTGATGCCAAGAACCGCCTGCACCAAAAGCAGTATCCCGATATAACCTTTCGCCCCTCCCGCTACGCCGTTCATCCAAAACAGCGCCGGGCGCGCATAATTGTTACGCTTCATCGTCTGCATTTCCTTATAAGGCGGCGCATCCTCTTTCAAATACAAGATTGCCGCCCTGATATAGAAAAAATCACACCAGAGGTGGACATAAGCCAGATAACGGCGATCCGTCACCGGGATCGTTTTGCCGTCGCGCACCACGGCAGTCAAAACCCCGACAATATGGCGGTCGGTAATCCCATACTCTTTGCGCCAGCAGTGATCCCCGCAGATCACGTAATCGTCTTTGCGTACCTTTAAAATCCGGTGCAGCACGTACTTCCCGCTGTCCCGTTTGTACAGGGGAACATCGTATTTCCTGCAGCGGCCGTTTGGCTTTTCAATAACCATCAAATCTTTATGCTGCCTGAGCAAAGGCATCATACTGCGGCCAATGTTCGTATACACAATCCTGCCCGATCGGCTGATTTCTTCTTCAAATGTTGTGCTGCCCATTTATTTTTCCATTCCTTTCTGTATTGGTACAATTATAACATGCGCGTACATGCATTTCAACCGGAGATCTTGCCGCCAAAAATGTAAACGAACTCTAAAAATTTTTTAAACTTTTACATTGCTTCCAAATTTTCCTTGTTTCACCCGGTTATTTTATGGTATGATATCAAAATGAACAGAAGGGAGGTTAAATATGCTTACAAATTCTTACAGTGAGATAACGCCTGAAATCCTGCAGCTTTCCAAACTCTGTGAACAGACCGCAACCATCGACCCCGCGTTATATACGGAATACGATGTCAAAAGAGGTCTTCGTGATATAAACGGAAAAGGTGTGCTTGTTGGTTTGACCCAGATATCCGACGTATGTGCGACGCGGATGGAAAACGGCAAATCGGTTCCTGCGGACGGCAACCTGTATTACCGTGGTTACAATGTAAAAGATATTGTAAAAGGAATTGATGAACACAGTCATTTTGGTTTTGAAGAAAGTACTTATCTGCTGCTGTTCGGCAGTCTTCCGACAAAACAGCAGTTAAACGAATTTACGGCGCTGCTTGGCGAATACCGGACCCTGCCTACCAGTTTTGTGCGGGATATCATTATGAAAGCCCCCAGCCGGGATATGATGAACACCTTAGCCAGAAGTGTTCTTACCCTTTATTCCTACGATGACAAAGCGGAAGATATATCTCTTCCAAACGTATTGCGGCAGTGTCTGCAGCTGATCAGTCTTTTCCCGCTTTTATCCGTTTACGGATATCAGGCATATAAGCACTATCACGACGGAGCAAGTCTTTTCATCCATCAACCCCGGCAAGAATATTCTACTTCGGAGAACATACTCCACATATTAAGGCCAGATTCCAAATTTTCCGCTCTGGAAGCCAAGCTTTTGGACATTGCCCTGATTCTGCACATGGAACACGGCGGCGGCAATAACTCTACGTTTACAACGCATCTGGTTTCTTCTTCCGGTACGGATACATACTCTGTTATCGCAGCGTCGCTCGGTTCCCTGAAAGGGCCAAAACACGGCGGCGCCAATATCAAAGTCGTACAAATGCTTGAGGACATGAAAAAAACGCTGCATGACTGGACAGACGAAGAAGAAGTCAGCCGCTATCTGCGCGCGCTTCTGAACAAGCAGGCGTTTGACCGTGCAGGATTGATTTACGGAATGGGACATGCGGTATATTCGCTTTCGGATCCGCGGGCAATTATCTTCCATTCCTTTGTAGAACGTCTTTCCAAAGAAAAAGGCAAAGAAAACGAATTTGCCCTTTATTCTCTGATTGAAAAGCTGGCTCCAAAGGTAATTGCCGAAGAACGCAAAATTTACAAAGGCGTCAGCCCCAATGTCGATTTCTACAGCGGTTTTGCTTATTCGATGCTGAATCTTCCGTTAGAGCTTTATACGCCGATATTCGCCATTGCCAGGATTGCGGGATGGAGCGCCCACAGGCTCGAAGAGCTGTCCTACAGCGGCAAAATTATGCGTCCTGCCTACAAATTTGTAGACAAGCATAAAGAATATATTCCGATTTCAGAAAGATAAGCTTAAAAAACGCCGTATCCGCATAATTCATGCAGATACGGCGCTTTTTTAGAAAAACAGTTCTTTCTTTTTCCGAAGTTCCCTGGAAAACCAGAACCAGGCCAGCAAAAATACGGCGGCGCTGCCAATTTCAAACGCTCTCCCAAAGGAAAAAACGGCATCGCTGACGCAGCCGAACGCACCGAATNCC
>CAJTLD010000121.1:0-3896 GCA_910577065.1 uncultured Lachnospiraceae bacterium | reverse complement strand
CCGAAAAAAAACGTCTGCCCATAAATTGCGCCCACAAAGCCTTTTTTATCCCTGCATTTTAAAACTTCCTCACTGCCGGCCAAAACCGCATTCGGTTCACCGGTCTTTTTCATCTTATACGCGGCGGCTATCAGGTACAGGCCTAACGCCGCGACAATCACGTCAAAAATCACTATGTAATCCATTCCGCTTCCTCTTTCCTGTTTTTCTCTCCCAAACTGCGTCATTTCGGCCGCGCAGACAGGGTAATTTGATTATAAATGGAATAATTCCCGTATGCAATACGAAAAATCTCCTGTTTTCCTAAATTTTTTGTAAACTCGTCCGATAATCCTGTTGAAAGTTTGTCTTAGATAGTATAAAATACATGTATGATTACGAATAAAAGGAGTGTAGCCATGAGAGCAGAAGATGTAACCATATTAATTGGTGATAATTCCGTTTTGGCCAGAAAACAGCTAAAAGATGCCATTGTTTCTTTTGGAATCAGCCGTATTTTAGAATCGTCAAACGGGCAGGAAGCCGTTGATCTGTACAGGGAGCATGTTCCGGACATTGTATTTTTGAGTCTCCTTATGCCTGTAAAAGATGGAATTTCCGCAATATCCGAAATCATGGAGATCAATCCAAACGCTGATATTGTAGTTGTTTCCTCCATGGGCACACAATCGCAGATTAAGCAGACATTTCAGCTTGGCGCCAAAGAATTTATCCAGAAGCCATTTCACAGCCAGCAAATTGCGGATGTCCTGCAGACACGGTTAGAAGGGAGTGTATAAATGTACGCACAGTTTTTTGGAAATTACTTATTGAGCAAACACGTTGTTACCCCGGAACAGCTTATCCAGGCCATTGAAGAACAGCATATCCGGCATATCAAGGTGGGGCTTCTGGCAATCCATGCAGGGCTTATGACTGTAGAACAGGTTGATAAAGTCCTGATCCGCCAGGCGCATGAAAACAAGCGCTTCGGTGAACTCGCCATTGAAGAACAGTTCCTCACCGAAGAACAGCTTACCTCCCTGCTTAAACAGCAAATACCCGTTTATCTGCTGATTGGCGAACGTCTGGTTGAAAACGGCGTTCTTTCCGAAACACAGTTAGAGGAACTGATTACCTCTTACAAACAAGAAAACCACTTTAAACACCTGGCAAATGCCGACGAGCAGCAGGAAAACCTGCAGGCTCTCACACGCAGCCTGTTTATGATCACCACGTTACATATTCCGGAGTATCTGATCAAATACCTGACTCTCTTATTTAACAACCTGGTGCGCTTTATCGGGGATGATTTTTTACCGCTGAATCCTACGCTTGCTACCGAGCACGTAGCAAACCACTGCTCCGGCCAGATTATTAACGGCGAATTTTCCCTGACGTCATATCTGGATATGGAAGAGGATGCCGCTGTCGCATTTGCTTCCCGTTTCATCGGAACGGAATTTAAGGAATACGACGAATATGTAGACGCTTCGATCGGCGATTTTTTAAACTGGCAGAACGGCCTGTTCAATGTAAATATTTCAAACGAAGAATCTGTCGAACTGTTTTTAAACCCTGTCGTCAACATGGAAAACACCATGATCAGCAGTTCTTCCCATATGATCCTGCTGCCGATCGCATATCCGTTTGGAACTATTCACTTCGTATTTAAATTATAAAACCAAACGTGCCGCGGGCGCTATCCGCCAAAAAACCCTCCGGGCCGCCAAAGCAGCCCCAGAGGGTTTTTTCCAATCAGCACAATATTTTTCTGACCACGCTTTCCATTTCATCCGGTTCACAGACCGTATCGTGCAGCACTTCCGCGCTCCGGATATCTTCAATCGCCTGCGGCACCGCCACTCCTGCAATTCTGCTGAGTTCATCCACCAATTCAAAATCTGTCATATCCTGATATGTTTCTTTGTCCACTGCATCCATAACGCTTCTGGTAAATTTAAACGGGCTTGCAGTGGAAGCAATAACCGCCTGAACGCCTGTGTCCTTTACCTCTTTTCTGTACTTTCCATAGACCGCTGCCGCAACTGCCGTATGCGTGTCAATCACATATCCGGTTTCCCGGTACAGCGCGCGGATACACTGCGCCGCTTCTTCCTCCGTCGCATAGTTGCCGTAAAAGTCTGACAATCCCGCTTTCATCTCCGGCGTAATGGCATATTTGCCTTCCCGGGAAAGGGATTCCATATATTCCGTATTCTGTCCGGCGTCATTTCCGGCAATATTGTAAATAAGACGTTCTAAGTTGCTGGAAATCAAGATATCCATAGACGGGGAAGCCGTCAGGATAAACTCCCGGTTTTTGTCATACGTCCCTGTGGAAAAGAAATCACAGAGCACTTTGTTTTCATTTGAGGCGCAGATAAGCTTTTCAATGGGAAGCCCCATGTTTTTGGCATAAAATGCCGCTAAGATATTTCCGAAATTACCGGTCGGGACAACGACGTTTATTTTCTCGCCTTTTTTAATTTCACCGTCCGCATAAAGCCTTGCATACGCGTAGACATAATATACAATCTGCGGCACCAGACGCCCTATGTTGATGGAGTTTGCGGAAGAAAACTGATATCCCGCGGCGTCCAGCTCTTTTGCCAGATTCGGATCGGAGAACATCTTTTTCACGCCCGACTGCGCCTGGTCAAAATTCCCGCGAATCCCCACAACAAACGTATTATCCCCTTTCTGGGTCACCATCTGTTTTTCCTGGATTGGGCTTACGCCGTGCTTGGGGTAGAAAACAATAATTTTTGTCCCCGGGACATCTGCAAAACCCGCCAGCGCAGCTTTTCCGGTATCACCGGAAGTCGCGGTCAGAATAACGATTTCATTTTTGACTTGGTTTTTCTTCGCCGCCGTTATTAAAAGATGCGGCAGAATGGAGAGCGCCATATCTTTAAACGCGATCGTCGGGCCGTGGAACAGTTCTAAATACCAGGCGTCCCCGGCACGTACCATCGGCGCAATTTTTTCGGTGTCAAACTTGCCGTCATATGCATTTTTAATACAGGTTTTTAACTCTTCTTCGGTAAAGTCTGTCAAAAACCGGCTCATAACGGCGTATGCGGTCTCCTGATAAGTCATCCGCGCCAAATCGTCCAGGTCGATATCCAGCTTTGGAATCCATTTCGGGACAAACAATCCCCCGTTTTGGGCAAGCCCTTTTAAAATGGCCTGAGAGGCAGTGGCCTCCTCGCCTGCATTTCTTGTACTTGTATACATTAAATCCATATCGCTTCCTCTTTTCATCGTATCGTTTAGCTATGCATTAATCTAACACTGCACCCATGGTTTTGTCAACCCAAAATACGGAACTGTTCCCCTGTAACGCACCGCTTTTTTTACACTTACATCGGCGTTCCCACCTCAATCAGGTTCCCGTCGGGATCATAAAAACGTACGACCTTCTGTCCCCACTCATGCTCCATTAATTTATGTACGTAGTCCACCGAAGGATACATTTGTTCCAATTTGCGGACAAACGCTTCCAAATCGTTTTCTTCAAAATACAGTTCACAGGCATTGTTTTTAGGGACGATATCCCTCCCCAAAAAACGCTTCCAGATTTTTTCATCCTGAAGCACAAGGCCTTCTGTCAGAATCATATTGCCGTCATTGTCCAGAACCATATCAAGCCCAAACAAATCATGGTAGAACCTTCTGGATTTCTCAATGTCTTTTACAACAATCAATACATTTTTCAGCTTCATATTATTTTCACACTCCATCTTCCCGCCGCACAGTCCCCTATATACTGCATCCGAACAAGAATTGAAGTTTGGAGACACCTGCATTGTGCCAGTGCTAGTACTGCAGCGAACAGTGTTGGCAAAGTTACGTCAGCCAGAGGACAGGGGATGCGGCGTTCGCTGTGTGACAGGATGAATCGGCTCTAAAGT
>CAJTLD010000120.1 GCA_910577065.1 uncultured Lachnospiraceae bacterium | reverse complement strand
GCCTTGAAAAAGACAAGGTATTTCCCCTGCGCGGGGTCTTTTTTCAGCGCAAAGTCCACCCCGTATTTCCTCGCCACACGCTCAAAGGACTTAATATTTTTGCCGGTGATCTCAATGTTCCGGACGCCTGCACCCTGGCTTACAAGCTGCTTCACAGTTTGTTTGCCGTGGTGGATTTTGGGGTTCTGGGCCTGCGCCAGATACTTCCGAACGGCCCGTTTCAGCGGGCCGTTCCCATATGGCGGTACGCCTAACCGGGCGCGGCGCTCCAAACAGCTCGGTTTCTGCTTTGGTTCATCGAACATCAGCCATTCAAAACCGTGTGGGTGGCGCAGGGGGGTAATGCGGTACAGAAGCGCATCCAGCTTAGCGATATGCGCCGCCATTTCAGGGAAGTCCATGCCGGTATCCGCAAAGAAATTGTTGTGATAATTCTGTGACAAATTCGAGAAGAAAGACGGAAAAAGATAGACCATGATAAAAGTACCCTATCAGGAAACAGTATTGATTTAAACAAGGATAACACAAGATGAAATAACACAAACGTCAGTTTGTAAAGAAAAAACACTTGACACACCTCCTGTGCTGTGTTATCCTACCCAAGGTGGTAAACATGGAAACAAAGTTAAAGCAGGCATATCTCTACGACTTTTACGGAGAATTGTTAAACGCGCATCAGCGGAGCATATACGAAGCATTCTTCTTCCAGGATCTCTCCTTAAGCGAAATTGCCGAAGAAGAAGGCATCAGCCGCCAGGGCGTGCACGATTCGGTCAGGCGTTCTAAAAAAGCGCTGGAAGAATACGAAAACAAACTCCATCTGGTAGAGAAGTTTTTATCCGTCCGCGAGCGGATTGGCGAAATACGCCGTCTGGCGCATTCGTTTGATGCGGGCGCTCAGGAATCGAAGCAGGAGTATGCGCTGCATCTTAATACCATAAAAGCGGAAATCGACCGGATTTCCAATGAAATTTTAGAGGAGCTGTAATATGGCATTCGACAATCTGTCCGAGAAACTGCAGAATGTATTTAAAAACTTAAGAAGCAAGGGAAGATTAACCGAAGATGATGTAAAGTCTGCCTTAAAAGAGGTCAAGATGGCATTGTTGGAAGCCGACGTCAACTTCAAAGTAGTAAAGCAGTTCGTAAAAACCGTCCAGGAACGCGCAATCGGCCAGGACGTGATGAACGGCTTAAACCCGGGCCAGATGGTGATTAAGATTGTAAATGAAGAAATGGTTTCTTTAATGGGATCGGAAACGACCGAAATCGCCATAAAGCCCGGAAACGAAATTACCGTAATTATGATGGCGGGCTTACAGGGCGCGGGTAAAACAACCACGACGGCCAAAATCGCCGGCAAGCTAAAGCAGAAGGGCAAAAAACCGCTCCTTGCGGCATGCGACGTATACCGTCCCGCCGCGATTGATCAGCTTAAGATCAACGGCGAAAAGCAGGGCGTGGAAGTGTTTTCCATGGGAGATAAAAATTCCCCGGTCAACATCGCCAGGGCGGCCGTAGAACATGCGCAGAAAAACGGCTTTCAGGTTGTCATTATAGATACCGCGGGGCGGCTCCACATTGACGAGGGCATGATGGAGGAGTTAGAGGCCATCAAAGCCGCGGTGGACGTATCCCAGACGATCCTGGTCGTGGATTCCATGACGGGCCAGGACGCAGTCAACGTCGCCAGTACGTTTGACGAAAAAATCGGCGTGGACGGCGTGATTTTAACCAAATTAGACGGCGATACCAGGGGCGGCGCGGCGCTTTCCATCCGCGCGGTGACCGGCAAGCCGATCCTCTATGTGGGCATGGGGGAAAAGCTTTCGGATCTGGAGCAGTTTTACCCGGATCGGATGGCGTCCCGTATCCTTGGCATGGGCGACGTGCTGACCATGATTGAAAAGGCGCAGGAAGCCATTGACGAAGAGGAAGCCAGGAAACTGGAACAGAAAATGAAAAAAGCGGAGTTTGACTTTGACGACTATTTAAGTTCGATGAGCCAGATGAAGAAAATGGGAGGGCTTTCAAGCATCCTTGGCATGATGCCCGGCATGGGGCAGATGAAAATGCCGGAATTTGACGAAGCGGAAGCTGAAAAGGGGATGAAGCGGACGGAGTCCATTATTTATTCCATGACGCCGCAGGAGCGGCGCAATCCTTCCCTTTTGAACCCCAGCAGAAAGCGCAGGATCGCAAACGGCGCCGGCGTGGACATTGCCGAGGTCAACCGCCTGGTAAAGCAGTTTGAACAGGCGCGCAAAATGATGAAGCAGCTTCCGGGCATGATGGGCGGCGCAGGCAAACGCGGCCGGCGCGGCAAATTTAAGCTTCCGTTTTAACAGACGTGGTTAAGGCAGGTTCTGCTTTAATTATAAATGGCGGCGGCGCGGTACTTTTGCGGCCGGCGCAGACAATCAGGATTTAGGAGGTGAATTGAGATGGCAGTAAAGATCAGGTTAAGAAGAATGGGAAAGAAAAAAGCTCCTTTCTATAGAATCATTGTAGCAGATTCCAGATCTCCCAGGGATGGAAGGTTCATCGAGGAAATCGGGACTTATGATCCGACCAGGGATCCCAGCGAGTACCGCGTAAACGAAGAACTTGCAAAGAAATGGCTTGCAAACGGCGCACAGCCGACCGAGACAGTCAGCAGGATTTTCAAAGCGGCCGGGATCGAAAAGTAAGCGGGGGTTGAGTGATGAAAGAATTAGTGGAAGTAATTGCGAAATCACTGGTCGATTATCCGGATGAAGTCGTCGTGACCGAAGAGGAAACGAGCAAGGCCATTGAACTGAAACTGCATGTGGTGCAGTCGGACATGGGCAAGGTAATCGGCAAACAGGGATGTATTGCAAAAGCAATCCGTTCCGTTGTGAAAGCAGCAGCTTCAAAGGAAGACAAAAAAGTTACTGTGGATATTGTGCAGAAGCAGTAACCGATTTTTTGCAGGAAGGAGGATTCTATGGGTAAAAAACCAACCGTATTAATGATTTTGGACGGATTCGGGTTAAACGGCGATTCCAACGGCAATGCCGTAGCGCTGGCCGAAACCCCTAATCTTGACAGGTTAATGAAAGAATGCCCGTTTGTAAAAGGAAATGCCAGCGGGCTTTCCGTAGGTTTGCCGGACGGGCAGATGGGCAATTCCGAAGTCGGGCATTTAAACATGGGCGCCGGAAGGATTGTATACCAGGAACTGACCCGGATTACAAAAGAAATCGAAGAGGGTACCTTTTTCAAAAATCCGGAGTTACTGCGCGCGGTAGAAAACGTAAAGAAGAACGGCTCCGATTTACATCTGTACGGGCTATTGTCCGACGGCGGCGTCCACAGCCATAACACGCATCTGTACGGCTTGCTGGAGCTTGCCAAACGGGAAGGCGTGGAAAACGTCTATGTACATTGCTTCTTAGACGGAAGGGATACCTCGCCGACTTCCGGCAAGGGATTTATCGAAGCGTTGGAAGCGAAGATGAAAGAAATCGGCGTCGGTAAAATCGCAGGCATCTGCGGGCGTTATTATGTCATGGATCGGGACAACCGCTGGGATCGCGTCGAAGCCGCTTACCGTGCGCTTACCCTGGGGGAAGGCGTAAGGGCAAAAAGCGCGGTGGAGGCAATCAGCGCTTCTTATGCAGAGGACAAGACGGACGAGTTTGTTATGCCGACTGTAATTGAGGAACATGGCGCTCCGGCAGCGACGATCAAAGACGGCGACAGCATTATCTTTTTCAATTTCCGTCCGGATCGCGCAAGGGAGATTACCCGGACGTTCTGTGCGGATGAATTTGACGGGTTTGACAGAGGACCAAGGAAGCAGGTTACGTACGTATGCTTTTCCGAGTACGACGTTACCATCCCGAACAAGACGATTGCATTTAAAAAGGTGGAATTGTCAAATACTTTCGGGCAGTTTTTGGCGGCTCATCAGATGACGCAGGCAAGGATTGCGGAAACCGAAAAGTACGCGCATGTGACGTTTTTCTTTAACGGCGGGGTGGAAGAGCCCAATCCCGGCGAGGATCGGATCTTAGTCAATTCCCCGAAGGTTGCGACGTATGATTTGCAGCCGGAAATGAGCGCGCCTGCCGTATGCGATAAGCTGGTAGAAGCAATCGAATCCGGCAAGTACGACGTAATTATTATCAATTTTGCAAATCCGGACATGGTTGGGCATACCGGAGTGCTTGACGCGGCGATAAAAGCGGTCGGCACGGTAGACGCCTGCGTGGGCAGGGCTGTGGACGCTTTGAAGAAGGCGGACGGGCAGATGTTTATCTGTGCGGATCACGGCAATGCGGAGCAGCTGATTGATTATGAAAACGGCGGAAGCTTTACGGCGCATACGATTAATCCGGTTCCGTTTATTCTGGTAAATTACGACCCGGCGTATACGTTAAAAGAAGGCGGCTGTTTAGCGGATATTATTCCGACGCTCATTGAAATGATGGGAATGGAACAGCCGGCGGAGATGACCGGGAAATCGCTTCTGGTGAAAAAAGCATAATAAAAAGAGGCAAAAGCGTGATATCGTTTTTGTCTCTTTTTTTGATCTTCTATGAATGAAGCGCTTTTTCAATAATTCCAAATCCCAGCGGGTAAGGGCCGGTATGCACGCTGATGGTTGCGCCGATTTGGTAGAGAGGGATTTCTTTGATCCCATAGCCTTCTTTTTGTAAAACATCCAATGCATGATCGCGGAATGCTTCGCCTTCCGCCCGGTCGTATCCGTACCCGACGGCGATGCTGTAGCATTCGATTCCAAGGCGGCTTTCCTTTAGATATTCAAGTAAAAGTGAAATCGCCTTTTCCGTTGTGCGCCTGCGGCCGCGGTCAAGCCCTGCAGGGAAAATTTCCCCCTGTTTTAAAGTGATAACAGGGCGGATATTCAGTACGCTTCCCGCAACGGAAGCGACTTTGCCGATCCGCCCTCCGTGTTTTAAATATTCCATGCTGCCAATGGTAAAGAAGATCCTTCCGGTTTCTTTGATTTCTTCGATCCGGGCCGCCGTTTCATGAAAACCTGCGCCGCTGTCACGCAGCGCTGCAGCCTGTAGTACAAGCTGTCCCTGTAAAACGGTATTAACCGTAGCGTCGATTACGGTAATCTGCGCGTCCGGATACGACTCTAAGATACTGTCGCGCGCGTTTAAGGCGGACTGCATGGAACCGCTGAATTTCGTGGTGATACAGATGCAGATGACGGGCGTCCCTGATTTGGCAGAAGGCAGGAACGCTTCTTCGTAATCGTGGATAGAAGGCATGGATGATTTGGGGAATACGCCTTTTTTGTCAACCATCTGCTGATAAAAATCCCGAACATCAATTTCTTCCTTTTCTTTTAAATAATGAACATCGTCGAACGATACGTAAAATGGCACAACGGTAATATTTTTTTCCTGCGCCAGCTCAGAAGGCAGGTCGCAGGAACCGTCGCTGACAATATGAAACGTTTCTCCCATATCGATCATCCTTTCGTTTTTCTGTTTTTGTTTTGTGTTGTTTTATAGAATACTACGTTTGCAGAAAAAATGCAACGGTTTTTAGCTGTGCATAGCTGCTTTTCGTAGTTGTAAATACTATATCTTTTGGTGTGAAGGGAAATCGAAGCGTCTTGTCATAAAATGGGACGCCCTTTTCATACGTTATATAAAGTTATAGAAAAAGAAAAGGAGCGGTAATATGCGTATGGAAGACGTAAACGCCCGAAAAGCGTATATAAAAAGAGTCCGCCAGTCATTTGACGCGCCGGGACGCGGGTATGAGTTTGAAAAAAGCCCGGATGTAAAGGAGGAGGGACCGAATGAATTTTTGTTTGTCAAACTCCGGTTTTTGGCTGCCGCGCTGATTTTTGCGGCTTATATTTTTTGCGATCGGGCAGGCGTAAAAATATATCGGTATTCCACAGGCGAAGTGGCTGAAAAAATTGCAAAGGGGTACGATTACTCTGAGGCCAGGGAAGAGGTAATGCAGGTATTCCGGGCATTAGAACCGGGCCTTCATTTGGAACAATAAGGCGAAAGCCTGTGCGCGCGTTTAAAATGGCAAATCGCGGAAAACACTGTCCGGGAGAGTTTCAGGTTGAAAATATGCCGGATATATGTTACTATGCAAACATCATAAACGGAGGAGGAATATATTATGAAAAGAAAAGTATTAACAGTGTTATGCATAATGCTATTCGCATTATTCATTGTTGCTGCGCCGGATGTTTATGCCGCGGCAAAATCAAATGCGTGGGACGCAGGAAAAAAGGAGATTGAGGTAAAAGGGGCGTTTACCTTTTATTCCCATCCTTCAAAGGACGGGAAAGAGGCTTGGATTTATAATATCAAGATAAAAGGAAAGAAAAACAAATCCCTTTCCATACCCAAAACCATCCGCGGCAAAAAAGTGACCCGGTTAGGCACGCCGGACGATATGAGGGAGGAGTTATGCATTACTTTATTTGGCGGTCATATAGAGCCATGGCATGACTATGATGCAAGCTATAACAATGCGGCGACAACTCTTCGTTCCATCAAGATCCCGGACACGGTTGAGGTGATTGAAAACTCTTCATTCAGCGGCTTAAACTCCCTAAAAACCATCAAGCTTCCCAAAAAGATAAAAGAAATCGGCAGATATGTCTTTTATGGGTGCGACAGCTTGAAGACGGTTGTTTTGCCGGATAATCTCAAAAAAATAGATAATTCAGCGTTTTGGGACTGCCCGTCTTTGCAGAATTTCAAAATATCCAAAAAGAACAAAAAGTTCCAGATAAAAGAAAACTTCCTGATCCGCAAAAAAGATAAGGCGCTGGTTTATGCGCCGTCAACGGGCAAAGAACTTGCGATCCCGGAGGGAACAAAGAAGATTTTGTCCTATGCGTTTAACAGCGTAAAATCGCCGGCGGTGCATATTCCGGCATCCGTTACGGAAATGGAGCAGGCGGCGTTTGAAAAACGGGGTTTAAGGGAGAATATCGATATCAGGGATGTTACCGTTTCAGAAGCGAACCCGGTCTATGCAAGGGACGGACAGTGTATTTATAAGAAATCGGATAAGAGCCTTGCCGTTGCGGTTCCGGATGAGAAAGGGGAACTGTTTATCTCCGAAATGGTGGAAAAGCTGACCGGGGATATCAGCCTGGTAAATTGCGATACGGCAGAAGTGGATAAGCTTACAAAAGTGGTTTATCCCAAAAACCTGAAACATGTAACGGTACCGGGCTTTGGCAGGATAAACGCTGCAAACGTATATTTTACAGGAGCTGTTCCGCCGGAGGTGACCAGGCCGAAATCGGTTTCCGCACACGCAAAGCTTCCGATCTTCTGTAACGTATACGTACCGGAAGCGTATGAAACGGCGTACAAAGCATGGTACAAAGAAAATGATTGCCTCTCCAGTGTAAACGGATGGCACACTTACAATCCGGAAACCGGTTTGTAAGAAGAAACGGAATTTCCCCGGCGTAAGTGCGCCGGGGATTTTGCGCGTGATTCTCTCATTGAAAAAAAAGGTATTTTATGTTAGCATGAAAACAAAAATACAGGAGGATAATTATGGAATTATTGTCATTAGAGAACCAGCTAAACCAAAATCCGTACCCCGGCAGAGGGATTGTAATCGGTAAAAGCGCGGACGGCCAGTATGCCGTAACCGCATATTTTATTATGGGCAGAAGTGAAAACAGCCGCAACCGCGTGTTTGCAGAAGACGGGGAGGGCATCCGCACCAAAGCGTATGACCCGGCGAAATTAAGCGATCCCAGCCTGATTATCTATGCCCCGGTCCGGGTATTAGGGAATAAAACCATCGTTACAAACGGGGATCAGACCGATACCATTTACGAAGGGATGGACCGGCAGCAGACCTTTGAACAGACGCTGCGCACCCGTG
>CAJTLD010000119.1:5246-7966 GCA_910577065.1 uncultured Lachnospiraceae bacterium | reverse complement strand
TTGAAAAATGATAATAGATTTGCATTACAAAAGCGGCATCAAATGTTTTGAATTTGATGCCGCTTTTAAATTATACTGTCCATGGGGTCTTACCTCCCGTTTTTATTTTCCATAGTTTAATTTCTGAAACGAATTTCCCTTCTCTGTTTGCCATGAACTGTTTGGACTGGAATCATATCTGAATACTGCGTCTGATTCTCCGTCTGTTCTCTACTTTTGTGTGCTTCATGGTTGCCCCGCGATTTCATTTCTGAAATTAATATCCGGCTAGGGTGGATATTTCATTAGGCTCGTTTGTCAGCCAGCGAATGAAAACTTTGGAATGTGTACCTGCTTGGCAGGATTTTTTGAAATTAGATTTTGGTTTTTGATTAAGTTTTCAATGGACTGTACCTCCTGTTCTGTGGATTTGGTTTTGTTTGATTTGTTGTATTTATTGTATCTGAAAAAAATGAATTTGTCAACTGATTTTGTGATAAAAATTGATTAGTATTAATTATAACTGAAATATAAATGATAATGTGTAAAATATTCAGACAATATTACTGCTTATACACAGATGCCATAGATTCCTGGAAATTTTCTGGCGAAGTGCGGGATCCTGGCAGAATAATTTTGCGGAGATATCGATAGCTGCCGGAGTGATGCAGCCGTTTTGTTTCAGGAACAGGATATCTTCATCCGAAAGGGCATCTGAGACGGAATGCGTTACAGCGGCATTCAGACGGTGAAAGTGTGAAATCAGGCTGTTATAATCGTGAATTTTGTCTAATATACACTGCCCGTATTGTTCATCTTCAAAACTGCAGGTGGAAATAATCTGCATGCACAGACGCAGTTCACCGGTAACGTCGGAAGCTTCCATCAAAACATCCGGGCGTTTTTTGTAACACTCCAGAAAATAATTGCCGGCGCTTTCGTAATTTCTGTTTTCTAAAAAGGAGGCCAGCTGCCGGCGCAGTTTACGGGTTTCGTATTTTTCACCAATCATTCCGACTTTGCATTCACAGGCGCGCAGGCCGTTTTGGCGGATCCATACTGTTTGGAGAAATTCCGATAAAAATCCGAACAGGCGTTTATGATAATCGTTATATCCGGTAAAATCCGTGCGCTTTTGTACCTCGAAGAGAATATCAAACAGCCAGGCACAATAGGAGTCATACCGTTTTTTGGAAGTAATGAAAATGTTTCCGAAATACGTATGGGCGCCGTGTACCAGCCGATCAAAAGTATCGGCGTAGGAAGGATACTTCTCTTTTAAGACAGTTTTTGTTGTTTCCAGATCTTTTTTGTGGTGGTTTTGGGCAAAGCCGTGTTCATATGGGAATGGCAGTTCAAGCAGACGGGTTGTCATAATGTCAAACTGCGATAATTTTGCTTCGATTTCGGGTTCCGTAAATAATGCGCCGGATTCATTGATCAGGTACCGTCTGTAATGGCAGATACCGATGTAATCGGAAGTGCGGTAATTTTTCCAGAGCCAGTACATGCCGGTCAGTTCACAGAAGAAAGGATTGTACGCTGAAATATGATCGCCTGTGTCGTCTCCCAGAAAACCGAGTCCACAGGCGTTTGCGCGGCCTACGTGCAGCGGAATGTACATAGGATCTTCCGGAGGGGTAAAGGGTTTATGGGTTATGGTAAACAGTTTTACGGACATAAAAATCAGCCTTTCTAAAAAAAATTATGTTTTCATTATATTTAGATGATGCGGGATTCACAAGGTAAAATAACCATTTCTCTGCGATATTCCTCTTTTTGCGTTCTGCCTGTTTTCTGCGCCAGTACGCCGTAGTACAGATCAGATGCGAATACATCCGTTTCAAATAAGGCGCGTGAATCTGCAGAAAGGAGAGCGCTTTCTTTAGCGGGCTTTGTAATCAGCGGGCATTTTGCGTGGGAACGTATGGCAGTAAAAAGATTTACCGCATCCCGCCGAAAGCCTAACAGGCGCAGATAGGGCGCAAAGCCGCATGCTTTTCCCATGGCAATGCTTTCGTCTGTAATTTCCAGTAAAATATGCAGAAGCATCCGGCTGATCCGGCTGTATGTTACGTCTTTTTTCTTTAAGAGTTCACAAAAGTTCCTGTAACCTCTGTAATCAGGCAGAGAATGCCGGATGCGGTTCGCGAGTTCCTTAGAACAGTCCGCATAACGCGGCAGAGCTTGTTTTGGGCATTTGAGCAGCTTATAATACAGCATTGCGGAAAAATCCTGTTCTGTAAGAAATGCAGCGTCCGATGCGAACAGATGAGACGCGGTGTTTTCTGGTACAAAATCAGAAATATCTATACCGGACGGAAAAAGCAGGTGGCGCCGGATTGCAGCAGCGGAGCAGTATTTTTGATGTAAACCGGTATCGTGGTATCCGGCGCCTTTTCGCAGAATGGGAATGGGACGCAGATGAAGATGATCTCGGATTATGGATTTTAAATATTCCACAGCCAGGATATTATTGGGGGAGCCAAGCAAAATGGAAGGATTACCATAAACTGTGCCTGATAAAGCGGACTGGAAGGATAAATTTTCAGTTTTGCAATAATCGGTTATTGCTTTTTGGCGGGAAACCGGAAAGGAATTGCCGCTTTTTAAATAATAAGACAGGCGCGTTTTGTAATAGTCCGGTTCTTTTGCCAAAATATCCGCAATATGTGACAGCAGAGGCAAATCAGGCGTTTCACAGCCGAAACTAACTGAATCTACACAGCCGAGCGCATTTA
>CAJTLD010000119.1:0-5227 GCA_910577065.1 uncultured Lachnospiraceae bacterium | reverse complement strand
CCCTGCCGCTGCAAAATATTCGGCGGATGCCGTTGCAAAAACGGTTGGTATTTCAAATACGAAATCGGCGCCGTTTTTTAAGGCTGCGGCTGTGCGGGTGAATTTGTCTAAAATAGCGGGCATGCCGCGCTGGACGAAATTGCCGCTCATTACAACAATGACATAGTCTGCCCGGGAAAGTTCTTTAGCTTTTTGGATTTGGTATGCGTGACCGTTGTGGAAGGGGTTGTATTCTGCGATAACGCCGGTTACGTTCATGAAAGATCTCCTTAAAAGTACAGGTTATACTGAAAATATTGTACTTCTTGTTTAAAAGATTGGCAAGAGCAAATATTGTAATGTTGGTTTTTATTTAGAGCAGGGGGATTTTGTGCAATATTATTGACAAATGGCGTTATAAAAATTATAATATCTATTAAACATGTTACAAAAAAGGCGGCTGCAAACAAGATTTTTTGTGGCTTCCTGACAAAAGGAGGATGACTATGAACAAGACATGGAAACGGTTACTTAGTTTTATGCTGGTTATTGCGCTTGGTGTGACGGCGCTTCCGGCGTATAACCTGCAGGCGGAGGCTGCAGAGGAAACAAAAGCGGCGGAGTATACAATTTACCCTACGCCGCAGTCTATCGTTTATAACGTGGGGGGGGGTACTCTTGAACTGCCAAATGAGGTAAACGTTGTATATGAAGACGGAATCGATCAGGCTACGAAAGATCGTATGGAAGAGGTTCTTGCCATAAAAGACATTAAGGCGAAAACCGTAAATGCGGCCGTAAGCGGGCAGGTTAATATTTTAGTCGGCATTGCCGGATCGAACGGTGCGGCCGACAGCGCTAAGGATCTTACGGATGAGGAACTGTTTAACAAGGTAGATTCTTATTTGCTGTCTATCAAAGACAAACAGATTACGGTTGTCGGAAGAGATACGGATGCGGCTTTCTATGCACTGGCATCTCTGAAGATGATTTTAGAGCAGTCGCAAGGAAATACGATCCGCCAGCTTCAGATGGAAGATTATGCGGTCGGCCAGTACCGTGGTTTTATTGAAGGATATTATGGTATTCCGTGGTCTGTGGAAGACAGGATCAGCCTGATGCAGTTCGGCGGCGATTTTAAGATGAATATTTATATTTTTGCGCCGAAAGACGACCCGTATCACAATAAGCAGTGGCGAGAGCCTTATCCGGAAGACAAATTGAAGGATATAGAACGGATGGTAGACGCAGGGGCTGCGGCAAAATGCCGTTTTGCATGGGCGATTCATCCGTTTATGAATGATGCGATTACGCTTGACGATTATGAAACGGGTCTTGCGGCAATCCAGAATAAATTCCAGCATCTTTATGATTCCGGCGTGCGTCAGTTTGTTATCTCTGCAGACGATGCAAACAGCCCGGTAACCCTTCAGGCAAGGCTCTGCAGGGATATGACGGAGTGGGTAAAGGCGCATGAAGGATGCTATAACCTGGTATTTGTTCCGCAGGTATATTGTACCAGCGCTCTTACATGGAGTAACTGGGGATGGACCGGAAGCCCCTCATTATCACAGTATTTCGGCCATTTTACCGATATTGAAGATCTGGAAATTATGTGGACGGGCGAGTGGGTATGCCACCCGGTTACACAGGGGACTTTTAATAATTTTAAACAAAACAGCGGAAAAGAAGCGTTTATGTGGCTGAACTGGCCGGTAAATGACGTCAATCATAAAAGGCTTGTTATGGGGCCTGCAGAAAACTGCGTTTTGAATACGGGCGGAGTAACAGGGTTTAAAGGTATTGTAACAAACCCGTTGGAGCAGGGAGAAGCTTCCAAAACAGCTTTGTTTGCAATTGCGGATTATGCATGGAATACGAAAGATTTTGACTGTCAGAAGAGTTGGGCGGATTGTTTCCAGTATATTGATTCAGGCGCATCCGATTCTTTGCATGAACTGTGCAAGCATATGACAAACCCAAGCCCTGGAGGTATTACAGGCATGGGAGAATCCGTAGAGTTGACGCCGTATATTACAGCCTTTACAAACGCATATAATAACGGGAACGGGACGGATTATGAAGAAGAGGCAAATGCCCTGATTACGCAGATGCAGAAGATTGTGGACGCAGCAAATGATTTCCAGAAAAATGGTACGAATGCAAATCTGATAGACGAGATGAACCCGTGGGTAGATTCCCTTCGTTATTTGTCTCAGGCGGTAATTGGCTTTATCAGGACAGCAATTGCCTTGAAGAATAATGATGCGGAAGGCGTATGGAATAATTACAGCAAAGCGGCGAATGCATATAAGGCATCTCAGAACTGCTATGCTCCGCAATTGGAAGGGACGATTGCAGTAGAAGCAGGAGCAATGAAGATTATACCTCTGGCAAATACATTAGAATCATCTGTGAAATCAGATGCTCTGGAAGTATTGGAAAATAATTTTGGCGGCGGCGATGCAGGCGATGTATCAGATGAGCAGAGCGTAATTTATGGTGGAATTGGCGGTTTTTATGAGGGTACAGCGGATAAGATCATAGATAAAAATGATTCTACCTATGTTTGGTTCAACAACACTGTTGAGGCGAATGGTTATATCGGATTGGATCTTGGCAATGTATATAAATTGGATAATATACGTATTTTGCAGGGGAAAAATGATACGGACAGCGATATCTTTACAACGTCTGTTCTGGAATATTCCTTAAATAATACAGATTGGGAAACAATCGGTAACTTTAGCGAACGTACAATTGAGACTAATGTACTCGCCCAGTCTATTAATGCGCGTTATGTGCGTTTGAGGACTCCTTCTACAACCGGGAAATGGTATGCAATTCGTGAATTTACAGTTACAACGAGGCCTGCTGTCAGCAAAGCATATACGAATGTGGACAGCTTAAAAGAAACTGAAGTTATAATTGACAGGAATAACGCTTCCATCGGAAAGGTGGAGAATATTACATTAAAGAACGGTGAATATTTCGGGCTTGCATTTCCTGCAATCCGAGCTCTTACGTCAGTCAGTGCAGATTATACAAATAAAGATAAACTGGCTTTTGAATGCAGCGCGAACGGAACAAGCTGGAGTAAAGTTCCGGCCCGGTTTGATACTCTGGAAGTGAAGTATATACGTATTGCAAATAATGGATCGGCTCCGGTTACATTTACAGTAAACGGCGTACAGATAACAAATGAAGTGGGCGATCTGACCACAGTAGCGGTTCCGGAAGGCAAGGAGGGCTGCGAGGCCTTAAAAGCGACGGATGGATCCATTTATACGGCATTTGAAGCCTCTGATGGGCCTGGAAGCTTAAGATGGCGCATTGACAGCGACATTGCAGGGAAGCTGTACGTTTTACAGGACGCAGAAAAATCCACGGGCGCAAAAGTATTTATACGTTTGGAGTCCGGTGTATGGACAGGTGTGGGCGAACTTTCAAAGGGCCTTAATTTGTTAGCGGATACGGCGATATACGGCCCAATCTGCGAAGTGAAAATAGAATGGAAAGAAAACGGGCCAAGAATATATGAAATATATACCAAAGAATCAGATAAATCAGCAGAACAGATTTTACAGGAGATAGTGGATAATGCAAAGGATCGGAATGGAACTGCCGGCAGCCAGTTAGTGGATTCTTCTATAAAGGATGCAGAAACGTTATTGGCAAAACCAAATAAAACACAACAGGAGATTGCAGCGCTTATTGCATCTTTAAGCAGTATTGTTTCTAAAGAATTGCCGAACAATTATGAAAAAGAAGCGCGCCAAGAGGCGTTATCGGCGCTTCAGACCAGAATCGCATCTGTAAAAGACTTGGCAGAAAACGGTAAAAACAGATATACGGCAGAAAGCTTTCATAATTTTATTGCAGTGTATCAAAATGTTTTAAATCCGGCTTCAAATACAGATGCAGAAACATTAAAACAGTATCTTAATGATTTGAACAAAGCGGTAAGCCAATTAGAGGAGAATGATTCCGAATACGTGGATGCATTAAACGCTCTGCAGGCGGCAGCAGCGGCTGTCAAAGCGCTGGCGGAGAGCGGTGGAACAGATTATACTCCGGAAAGCTGGAAAGTATTTATGGACGCGTATAACGCGGCCTTGAATCCGGCGGCAACGGCGGATCTGGCAACTTTGAAAAAGCTTTTGGCAGACTTGAATGACGCGGCAGGAAAACTTGTAAAGCAGTCAGGCGGAATCGACAATCCAAATCCTCCTGCAGCTTCGCTCAAAAAAGGTGAAACTTTTACAAGCGGCAAGCTGAAATACAAAGTGACGGATGCATCTAAGAAAGAAGTGGCTGTAGTCGGCCCGAAGAGCAAAAACGCGTCTTCCCTGACTATACCTGCAACAGTTCAGAGAAACGGCGTTTCCTGCAAAGTTACTTCTATATCTGCAAATGCGCTTTCAAAGATGCCCAAACTTACCAAAGTGACAATTGGCGTAAACGTAACATCCATCGGCAAAAAAGCATTTTTCAATGACAAGGCTTTAAAGACAATTATTGTAAAAAGCAAGAAGTTAAAGACAGTAGCGGCAAATGCCTTTAAAGGAACTAAAAAGACCGGCAGCATTAAAGTTCCAAAAGGTAAAAAGAAAAGCTATCAGAAACTGTTTAAAAATATCGGAAACAAGAAAATAAAATAAGCAGCCAGGCGAAGAGCCGGAACCTTTGACAGAAAAAGGGTTCCGGCTCTTTTGCCGCAGGCAAACTTGAAATGGGGCGGATTCTGTAACAGTGAAGCCGGAAGGCTGAACTGTTACCTTTTCCTAAATTAATTTGCCTTTCCGGTTGAAAATCGGAAAAAAATGTTCTATAATTTAAGAAAATTTAGAATCTTTTAAGAATGGAGGGATACAAGTGGCATTTTTGCAGAGCTTTATTATGTATCTTGTGAAACTCGTTTTTTATGTAATTCTGGCGGTATGCGGCGTTTTTGCAGGCAAAAAACTGCGTGAAAACAAAAACGCGAAGACGGCAGCACAAAATCCGGATACAAACGGAAATGAATAAACCAGGGATATTGGAGGAAACCATTGTGAAACAGAAATTTGGAGTGAACGAGCTGCGCAGGATGTACCTGGAATTTTTTGAAAGCAAAGAACATCTTGCGATGAAAAGTTTTTCCCTTGTGCCGCACAACGATAACAGCCTGCTTTTAATCAATGCGGGCATGGCGCCGTTAAAGCCTTACTTTACCGGGCAGGAGATCCCGCCCAGAAGAAGAGTAACG
>CAJTLD010000118.1:7787-8005 GCA_910577065.1 uncultured Lachnospiraceae bacterium | reverse complement strand
AAATCCGGGAATATCTGTCCGAATACTGTTTCGACTTCGGTTATTCTGCAGACGAACTGTTATCCGAACCTTTTACGGTCGTCACACCGGACAGCAAAAATCCCTATCAACAGATGTATGTCGCAAATTAAAAGAAAGCAGGTAAGCTTATGAATTATTCAAAAGAAGAGGTAATCCAATACGTGCAGGAGGAAGATGTAAAATTCATCCGCCTCGCC
>CAJTLD010000118.1:0-7760 GCA_910577065.1 uncultured Lachnospiraceae bacterium | reverse complement strand
TATCCATTATGCCGCAGGAACTTCCCCGCGCTTTTGAATATGGCATTGCCATCGACGCATCCGCCATCGACGGTTTCGGCGACGAAAACCATTCCGATCTGTTTTTGCGTCCGGAGGCCGATACACTGACGCCCCTGCCATGGAGGCCGGAGCACGGGCGGGTAGTAAGGATGTTCTGTCACATTACGTATCCGAACGGAACCGTATTTGAATGTGATACGCGTTCTATTTTAAAGAATGCAATTGGGAAAGCGGAGCGCCTGGGATATCGGTTTTTCTTTGGCACGGAACAGGAATTTTACCTGTTTATGCTGGATGACAACGGCAATCCCACCAAAGAACCTTACGACCATGCATCCTATATGGATATCGCCCCGGAAGACAGGGGGGAAAATATCCGCCGCGAGGTATGCCTGACCTTAGAACAGATGGGAATCCGGCCGGAACGCTCCCATCACGAAGAAGGGCCGGGGCAAAATGAAATTGATTTTCGCTACTCCGATCCGCTGGCGGCCGCGGACAATGCCATGACCTTTCAAACGGTTGTAAAGACAATCGCACGGCGAAACGGCCTTTGCGCCGATTTCAGCCCAAAACCGCTGGAAGGAAAACCCGGAAACGGCTTCCATATCAATATGTCTGTCAAATCCTCTTATGGTACGGACAACATGAATGACATGATTGCAGGCATTTTGGAACACGCCGCCGATATGACGGTATTTTTAAATCCAACCGAACAATCTTATCAGCGTTTCGGCAGCAATAAAGCGCCCGGATACATTTCCTGGTCCAGCGAGAACCGTTCCCAGCTTGTCCGGGTTCCTGCCGCCATCGGGGAATACCGCCGTATTGAGCTTCGTTCTCCCGATCCGTCCGCAAATGTTTATCTGGTATTTGCCCTGATGATTTATGCCATACTGGACGGAATGGAAACCAAACCTAAGCTTCCGGCTCCTGCGGATATCAATCTGTATCAGGCAGACGAGGATACCCTTGCCCGTTTCAAACAGCTGCCCCGCGATTTGAAATCTGCCTGCGCAGCCGCCGCAGGCAGCGCTTTTATTCAAAAATATATTCCGGGCGCTATATCGGATATTTACTGCAGACGGTAATTCAAACCAAAGAATAAGGAGGAGGCGCCATATGGCTTTCAGAGAACGTGTTTACAGTATCCTCATTGTGTCCGCAGCAGACAGCTTCACCTCTGCCTTAGTCGGCCTGCTTCCCGAAGCAGGGTATTCCCCGATCCATACTGCCGCCAGTTTGAGCGCCGCCAAACGGGTACTCGCCGAAGAAACGTTTGATTTTGTGATTATTAATTCCCCTTTGCCTGACGGTGCCGGTACCCGGTTTGCAATTGACACCTGCTGCAGCAGGCAGGCTGCCGTGCTGCTTTTGGTAAAAAACGATATCCATTCCGAGATTTACGACAAGGTTATGGAATACGGCGTATTTACGCTGCCGAAGCCAACGTCAAAACCGACTGTAACCCTTGCCCTGAACTGGATGGGTAGCGCCAGAGAACGGCTGAGGCAGCTTGAAAAAAAATCCCTGTCTGTTCAGGAGAAAATGGCGGAAATCCGTCTGGTCAACCGGGCAAAATGGGTTTTGATCAGCGAATTAAACATGAGCGAACCGGATGCTCACCGTTATATCGAAAAACAGGCAATGGATCGCTGTGTTACAAAACAAAGGATTGCGGAAGAGATTATTAAGACTTACGCCGTATCTTCCCATTGAATGTGGCGTGGGATTTGACGGATGGATTCCATATCTGAGTTGATTTTTGAAATATGCCTGCACTCTGTCCGAAATTGCCCCGATTCTGTATAGAATACATGAAATAGACATATGCTTTCACTGGGGTGATTTTTTATGAAACAATTAAGACAATTAAAACGATATACCATAGCTGGCATTCTGTTCGTCCTGTTTGTCGGAACGCTTTCGCATTTTCTGTACGAATGGACCGGCCGTAATGTCATTGTCGGGCTGTTTGTCCCTGTCAATGAATCCGTTTGGGAGCATATGAAGCTTTTGTTTTTTCCTATGCTGCTTTATTCAGCCGGAATGGCTTTTCAGCTTAAGTCTTCTTTTCCCTGCGTGGTTTCCGCGCTTTGTTTCGGGATTCTTATCGGGACGGCATGTATTCCGGTATTTTTCTATGTCTATACGTTTATTCTTGGAACGAATGTTTTTGTTCTGGATCTCGCAATTTTTTTGTTTGGCACAGTCATAGCGTTCTTAACGGCATATCTGCTTACCCGGTCTTGCAGGTTTTCGGCATATACCGGACTTTTATGTGTGCTTGTGTGTATTTTGTTTTTGTGTTTTGCCGTCTTTACTTATTATCCTCCGGATCTTGCTGTTTTTATTCCGATGGATTCTTAGTGTTACAGCGAACGATGTTGGCAAAGTTCCGTCAGCCAGAGGACAGGGGATGCGGCGTTCGCTGTAGTACTAGAGCGAACTGTCCACTGCCATGAGCTCCTAACTGCGTTATTAGATACCAGACCGGTAAAAATTACTTTAAATAACAAAAACAAGAAATCCCCTGTAGGCCAGCCAAAACCGTAGTCAGTCAGAGGGAAGGGTGTGCGGCTGGGGCCTTGTGACGGGGGTTAGGGGCTCTTAAGCATCCCGTCCGATCCACAGCAATGCCCTGCCACGGATGGCAGGGCAAACCGGAACCGCGCCATGGACGGCGCGTTTCCGGTGGTTGCGTCAGTATGAGAATACCAAAACGGGATGCTTTAGAGCCCCTTAGCCCCTGAACACAGACCCAGCCGCACATCCTTCCCTCTGACTGACGGCCCCTTTGCCATCCACTCCTTATAGTTCGCTGTAGTACTAACATAAATTCATTCTAAAACCGTTTTATGTTTCTATTGTAAAACCGTTTCGGCAGAATGTCTAATACCTGTGCCGAATCATAAGAAATGCCTCAAACGTATCGCAAAGACCGCTGCAGCTACTTTAAACATGCTCAGAGCGTGTCTGAAAAATGCGTTCTGACCAATGCAAGAAACCTTGACATGGCCTGCGACAATACCTGATTTTTCTTCCACGCCAAAACACAGCCGCTCACAAGCTCCGGCTCCAAAGGACGCATGCAAAGCATTTCATTGCTGACGGAAAACCCCATTCCCATTGCAATTCCAATCCCGCTCTCCACCATAACCTGCTGATTATAATGGGACAGGTTACACATAGAAGCAATCTCCATTTTATCCCGGTCGTCCCCAAACCAATGTTCCAGTTCATTCCTTACGGCTCTGCGCTTTGCCACAATCAGCGGAATGCCCGCCAAATCCTTTGGCGTGATTTTTTTCTTTTCTGCCAGCGGATCATCCCTGCGCATCAGCGCCATAAAGCTTTCCTTAAGCGGCATCCGTATAAAATGATACCGGCTAATCTCCACCGGCTCCAGCAAAAGGCCCAGATCCAGGCTGCCGTTTTCCAGCCGTTCTTTTACATCATCCGCAATCGCCGTGCAGATGTCAAAAGTCACATCGGGATATATTTGCCGGAACAACGCAATCCGGTCACAAAGCGGCTTCATATTCTGCGTTTCTCCGCACCCGATGGAAATTTCCCCCAAAACAGCTTCTTTGCCGTGCTTTAATTCCCGCTCCGTCTTCTGCGCCAGATCAGCCATTTCCTGCGCGCGCCGCCGCAGAAGCATCCCTTCTTCCGTCAGGCGCACCGCATGCCCGCCCCTGTAAAACAGCTTCACCCCCAGTTCCTGTTCCAGCTGCATCAACTGGCGGGAAAGCGTCGGCTGCGTAATATGCAAAAGCGCCGCCGCCCGCGTAATATTTTCCTCCTCTGCAACGGCGAGAAAATACTGCAAAACGCGAAGTTCCATCTCCATCCTCCCGCTGTGTCCTATTTTTTCTCCCACTCCATAAAAATCTCGGCTTCTTTTGTCCGCTCATCCACCGCTTCCCCACGGCGCAAAAAACCTTCCCTTTGGTAAAACCGCACCGCGCGTTCATTTTTCCGGTAAACATGCAGCGTCAAACGTTCTTTTTTCTCCTTGGCGAAGCAAAGTAGCCGCTTCCCGATTCCGTTTGACTGCGCCTGCCCGCACACAAAAATCCCGGCAATATAATTGTCCGTCATCCCAAGAAAGCCGGCTATCGCTGCGTCGTTTTCCGCTTCATATACATAAACCTCTGCTTTGGGAAGCAGTTCCTGTACGGCCGCGGCATTCTTCCGCCAGTACTCCTCTGAAATAAAATCATGCGCCTTCACGTTGGTTTCCAGCCAGATCCGCATCACCTCCGGCAGATCCGCTTTTTCCATGCTCCGAATCATAATCCGTCTCCTTTTCTTACTATATTGTATTTTCATATGCGCCATAATCCGGCGCGCCGCCTAACAGCATCTGCCGGACGGTTTTTACATAAAACTCCGCTTCCGCCTCCCCGAGCGGTATAACGCGCGACCACATCCGAAGCCCCTGATAATAATACAAAATCAAATCGGCCGCCTGCGCGGGATTGACCTTCTGAAAGCCGTCGGTTTCCATCCCGTATCGGATCAAGGCTTCCCAGCGCGCTTTGGCGCGCCCGGTTATCCGGGTAAACAGCGCTTCGTTTCCGAGGCTGGCATATTCATAAATGGCAAGGCTTAAGGAATGCTCTCTGTCTGAAATTTCCTGCATAATCACGCGCAGCATATCGTCTAAAATCACCCGGGCGCGCTCTCCTGTCCGGATGCGGTCTTCCGATCTTACTGCGTATTCTTCTGTCAGAATTTCGGAAAAAATCTCACCCGTACCGGAGTAGTAGCGGTAAAGCCCGCCCCTGCTTAATCCTGTCTGTTCACAGAGATCGGACATGGTCACTTGTTTAAACCCTTTCGCGGCAAATAATTCATACGCCGCAGCACGGATTTTTTCTTTGGTTTTTTCTGCTTTTGCGCCCATATTACAAATCCAGCTCCCCGGGCAGAAGGGAATAAATCCGATAAGAAAGAACCCTGCCGTTTTTATATATGCCGTCCCGCATGGTGCCTTCACAGGTAAAGCCTGCTTTTTCCAGCACGCCTTTGGACGCCGCGTTGCTGTCAAACGGTTCGGCATAGATGCGCCGCAAATCAAACGCCGCAAACGCTTCCCGGCAAATCATGCGCACTGCCTGCGACATAATGCCGCGCCGCCAGTATTCCTCAGAAAGCCAGTAACCCAGTTCGGCCGATTTTTCAAATACATCGTCCTGTAAAAATATACCGATGCTGCCCGCCGCTTTCCCGTTTACTACAATGGCGCGTGCTATCTGGTTTTTGCCCTCTTTGTCTATACAGTCATTGATGTACCACTCCGCGTCCTCAAGGCGGTAAGGGTACGGAAAGGTGTTGCGCAGGTTCTTTGCAATATTCGGGTTGTTGGCTGCCGCCGCTATATGGGGCGCGTCTTCCTTTTGCCAGCTTCTTAATATAAAATGCATGTGTGATCCTCCCTTTCAAAAAGCGACATAATTGTCTTTTTTAAAATAACGCATGACCGCCGGATTGTCAATACATCCGAAAATAAATTGATTCTAAAACGAAAAAAGGAAAAATTCTGTTTACTGTTTTTTACCGATATTTTTTTCCGCGTCAGGATGATACTCACCGGCCTTTCTTCGTGTTCCTTACCATTTGTAATATGCGTTATAATCGTATTTATAAATCCTTTCAGATCTTTCAATTCATCATCCGACAATTCCTGCGCCTCATGCAGCCGCAATACTTTATCCCTGAAATATTCCAAATCCTCCACTGCACCCTCAATGCTGTTTTCTGTCACAATATTCTTTTCATATCTTGCAATATAAAATAGGATGTAAGGAAACAGACGTTTTTCAGCAATGTATTAGACGATAAAATCAGCGAAAGCAGTAAAAGGTAAAAAGCTGACTGCAAGCTGGGCAAAGGACAAGATAGTATCGAAAGCTAAAGACAGGCAAAAAGTATTATGTAGTTGTCTATAAATCTATGCTCCATTCGGAGCAAGTATTTATAGACAACCACCGCAACACCGCGTAAATCAAGGTTTTCTTGAAACACGAAACCAAAACGCAAAGCCCTATAATCACATGGTAAACGCCTTTTCCTCACGGAACGGATGTTTTTCATTATCCGGGCAGACGAAGGGAGTTGATAACACGGCAGTATTCCGGGTGGAAAAAACAGGGGGCTATATAGTTATATCAAACCGCCACCTACGCAACCCCAACTTAACCCTAAAGGCTAAAGGGCTGCTTTCCCAAATATTGTCCCTGCCGGAAAATTGGAAATACGCCTTAAAAGGCTTATCCAGTATCAACAAGGAAAGCACTGACGCTATCCGTACCGCCGTATGGATACTGGAAAGGCCGGGTACATCACACGCAGTACGGGCTTTCCGGACGGAATTATTTGCGCTTTAAGCTGTTTTCATCTGACAAATTTGCTGAAATTCGGCTATACTTTTTTATGAGATAGCGTATAATGAAGAAGGCGAAGAAATCTACTTAGACATTTACTGTGCAGGCTCAGGTCCTTCAGTTAGCGGTATACAGGATAAAAAATCCAGAACAGCGGCAAAGGCTTTGATAAATTATGTCTGGCAAGCCGAACCGGTTAACTACACACATAAAGCTTACTATTTAGACGGACCTTCTGCGCCATATCCCAATGCGACAAAAAGCACCAGCCATTCCTGGCTGATGCCCTTACAAGATAACGACAATCAACAAAACTATTTCCCGTTTTCTTTCCTGCCCTTCCAAACAGATGCTAAAATATCTTTAAGAACCAAGAAAGCGTCCAGTTCATTGTATCCATATTCCTTTTCCAAGCTTTTCAATAATCGATCCATTTCCACCGCATAACAGGCCGTATCTACTTCATCCTGGTATCTGGATAATATCGGGTATTTTTTGCCCCATGCCTTTGTCCAGTCTACCTTTTCCGTTACTTCTTCACTCGTCCTGTCAATTACTTCCTGTATCTCTTTGATGTCAATATCAAACTCCACCAGTTCATCCAGCGAGAGTCCATACAAAACCGCCAGCTTTTTTGACTGGCAGATATCCGGAAGCGTTTCATCTGTTTCCCATTTCGAGATTGTCTGCCTGCTTACCCCTAGCTTTTCAGCAACCTCTTCCTGTGACAGCCCTTTTTTCTTCCGTGCATGAAATAAATGATTTCCTAAACTCATGGCATTACATCCTAACATGTGATATGCCTTGATTATAATACTCCCACTGCCCGGATACCACCAACAAAACCGTACTGTTCTGCCCGTTTTATTAACATCAGCCTCTCCCTTTGCCTTCCGCTCCTGATAAGCACCGTCCACCGAATATCCCGCAAATCCGGAATTTCTTCTAAATCAATTCCAAAGCCCTTTTATAAAGCGGATCCATCTCACAGCCGCAGCTTCCACATTCCTTATCCGCCTGCTTAATTACTGATATTAAAACATCCCTGTCAAATTTTCCGTCTAACCATTGCTGTAATATTTCTTACAGGACGACAAAAAGCAGGCTACCCATTTCTTATGTTCCTGCTTTTCTTTTGAATCTTAAATTTACTGCTAATATTTTTTCATGGTCTTATTACACAACTTACATCATAACATTCTCAACAGAATAACCATTCTTATTATATGTATTTAAATCCACAACACGTACCGTACAATTCAACCATTTCAATTTTTCCGAAATCTTGTCTCTGATTCTTTTCATAATCATCTTCTTAGTTCTGGTTTTGCTTCCAAAATCTCCTTC
>CAJTLD010000117.1 GCA_910577065.1 uncultured Lachnospiraceae bacterium | reverse complement strand
AAATTATACCCGACAGTACTCTAAAAACTGTCCGGATGGAGTACTAGAGCGTTTACCAATATATGTCCTATCCACAATAATATATTTGGGCTCTCTCTGTATCGCTTTATTTATAATCTCTTCTAAATTTGCAGGATACATTAATACACCTGAAAATAGGATTACATCGATTTGATCCGAAATTTCATCAAATGAATTTTTAAATTTTAAATATTTGTCCGTGAAGATCTCGTTTCCTCTTTTAACATATTGTGGCTGTTCTATAATATACCACGTTACTTTGGCTGGAATTTCACAAATAAAATCTTTGTTCTGTAAATATGTACTTGCTAACGCCCCTCCAAAATCCGCTACAGTAACCTCTGTTTTTCCAGAAGCAGCCAAAGCGATCCAAGCCATAAGGTGAAAAGATATTTTTTTTGTAAAAACAGGCATCGTGTCTAGCTCATACGCAGCATACCCATTTAATACGGCGCATACACTTTGATATGACCGCTCATACAGCTCTTTATCTTCTGTATTTGTACAATGCGCTTTTGCCGCTTCAATTGTTAAAAAATCTCCTTCAAAAAAATTACATCTTTTATACTTACAATTTAACCGATAAAATTCCTTTGTATCTTCTTTATTATAAAACTTTATTATCTTTCCATCAAAGCGCATATTTTTTAATTCTTCTTCAATTTCCTGCTGGTATATCAAAGAAGATATAACGACTGTATCTATGTTCCCAAAGTCAACATCCGATACATTGACAACATTCCAAAAAAATCTTTTCTGACAGTTCATTTTATCTGCAATAATCAAATTCTTAAATTTGACAATTATACTGTAACGCATTAATTCACATGTGTGTTTTCCCCCTCCCCACAGCAAAATTCGTTCCGAAAAATCACACTCTTTTAAAATGGAATCTATTTGTGCAAGCTTCTCTTCAAAAAACATCTCTTTTTTCATTATACCCATCTTCCCATAGAATCTAATAGAACTGCCATCTGTTCTATTTTAGCTATTTTCATTTCTTCTTTGACCGAACTGTCCACGCCCTTGAACGATATGGTACTATAATCTCATTCATACCTGTCAACCGTTCCTGTATATTATGCAATATCCTTTGAAAGCCTTCATCCCCTGCCTGTACCTGAATATCATTTACAGATTTCCAAACATTCATATAACGTTCTACCGTCATTCTTTCTTCATGAAATGCTTCAATGAATAGCATATCCTTAAACCATCCGGATCCCTCCAATTTCTCTTTCATTTCTTCTGACGTCAGTTTATTACCGGAAGAGACCCGTTTGGTCGTGCCAATTTCATCATACACAATTTTTTCAATATCCATATGAAGTTCGCTGCTTTCGATATTTCTCGGATTCCAAATAGCCGTAAAAAATCCTCCCGGCTTTAAAATACGATAAAATTCTTTCATTGCCACATTTGGAACGGCCCAATGAAAGGACGATCCCATCAGAACCCAGTCCACACTCGAATCCTCAAGCCCAGTTTCTTCTGCGGATCCCTTCTGCCACTTAACTCTGTCAACAGATGCAAAAATTTTACACCCTTCCTCCCGCATGGCGTCATTTGGCTCTATTGCATAGCCCTGCATAGGTTTTTTCAAACGCATCAGATTTTCTGTTAATTTTCCTGTTCCAGCGCCTACATCTGCCACAACTAGTTCATCTTTTTCCTGTTGCAGCACAATGTGCGCCTGAATACAATTTAATACGCCCTCCGAATATCCGGGCCTATCTACATAAAATTTCGCCAATTCTGTAAAATCACCATGTTTCATAATTAATCTTCCTCCCTACTTTTCGTCAACTTTAAGATAAGACTTTCAAATACAAACTATAAAAACAATTCCGATAACATGCTATTGTAACTTTTAATCTTATTAAAGCCCAATTCTTCCGCAGTAAGCCTCATCTTTGCCTCTTCTTGCTCATTTGCTAAAATAATCAATAAACTCTTTTTATCTCTAAGCTGTTCTATCTCACATACAGGAATGCCGCATATTTCCTTATCTGCATTATTTCCATCTGTTACTGCCCATGCAACAATTCGAATGTCCTGGCAAAAATATTTTAACAAAAAAAATAATTGATATTCGTTCCTGCCCCTCCCCACATTCTTCCCCAGATAAACAATAGACTTTGTAGGTTTCTCAATTTCAAGCGAACGATAAATCAGCGTTTGCGCCTTTTCTTTCTTTTCTTTATTTAGAATGGAAAGTGAAACAAGCATTTTATATGCAATATAAAAATAAGCATTATTCTCAAAATGAACATGATCGACATATCTAAAGTTTATTCCGAACCCTTGTTTCATAACATGGTGCAAATCAAACAAAACGCACCCCGTATTCTCCGCTGCTTTTTTTGCAATTTCATTTCTCATATGGATTCCGTACTCAACATCTTCATCTAACTGCTCCAAATGCTCTGGCTTCATACAAGAAGTTCCCGTCATAACAATTACCCTATCGCACAACGACTGGCAAAGATATATAAGTTTTTGGTACAACCTCTGTAAAACTTCTTCATTTTCTGCATATTCCCCAATATAGCCGTGGTGATAATTGTAATTTATGAAAATGATCTGATATTTATATTCATCATTAAAAAAGCATTGCAAATTTCTCCAAAACAAATTATCCGTTATTGCAAATGACGATGCAAATAAATCAACTTTGTACCATTTTTTTATATAAAATTCTAATTTTCCACGCAAACCTCTCGTCACAGAGTCTCCGTTCAACAAGATTCTGTCTCCTTCACAATCTGCATGTGATAACCAGCTATTTACCCACTCTGTTGGTTCTCTGTTTTGAAAATTTTTTGACATAAACCATTTCCCTTCTCCACTTTCTAACTGTGATCTGTTTTTTCCCAATACAATACCATCTTTTCCACCTGTTCCTCCGGCTCCTTATCCCCATCATTTAATAAAATCAAATCCGGATTTTTCGGCTCTTCCACATCTACATGAACTCCTGCCACATCCTTCTCTTTCTCCTTTGTAGTCCCGCTATAAAGTCCCTTCTGATCCCTTTTTATAAGCGTCTCCATAGATACTTTCACATAAATTTCTCTATAATTGCGTATATTCTTCCTGTTCCACTCCCTCACACAGTCAAACATGGAAATCGTACAGCATATCACATACAGCCCCTGCTCTTCTAACATCGCGCAAAGCCTTGAATACCGCATAGCACATTTGATACGTTCTTCCCTTGTGTATCCCAAATCATCCCCGAATACCCTGCGCATCCTGTCCCCATCTAAAAACACAGTACCCGGATGTCCCGCTTTAAGCCGCTCATAAAAGATCTTCCCAATCGTTGTCTTGCCCGCGCCGGAAAGCCCCGTAATCCAATAAACCGCACTCACAGTTCCGCCTCCACAACTTTAAGGTCTTCACAATTATCAATCTCATACCAGCCTCTCTGAATATGGACTGCGCGTAATTTATGCCCTTCATCGATTAAGCCCTGCAGCAAATCCGTCATATACATCTTGGGATATGTCCGATCCGTCCGCCAAAGTTTTTCTCCTTGTTCACTCCGCCGTTTTGCTTCTGCGCTTAAGTCCAATAACGCTTTCAGCCCTTTTCCCCGAAACCGCATCAATCCGATATACTGAGATTGAATCTTTTTAAGATCTGTCGTCTTTTGCCCAATCTCTGTCAGATAACTGTCCGCGTCAAACATAAGCGTCTCCGCGTCATCCAGGGGATTTTCACATCTTTTGGCCCAATATTCGTACCATCCGTCATCCACAATCACCGACATATCGTCTGAGGATTCCAAAATCCTACGAAAAACCGGTTCTCCATAAATAATGTCCCCATAAGAAACTATCACGTCCTGCTCCTGTTCCATCTGATGTTTCGCACACATCAGAGAGCAGACCATATTCGTTGTCTCAAATTCTGAATTTACAATAAAATTGATTTCCGTACCCTGAAATCTGCTTTTAAGTACATCATTCCGATAACCCGCAATAATTGTAATTTCCTTTTCGTTCACTCCGCACGCACGCATCACGTCAAGCTGCCGTTCAATAATACTTTTTCCATTTACCTCTACCATACATTTTGGCCTGTCATCCGTCAGGGGCTTTAACCTGCTTCCCCATCCTGCGGCTAAAATAACTACTTTCATTTCATATATTCCTTTCTGCTACAGCCTTAACTTCTGTTTCATGAAGTCTATATCCTCTTGCAAAAACCCGTTCACACGCTCCGGATGCCACATAATCCCATAAATGCAATGTGTTTCATGACAGATTTCTTCTACTGTACCGTCTTTTGCCCAGGAAACAGCCCGGATATTTTCACCCAATAAATCAACGGCATATGCATGGTAGCTGTTCACTTCACGTTCGGTTTTTCCATTTATTTCATGCCGGACTGCCACATGGCCTTCTATTTTCTTTAACGCGCCTCCAAAATACAATGCCACAGACTGCATTCCCCTGCATACGCCGAGTAACGGTACGTTGTGTTTTATCGCATATCGGATCAGAATTTCATCTGTCCAATCCCTCTGCGGTGCGCTCCCGCCATAGGATACGGGGTTATTTCCCCCAGATAAGACAATTGCATCTGGCTGAAGCCGACTTAAAAATTCTTTTAGTACTTGCGGTGCATTTGGCACTGGCGCTACCACAGCATCCATTTTTAGAAACAGTTTCTGCCATTCTTCATCCAACGCATCCCGAATTTCACCATAATCCTCTATGGTATCTACACGCTGGCTAACCGCTACAAGTTTCATCGCCAACCCGTCCTTTACCTTAATATTTTTATTGTTTTACCCTGTGTGTCAAGTTCCATCATCGCCGCTTTTTTATATTCCTCAAACCATTTCGCGCCCACCCCCACTGCAGCCGGTATGGAAAGTTCTCCTGCGCGTATTGCCATATGTGAATTGGCGCCGCCATACATCGTGATAAATCCTCTTATTTTGTGGGAAAATATCCAGTCATATCCGGGATCTGCGCTGGGAATCAAGATAATTTTATCTTTCAGTTCCACCGTATCATCCATTGTTTCCAATAAATATACTTCTCCCCACGTTTTTTGGGAAGTAATAAAATTTGCCTCGGAATCCGGATACTGGAAATGAAACGCATCCGCAGGGTTTAACAAAACAGGAGGCAGTGTAATGGAATCTGTTATCTGAAATTCCTGTTTCCCCTGCGAAACAGAATGCAGAAGGCTTGTTGCAACGTCTCTTGTAGAAGCATACAAATCATAAATAGCACGTATATTAATAAACGCGCAGTCCTCCCTGGAAATCCCTTCCCTTTTTCCAATTTCCCCTATTAGTTGAATTGCCCGGCTTAAATTCCTGGTAAAAACAAATTTTCCATATTCACGACCTTCAATGACCGTCCCCAAAAAATCCATCAGTTCCAGTATATCGTTTGTAAGCCCGTGTTCTGTAAGTTTTTCTTTCAGTAAATTTAGCTGCTGCAAAGACAAACGAAATTCTTCTTTTTCATTTTGGGGTTTTTGCGTCTTTCCATTCCATTCAAAATATAATTCCGGAGCTTCGTCATACCGCAAAGACGTAATATCATAAGTCCCCGGCCGAAGATGCCCATATTTCTTTATAAAGGCATCTTTCGATAATTCCAGAAAATCCTGATTCATCCCTGAACTGACCGTATGAATCCCGCCCATAAACGCTTCATAATCACGTCCCGTAATAATACCGCAGTTCTCCAAGGACTTCAAAATCTGTACAGCGATAAATGCTCCTCTCGCCAGACCGGCAAACGGAAGCGTACCGTACCGTTTACAGTCCTCCAAAAGCCAGTACACCTTTTCCATATCATTTAATGCGCTTCCGGTAATTTCCGAATACCGCCTGTCCAGCTTTTCAATTTTGCCGTAATCTTTTCTCCACAAACCACTTTTATGGTCAATAATATGATTTGTCACATTTCTTAATGCTATAATAATTTTATCAATCTCTTCTTCCGAAAACCCATACTCTTTTAAAATCTGTATCCGCTCCGGCAAATCAAGCGTATAACAGGAAAAAACAATTTCAAATTCTGCTTTATCATGCTTTTCAGGATTTTGAGCTAGACGGTCAATGTAATAATTTACCAGCTTTTCACTCAGTTTTTCTTCCAGTTCTGCCGGAACAAATGAGTTAAAGCTAACCCTAACGTCTATATAGGGCAGCCCGGCAAAATCCACCATAAGAGGAAAGCTTCTCAGACTGCGGTAACCATAGTTATCCCTCTGATATGCCCACACATTATCTGTAATAATCTCCCGGTACAAAGAAAGCGCAAGCGGCTTTGGGCGTATTCCTATCATTTCTGCGGGATTCCAGTCTGTCATTACACTGTATACCGTTTTATCTCCGCATAAAAACGGCTTCTTACTCTGCGCATGCCTGATTTTATCTCGGATCCGTTCCAATGCCCGCTTCTGTCTTTTTATTTCGGCCGCTTTTTGCCGTATGCACAGCGCGCGCACCTGTAAAATATAAATCTCATTTTTTGATGTAACTGCAAACTCCACATCCAGATTATTCTGCCCGAAAAATTCTTCCAACCCCTTCAATGCCAGGCACAATCGGTTTATTGGTTCCGGCTGTCCGCATGTATCTTCCGGTGCAGATTCCTTAAACCTGTAATACAGTTTATTCTCTCTTCCCTGGCCTGAGGTAACAGATGAAGTGGAACCGCCGTCGTCATAATTAATTACATAATAATTCCCCATTGTGTTAGGATCCAGCGTAAAGGCCACGCCGCATATACACACATCCGAAAGCATCGGCTGCACCAAAACCTGATTCTCTTCTTGAGTATCATCATATGAAGCTATCACAGACTCTACTGCAGAATAAAATTCTTTTATTCTGTCCACATCAGGAATGGATTCATATTTTCCCGCCTGTGAATTTTGACTCGTATCTTCTGACAGGGAACTGCTTCTTACAATCACTTTATCGTTCCATTGCAATTCCAAAAAGCCACGTTCTATTTTATGAGAATCCGCTTTCCACTCACCAACTGTAAAGGTATATTGGGGCAGAATTTTTACCCCCCCCACATGGAAAAACGCTCTATATTCTTATAAAGCGCTTCTAATGTATCCGCTTTTGTTCCAAGCTTGTGCATATTATCCCTCAATTATGTTGTAAATAAAAAAATATTCATAAGGATCAAAGCTGCTCATGAATCTTTTTGCTGACATTCTAACCACTACATCCCTGTATTATCTAATCTATCATCCATGATAACTTAAATTACTGTTGTATATATCGGTTTCCATTATCTAAAACATTAGAGCCAAATTTTTACGCTTCCTACGATTCTTCCGCTTTCCTTTGAAATTAATCAGTTCATCATCCAACAATTCCTCCGTCTCATGCGAAACAACATTTTATCCCTGAAACAATTCCGTTCCTTCACCATGCCCTCAATACTGCATTCAGACATAATATCCTTTTCATACCTTGCAATATAAAAAGGAATGTAAGAGATGTTTTTCAATAATGTTCTCCTTTATAAGCGCATTCAGAATTATATTTTCAGCTTCACCCCCTATTTATTGTTATATTAAAACTGCACAATAAAAACTCTATTTTCAAGCATAATTTTATTATTTCTTACAATTTATTGTATTTTTTTCCCATCAAGTATGTACCAATCGCAAATTTTTTATATAATAAATATGTCCACACCAGCAATGCGGATCCGATATCGCTACCTTTTACATTTACATCTGCGTTTCGTTCCAGCCTTCTGCCTGACGCTTTACCCCGCGCATTACTTCATTGGGCGCCTCTTTATAAAGGACATGCGTTCAAACATTTTAAACCCAGATGTGTTCATAGATGTTTTATCTATGTTATATATTTTATATCAATTTATTTACAATATAACTTCTCGGAATCTCAATGAACGAGATACCAACTGAAAATTGACAATTGAATATCGTGCAGGAAAAGAAATTTGAGAAAAATGGACATAAACATTGGACATAGTGGGTACTATGCCTTGAAAAATCTTATGGAATCGCTTAAGATATCATTATTAGGCGGTCAATCCTAATAATGATTCTTGAAATGCCTCAGCAGATGGCATTTCCCAGGCATCAAGATGTTGTAGCATCATGATACCGTAGAGGCGGCAGTACCACATCTTCGTA
>CAJTLD010000116.1:3780-8195 GCA_910577065.1 uncultured Lachnospiraceae bacterium | reverse complement strand
TACCCTACTTATATCTGTCAATCAAACCGGAAATACGCTGCCGCCGATAAACTCTCTGATAATAGAGTTCCTTCCGATCTCCTCAGACGGCACCGGCAGAAAATAATCCAGAAATTTCAAAAGCCGCTTGGCCTCTGTATATTCCGGCGCATTTTTATCAATGTGAAACAGCAGTGGCTCCGCATATGCCTTTAATACGGAAAGTTCGTACACCAGCCCGGAATCAAACATTACGTCCGCGCTGTCCTGGAACGGGAAAATATAATTTTCTTCCCCGCGCCGTACCGAATTCCACATAGCAATCGTCTCCCGCGCCGTCGTATTCCTTGTCCTTGCATCCCGGACAATGCGCCGGATCAGCCTGCCGTCCGTCGTCGGCAGATAATTATGTTCATCAATATTCAGCTGCGTCAGCGCGCTGATAAAAATCTTAAACTTGCTTTCTTCCGGCAGCATATAAGACAGCTTTTGGTTCAGGCCGTGGATCCCCTCAACCACCAAAAGATCCTTCGGGCCGAGCGTAAGCCGCTTTCCCTTGTATTCGCGCCTTCCGCTTTTGAAATTAAACGTCGGCAGTTCCACGGTCTGCCCGCGCAGAAGCGCCGTCATATCGCGGTTAAACTGCTCCGTATCCAACGATTCCAGACATTCAAAATCCAGCTTGCCGTCGGCGTCCCGCGGCGCTTTGTCGCGATCCAGATAATAATCATCCAAAGACAGGGGATGCGGCTTTAACCCTACGGCCGATAACTGTATGCACAGCCGATGCGAAAACGTCGTTTTTCCGGAAGAGGAAGGCCCCGCAACCATAACAAATTTCCGATCGCCGGAAGAAGCCACCATCTGGGCAAGCTGCCCGACCCGCTGTTCCATAAGCGCTTCCTGCACCATAATAATCTCCTGCATCCTGCCGGAAGCAATGGCGTTGTTTAACGCGCCAACAGAGTCTACTCCCATCGTACGTCCCCATTCCCGCGAACGGTTCAGCGTATCAAAATATTTTACGGACGGCGTAAATTCGGCCACTTCCTTTGTTTTCTTATCTGGAAACTTTAAGACAAACCCCTTTCCGTAAAGCGCAAGATCAAAATATCTCAGATACCCGGTATGCGCCGCCATATATCCGTAAAAATAATCCTTGTAATGATCCAGGGAATAAATGTTAACGTTGGAACTTCTGCGGTAACGGAATAAACACTCTTTTTCCGTCATCCCAAGTTCCCCGAACAGTTCCACCGCCTCGTCCGTGCCTACGCTGTATTTTAAAATCGGAAGCTTTAAACTGGCCAGGCGGAGCATCTCTTCTTTCAGGCGCCTTAGAAACGTTTCATCCGGCGCTTTAGAAAAAGGCATCTCGCAGTAATACGCCTGGCTGATGCAGGCAAGCACACGGACCGCGGAAACGTCTTTTCCAAGCAGGTTAAAAAGAGCCTTCTGCATCAGAAGCGTCACGCTCCTGCGGTACGCTTTCCTGCCCGCGCGATCCGCCGTTGTCACAAACGTTACTTCGCCGCCCTTTTTTATTCTGTTATGCAGCTCGCACAGCCTGTTGTTTACGGAAACCAGGATAATGTCGTCCGAAAAATCTTTTTGGTATTCTTCTGCAAGTTCCAGGTACTGCGTGCCTTTTGCATATGTTTTTTCTTTACCGCAGATTTTAACGGTAATATATTCTCCCTCCATATTCCTCCCTACACAATCCAGTATGGAAACGCCTTCTGCTGCACCGCAATCTCTACGCCCGCACAGTTTTGCTCCAGATATTCTTTCATATATGTAATAAAAATATGCTCCAGCCCGTAATGCCCCGCATCTATGATGCAAAGCCCCTGTGCGGCCGCGTCTATGCCTTCGTGGTGATCTATATCGCCCGTAATCAGCACGTCAGCGCCTGCGGCAATGGCATTTTTTATTTCGCTTTTTCCGGAACCGGGAGAAACGGCGGCTCTCAAAAGCTTCCTGTCCGGCTCCCCGAATACCTTTACATGCTCTGTCAAAAAAGCGGCCTTTACAAACTCTGCGCAGCTTCGTAAATCCATCGGTTCCGGAAGCATCCCCACACGGCCGATGCCTTCCTCCCTGCCGTCTGAAACAGCCGTCACATCCAGTACCGCACACTCTTTGAGCCCCAGCATGCCCGACGCCAGATCTGCCATACCTTTAACGTCAAAATTCGTATGCATTGCATAGTATGCGATATCGTTTAAAATCAGCTTAATCAGACGCCTTCCGATAAAGTCCTCTGCCACAATCCGCTTCATCCCTTTAAAAATCAAAGGATGATGCGTTAAAAGCATATCCGCTCCCGCCAAAACGGCTTCATCCACCGCTTCATCCGTAGCGTCTAGCGCAATGTAAATTTTTTTGACATCCTTGTCCGCATTTCCTGCCAAAAGCCCTACGTTATCCCAGCCGCATGCAAAAGACAACGGAGACTGCTCTTCTAAGATCCGTATAATCGCTCTTCCGTCCAACGCTTACCCCTCCTTGTGGTACGCCATCGCGCGCCGCGCGACGGTAAGTTCTGCCAAAATCTCCTCCCTGCGCTTCAAAACAGCCTCTGTCTTTTGCTGCGCCGAAAGGCTTTCTAAAATAGCTTCATACTGCTTTATCTGATCTTTTAAATACTGCCCAAGCACGCCGCTGCCCCCGTCAAACAGGCATTTGCCATACCGTAAAAACATCTGCCATTCCTGTTTGGAAAAATCCCCGCAGCTAAATCCGTCTCCGCAGCCTTTGCATATCACATGCAGCATCGGATAATATTTGCCGTCCTCATACACCATATCTTCCCGATCAATCCTATAACCATTGCGGCAGATATATTCCCGAACCCTGGAAATTTCAGACTGCGGCTGCAAAATAAGTTCCTTTGCAGCCAGGATAACTTCCTTCCCTTCTTCCAGGATATGAAGCATCGTTCCCCCGCCCATTCCGGCAATCAGAACCGAATCCGCTTCCCCTGCCAAAAGCGCGGCGACGCCGTCCGAACGCCTTACCGTTATGTAGTCCTCCAAGCCGAAAGCCCTGATATGCTCCTTTGCACGAAGCAGCGGCCCTTCTTTAATATCCAGTGCAAAAGCCCGGCGGATCCGTCCGGCCTGCAAAAGATAAATCGGAAGATAACCATGATCTGTCCCTACATCCGCAAGTACGGCCCCTTCCGATACCAAACTTGCCAGACGCTTCATTCTCCGCGAAATTTTCACCATATCTTTTACTCTAAATAATCTTTTAATTTGCGGCTTCTGCTTGGATGGCGCAGCTTACGCAGCGCTTTCGCCTCAATCTGGCGGATGCGTTCCCGCGTGACATTAAATTCTTTACCGACTTCCTCTAAGGTCCTCGCCCTGCCGTCCTCTAACCCAAAACGCAGCGTCAGCACCTTTTGTTCCCGTTCCGTCAATGTCCCAAGCACTTCCTGGAGCTGTTCGCGCAACAGAGTAAAAGCCGCCGCGTCTGCCGGGACGGGGACATTGTCATCCTGTATAAAATCGCCCAAATGGCTGTCTTCTTCTTCGCCAATCGGGGTTTCCAAAGAAACCGGCTCCTGGGAAATCTTTAAGATTTCACGCACACGCTCTACCGGCATCGTCATTTCTTCCGCTATTTCCTCCGGGGTCGGTTCGCGTCCGAGTTCCTGCAAAAGCTGCCTGCTGACGCGGATTAATTTGTTGATGGTTTCCACCATATGCACCGGAATCCGGATTGTCCTGGCCTGATCGGCAATCGCCCTGGTAATGGCCTGGCGGATCCACCAGGTAGCATACGTGGAAAATTTGTAACCCTTGCGGTAATCAAATTTTTCCACGGCCTTAATCAGGCCGAGATTGCCTTCCTGGATCAGATCCAAAAACAGCATGCCGCGGCCGACATAACGCTTGGCAATAGAAACTACCAGACGTAAGTTTGCTTCCGCCAGGCGTTTTTTGGCCTCCTGATCGCCAAGTTCCATGCGTTTTGCCAGTTCTATTTCTTCATCTGCGCTAAGAAGCGGCACCTTTCCGATTTCTTTTAAGTACATACGTACCGGATCTTCAATGCTGACGCCGTCCGGAACGGAAAGATCGATTTTTTCTACCTCTATTTCATCCTCTTCACTAATCAGGATATCATCGTCGTCATCGTCGTCGCTGATACGGAGTACGTCGATATTATGGGATTCCAGGCAATCTAAGATTTTCTCAAATTCTTCCGCGTTCAGCTCCATCTTCTGAAAAAAGTCGCTGATTTCCTGGTATTCGAGAATATTTTTCTTCTTTTTGGCAAATTCGACAAGTTCTTTTAATTTCTGGTTTAACTTTTCTGCCTTTAAAGCTTTTTCTTCGATGCCTGCATCTTTATTTTTCTTTTCTTCCATGTTTCCTTCCTCTCATAGTTCGTTACTATTCTGTCCTTATTCGATAGAAATATGC
>CAJTLD010000116.1:3297-3752 GCA_910577065.1 uncultured Lachnospiraceae bacterium | reverse complement strand
CTGACGTTTGTCTGAAATCAACTGCTGCAGGCCTGCCATATCGGCCGGATCCAACCGGGCCAGCCGGCTGTTGATACTGCCTGCCTTCACCCGGATTACAGTTTCTTTCAGCGCTTTTTCCATATCTGCCTTTGTTAAAGCGCCAATTTGCGCATGAAACAAAGACGCGGCTTCTCTCTGCTCCTCCTCGTTTTCAAATGAACTGACAATTTTCGCAGGGTTTATCTCTCCTTCCGATTTGTACTGCCCAAAAAGCGCTTCTGCCGTCTTCTGGCAGATGCCTTCGGAAAAATCCTCCGGCGTTATATATCGGCTGATTACAGAAAACATACGGACATCTTCTGCAAGCCAGGTCAAAAGCAGTTTCTCAGGCTGCTTTATACCGTCTTCTTTTTTCTTTTGCCCCCGGTTCGACGAGGGGCTCTGCGTCTTCTTTGGCAGCGCGCTTCCTCTGG
>CAJTLD010000116.1:0-3280 GCA_910577065.1 uncultured Lachnospiraceae bacterium | reverse complement strand
CGCCGATATGACAAGTTTCCTTAACTGTTCAAAGCCTATCTGATATTCGGCCGCAACGGCTTCTATATAATTATTACGCTCCAATTCCTCCGCAAATCCCAAAAGCTTTCGCGCAACTTCGTTGTAAAATGCCGTCTTGCCCTCCGGATCTCCCAAATCGTACGACTGTTTCAAAATGCGGATTTCAAACAGGAAGCTGTTTTCGGCCTGGTCCATACGCCTTTGGTATTCCTCGCTGCCGAGCGCTTTTATAAACTCGTCCGGATCCTTATACGGCTGCATGGAAATCACCTTTACCGTAAGCCCGGCGTCCTTTAAAATCGGTATCGCACGCAGCGCCGCTTTGACGCCCGCGCCGTCGCTGTCATACGAGAGGTATACTTCTTTTGTATAACGCTTTAAAAGCCCCGCGTGCCCGCCGGTTAAAGACGTTCCCAAGGAAGCCACCGCATTGTCAAAGCCTGCCTGATGCAGCGCAATCACATCCATATACCCTTCGCATAAGATAAGCTGCGGCCTTTTCGTCGTCCTGGCAATATGCAGGCCGTACAAATTACGGCTTTTGTCAAAAATTTTCGTTTCGGGAGAATTTAAATACTTCGGCTCTCCGTCTCCCATAACGCGCCCTCCAAAGCCTATCACTTTGCTGTGCACATCCATAATCGGGAACATGGCCCTGTTCCAGAACCTGTCGTGCGCGCCGTCGCGTTCACGGTAAGAAAAAAGCCCGCTTTCCCGAAGCAGTCCGTCTTCATACCCCTTCTGTTTCAAGTAACGGTACAGCCGATCCCCGAACTTGTCCGAATAGCCAAGCCCGAAGTTCCGCATCGATTCTTCCGTCAACCCCCTGTTTTTAAAGTAATCAAAAGCCTGCCGGCCTTCGCTGCTGCGCAGCAGCGTATAGTAATACCGTCCCGCTTCGCGGTTCACCTGAAAAAGCCTCTGCTTTTCATCCGCTTCCTGTTTCATCTGCGGGGAATATTCCTGCCGGGGAAGCGAAATACCAGCGCGCTGCGCAAGCGACTCCATCGCTTCCACAAAACTGAAATTTTCGTATTTCATCAAAAAGGTGAGCACGCTTCCCCCTACTCCGCATCCGTAACAGTAAAACATCTGCCTGGCAGGCGTTACCGAAAAAGACGGCGTCTTTTCACTGTGGAACGGGCAGAGGCCAAAATATACGCTTCCCCTTTTCTGAAGCTTTACGTAACCGGAAACCACATCTACAATGTCATTTGCCGAACGCACTTCTTCCACCAAATCATCCGGATATAAAGGCAATATTTCTCACTCCTTTATCAGACGGGCAATTCTAAATCCCGTCAACCTGCCACTTTTGCGGCATAAAATATTCACTGAACTTCGCGACGGCATACTGATCGGTCATACCGGATATGTAATCGCAGATCACGCGGTCTGTCGTCTCCCCCTCCTTTAACATAGACAGATAGGAGTCCGGCAGCAGCGTCAAATGCTTTTGATAGTAGTCGTAAAGTCGCTCCAAAAGCCCCCTGGCTTTTACTTCCTCCCCTTTTGCGGAAGGGTTTTGGTATACGGACTCAAACATAAAACGGCGCAGCCTGTGCATAGCCGTTTCCACATCCTTTGACATACGGATGTCGCCTATTCCCTCGCTGTTTGTAATAATATCGTGTATCAACGTATTTAACCGTTCTTTTGTTGTTTCTCCAAGGATCTCCCGCAGTTCACGCGGAATATCTTCCCTGACCAAAACATGCGCCCGGATAGCGTCGTCAATATCATGGTTAATATATGCTATTTTATCAGAAAGGCGCACGATTTTACCTTCTAATGTATGCGGCATGGTTCTTGTCTGGTGATTTAGAATACCGTCCCGTACTTCCCAGGTCAGATTCAGCCCCTGGCCGTCTTTCTCCAGTTTCTCCACAATGCGCACGCTCTGTTCATTGTGGCAAAACCCGTCTTTGCAAAGGCTGTTTAACATATTTTCCCCCGCATGGCCAAACGGCGTATGCCCCAGATCGTGTCCAAGCGCAATCGCTTCCACCAAATCCTCATTTAAGCGCAGCGCCTTTGCAATGGTCCTTGCATTTTGCGATACCTCAAGCGTATGGGACATTCTGGTGCGGTAATGATCCCCCTTGGGAGTCAGGAAAACCTGCGTTTTGTTCTTTAAGCGCCGAAATGCTTTGCAATGCAGTATCCTGTCCCGATCCCGCTGAAATACCGGGCGGATATCACACGGTTCTTCTTCTCTTTCCCGCCCTTTGCTGCAGACGCTTAAAGTTGCATAGGGGCTTAATGTTTCCTGCTCTATTTTTTCCGTGTTCTCCCGGATCGTCAATTCCGCCACCTCCAAAACTCCTATAATATATCTACTGCAAGAATTTGTTTTTTCCTTTTATTTTTACAAAATTTTTAAAAGGAACCGAAATTTCCGGCTCCCTTTGCTGTACTTTCTTTTATTTTGCCAAATCCGACAACTTTGCGCCTACTGTAAAACGTCCCGTTTTTTCATCCAGGCGCGCCGCCGCGCGCTCGGCTGCGCCAAACTCCTTTGCCATGGAACTCGTCCGCGCCGCCGCATGGACAGATTTGTCGGAAATTCCTGTAATCCGTTCCGCGCATTCTTTGGACGCCTTCTCTATCTCTTCCACAGTATCGCGCCGGCAGAAGCCAAAACTTCCGCGGCCGTCTGGCCAAAATCCTCTACCAGAAATTTCATTTCCCCGGCGTCGCTTTTATATGTTTCCGCCATGCGTACAAAAAACTGAAAAGCGGAAACGATATCCGTATCTATAAATTCAAGCAGCCGTTTCGCATCCTTACGAAGGCTTACTAACACGCTGGTCACTTCATCCGTTGCCCACTGGATATTCCCGGCATATTTTTTCGACTGCTCCGTCAGGTTGCGGATTTCCTCAATCGCAGCGGTAAACTGCTTTCCCGCGTCGCCGATTTTTGCCGCTTCAATCCCTGCGTTTAAAGAAAGCAGGTTCGTCTGCTCTGTCAGTTCCACCACGGACTCTGCCAAAACCGAAATCTGCTCTATCAGCCTGGCGTCCTTTAAAGTCTTCCTCAAACTGTCCCGTATCGTTTTTTGATTGAGACGGACGGTTTCGGATTTCTCTGCGGCGGCTTCCTTGGAATACACCGCCCTCTCTTTAATATCCGACGCCCACTCTATGCCTTCCTTCGCCCGTGCCGCCAGACGCCTGGCAGACGCTTCAATATCCGAAGAAAAACTCCCTACCCTGCCCGCAGCTTCTTCTGTATTTTTAACCAGGGCAGACAGTTC
>CAJTLD010000115.1:6245-8201 GCA_910577065.1 uncultured Lachnospiraceae bacterium | reverse complement strand
GATTTTGGCCTCAACATCCCCGGTCACTTTACGGTATCTGTTCTGCTGCTTTTTCCGGCCAAGCGCCGCCTCCATGCCTTCTGTGACAAAGCGTTTTGCAATGCCTGCTATCGTTCCGTTGCTGGTTCCGTAGGCTTGCTTCATACGCTCATATGTCCAGCCTGCATTACTGGGCTTTTGATCCAGTTTTAAGAGTATCTGGGCGTGTTTTATGCGGTAGCCTTTCCCACCTTTCTGTATCAATCCTTTCAATTCCTGTATTTCATCATCTGTTAAAGTTACAATATAACGTGCCATAACCTGCATCCTCCAAATACCTTTTTTCATAAAATATAACAATATTTCACAGGAATGTAAACTCTAAAAACTGTCCGGATGGAGTACTAGCATTGTCCATTATATTATAACGTTTATATCCAAAAAAAGCCAGAGCGCGTTTGAACTTCATATTCATACGCGCTCTGGCTTTATCACTTATGCTATTTTCCAAAGTATTTTTGCGGATGCTACGGACGCATACAAAAGGCGTCCTGATAAAAAAGCCCACGCCCTAACTTGCCGCATTCATCATATACGATACAAACTGAATAAAATCTTCTCCGTCGGATACCTGGATATCCATCCCTTCCTCGCCCGGAACAAGGACTTTGAGCAACTGCGTTCCCATTTTGTCTTCTTTTAAATCATATACTTCGTTGTTCGGGAGCCTTAAGAGTACATTTCCTTTGCTTTCTCTGATCACTTTCTCCAATTTTTCTGCATTCGGAATCCGTTTTAAATTTAAACGATACATGATAAATCTCCTTTCATTAAAAACCTGCACATATTTTTGATATGTGATCTATCTCAGTTGCGTGATTATCATACTCCCTGCTCCAATTTTTGTAAATTGACACTTCCAACAAATTTCCAACTATAATTTACCAAAACTTTGTGAAATCAGTTTCACTCTATACATTTTAACCAAAGCGGACGCCGGGCTGCAATCTCAATCCGATTTCCTTTTATGCCCGCCGCTCCACTTAGCTAGAGCGTGCCCTGCCTTCTGGCCGGCAAATTTTTGCCAACAAGACGCTTTTTAATACTCCATCCGTCCCACAATATCTTCCCAGGCTTCCCCGTCGATTTCCTCTTCCCCAAACAGCTTGCGCTTATCTTCATCCGTAATCCTGCGAAGCACGCGGCAGGGGTTGCCCGCTGCAACCGACCAGTCCGGAATATCCTTTGTCACTACGCTGCCCGCGCCGATCACCACGTGATCCCCAATCCGCACGCCCGGGCAAATAACGCTGTTTCCCCCAATCCAGACGTTGTCCCCTATCAAAACCTCTTTCCCATACTCATAAGCCGAATTGCGCGTCACCGGATGGATCGGGTGCCCCGCCGTATAAATCGCCACATTCGGCGCTATCTGGCAGTTATCCCCGATTATCACCTTTGCAACGTCTAAAATGGTACAGTTATAATTGCAAAAAAAGTTCTTCCCTACTTCAATGTGTTTTCCATAATCACAGTAAAACGGCGGATTTACAAAAGCGCCGTCCGATTTGCCGAACAAATCCTTTATCACTTCCCGGATTCCTTCCAAATCAGCGCGATCCATAAAATTCAGCTTCTGAAGCTTTTTCCGGCATACCTTCTGTTCCTCCCAAATGGCGTCGTCTGAAATATAAGCCATCTGCGCGTCCCTGCGTTCCTGGTTTGTCATAGTTTCTTCTCCTCTCCGAATATGCTCTCTTCATTGTCGTTTACAAGGTAATACCCCAGTTTTACTTCCTTTGGGGCCCATTCTTTTTCACCCAACAATTCAAACAGCAGCTGTACGGCAACTTCACCGCTTTTCTCATAGAAATAATGAACCGTTACAATCCGCGGGCGCATTGCCTGCGCCGTCTCCATATCGCCCTGTCCCGCTACGATAACCTGATCCGGCACTTTAATTTTATGCTCGTGCAG
>CAJTLD010000115.1:0-6235 GCA_910577065.1 uncultured Lachnospiraceae bacterium | reverse complement strand
CCCCCGCCGCCATAGTGTCGGTCGCACAGATAATGCAGTCCAGCATCCCGCATTTTTCCAGCAATTCTCCCGTTTTTTCATATCCGGACGCCATATCATACGAGGCTGTCACAACGTTTGACGCCGCTGCTTCAACCCCCATGTCACGCGCCGCTTCCAAAAATCCACGGCGGCGTTCTTCCCCGACTGCCTTATCCTGCCGCATGGCGCTGATATACCCCGGATTTCTTTTGCCCTTTTCCAACATCAGCCTTGTCAGATCATATGTAGCGCGGTAATCGTCATGGAACACGCAGCAATATCCCGCAAGCTGCTGCCCCACAAGCACAACCGGGACCGACAGTTCTTTTAACAGACGCTTGTGTTCCCTCCCGAGAACCGTTGCCGCAAGGATTATGCCGTCTACCTGTTTATCACGGAATGCATGCAGGTATTCCAGTTCCTTTTGCGTGTTATTGCGGGTCACTGCCAGAAGCGCCTGGTAACCGCTTTCGCTCAATTCCGAAAGAATCCCGTCCACAACCCGCCCGATGGAAACAGAAGCCATTTTCGGCACAATGACGCCAATCATCTTCGTTTTTCTGGTCCGAAGCATCTGCGCCTGGGCAGACGGACGGTATCCGGTTTCTTCCACAATCCTGCGAATCGTTTCCCGCTTCTCCCTGGAAAGATACCCATTATTAAAGTAACGCGAAACGGCTGCCCGGGATACGCCCGCCAGTTTTGCAATTTCAGCAATATTCATCCGCTTTTCTCCTATTTCCCGTTCCAGCAATACGTACACAATTTACATTTATCAATTCCAACGGCATCCAGCATATCGTCCAGCCGGTTATACCGAAGCGTCGTAAAATTCAGTTCCTTACAAATCTCATCTACCATTTTCCCGTATTTTTCCGATTCCGGATCCGCGTATTCCTCCAGGATTTCTTTCGTCACATTCCCGCCTTCCAGACGGTCAATCACCCTGCGCGTAATCAAATCCATTTCCGAAGAAGAGCGCGAAAAATTCAGATATTTGCAGCCGTACAAAAGCGGAGGGCAGGCGGGACGGATATGCACTTCTTTTGCGCCGCTCTGGTATAAAAATTCGGTTGTTTCCCGAAGCTGCGTCCCTCTGACAATAGAATCGTCGATTAAAAGCAGGCTCTTGCCGTGGATTAGCTTTTCCACTGCCAGAAGCTTCATGCGCGCAATCAAATTCCGCTGGCTTTGTATCGTCGGCATAAAGGAACGCGGCCAGGTGGGCGTATATTTGATAAACGGCCTTGAAAACGGGATACCCGATTCATTTGCATAACCAATGGCATGGGCAATACCGGAATCCGGCACGCCTGCTACGATATCCGGCTGCACATTATCACGCTTCGCCATTTTCCGTCCGCATGCATAACGCATTTCTTCCACGCCCACCCCTTCGTACGAACTGGAAGGATAACCGTAATACACCCAAAGGAACGTACAGATTTTCATATCCTTCCCGGGGCTGGCCAGCGTGACGCAGCCTTCGTCCGTAACCGCTGCGATTTCTCCCGGTCCCAGTTCCTTTTCATCGGAATAGCCCAGGTTTTTGTAAGCGAAGTTTTCAAAAGAAACGCAGCACGCCCCTTCCTTTTTTCCTATGACAACCGGGGTGCGCCCGTATTTATCCCTCGCCGCATAAAGCCCTTTTTCGTTCATCAGCAAAATAGATACCGAACCATCCACTGCCTCGAGCGCATAGCGAAGCCCGTCGATTAAATTTTCCTTCTGGTTGATAAGGGCCGCGATCAATTCCGTCGCGTTAATGTCTCCGCCGCTCATTTCCAGAAAATGCGAATGTTGGTTTTCAAACAGCATAGTAGAAAGCTCGTCCATATTGTTGATTTTGCTGACGGATGTAATCGCATATGTGCCGTGGTGGGAACGGATCAAAAGCGGCTGCGGTTCATAGTCGGAAATACAGCCAATCCCCAGGCAGCCCGACATTTCCTGCATATCTTTGTCAAATTTGGTACGGAACGGGGCGTTCTCTATGTTGTGGATGGAGCGGTCAAAGCCGTCCTTTCCATACACTACCATTCCGCCGCGTCTGGTTCCTAAATGGGAATGATAGTCAATCCCGAAAAACAAATCAAATACACAATCCTCTTTGGATGCTACGCCAAAAAATCCACCCATATTCTTTCCTCGATTCTTTCCTGAATTTCTTTTTTACTGCTTCCTGTTTATCATAATCGTTCAAACAGGAAATGTAAACCAGTTCATAAAATTTTTTAAATTGACCGTCCGGTTGAACTATGCTATTCTACACAAAACAACGAACAGGAGGCTGGCTCTATGGGATTTGCCAAAACGCAGCAATATACCACAGACGATATTTACGCCCTGCCGGACGGGAAGCGATCGGAGTTCATTGACGGACAGATCTACGATATGGCGCCGGCCCAAAGAGAAAAACACACCTTCAAACAAAAGCATTTGAAGGTGTGTCTTTTTATTCTGCATGAATTGCGTTCACCGGGCATCCGGTAATGCAGGATTCCACGGAATCTTTGTTTTCTTCGGTTGTATCCGCAATGCTCTTGGCCTTGCCGTCGTCGTCCATTACAAATACCGAAGGCTCGGTCGCCGCACACAAACCGCAGCCAATGCAGGTGTCCTTGTCTACTACAGCGCGCATTTTTGCTCCTCCTTTTTTCAGTTTCTATTAAGTATGGCGTAAAAAAGGAGGATTATACCATTTTTTATCAATTATCCCGTTCCCGCACCGTCACCCGCACCCGATCCCCCGGCTGTTTTGCAATTTTAGCGCGGATTTCTTTCCGGATCCCTATCAAATAACAGATACTGCCGTCCTCATGCTTTACGCCCATATTGACAATGCTTCCGTCATACGGCTCCCCATCAAACGTAACGTGCACCTTTACGCGTCCCCTGCCAAACTCTTTGCGGATATCATACGGAAAAACCACATATGCTCCCCCGGTATCCCCGGCGCGGTAAATTAAGGATTCAAACTCATATTGTTTTGCGTCCATCAGAAAATCTCCCTGTCTTTTTCTACAGTATGCCTCCTGCAGGTTTAATCCATACGTCAAAATGCGCTGCGGTTTTCTTCTACCGCCAGCCGGTACAAAGTCGGCATAAGGGCGAATTCCTCCATCATGCGCCGCGCCTCCGCAAGCATTTTCGCCCGGTGCGCGCCGTCGCCTCCTTCCCGTCTGACCGCACGGATCAACAGGTTTTTCGGCGTATGCGACAAATCCACAAATTCCAGCACCTGCGTCTTATACCCGCAGTATTCCAGCAAATTTGCCCGAATCGCGTCTGTCGCAAGCGCCGCAAACCGCTCCTTGATAATCCCGTACCGCGTCATCACGGAAAACGTATCGCTTTTCATCTGCCCGTTTAACTCATGCTGGCAGCACGGGACGGAAAAAATCAGCTTTGCGCCCCATTCCACCGCATTGTAAAGCGCGTAATCCGTCGCCGTATCGCAGGCGTGCAGGGATACCACCATGTCCACCTCAAACGGCGCCCGGTACCCGTTAATATCCCCGATTTCAAACCTGAGCCCTTCGTAGCCGTACTGCTGCGCCGCCCGGCTGCACCGTTCCATCACGTCCGCCTTTAAATCCAGGCCCACCATCTGCACCTTCAGACGGCGCTTTTGGGTCAGGTAATAATACAAAACAAATGTCAGATACGACTTCCCGCATCCAAAATCAATGATGTTCAGACGCTGTGTGCGCAGCGTGCGGACCGCATCGTCTATGATCTCCAGAAACCGGTTTATCTGGCGGAATTTATCATACATGGAAGCCGCCACCTTCCCCTCTGCCGTAAAAACGCCCATATCCACAAGCGGCGGAATGATTTCCCCTTCTTCTAACAGATACCGCTTCTTCCTGTCGTGCGCATCCTGCGTGCCCGGCGCAAGAGCCGTCTTTTTTGTTTGAAACGTCACTTTTCCTTTCTTGGAAACCAGAAAAATAAATTCCGTCCCGTTCCCAAACCCGTTTAACTGCCGGAATGTCCCGTTTAACCACTCCAAAATACGCTCTGCCAGAACCTGTCTGTCTGCCGTATGCTCATGGAATGCCTGTTTCTCCGTTAATTTTTCTATCTGGTACGCATCCGCTTTTTTGAGGATGTTTACCCTCCGGTACTCCCCCGCCTTTGCGGGCTTACTGAGTACGATCCTCTCGCATCCCATTTCCAGCATCCGCATAATATCCGCCGCTGTCTGCTCCATTCTTTTTCACACCTTTTCTAAAAAAATCCCGCCGTCAGGCTGCCTGACAGACCTTCCTTAAGCCCTCTTCATCGCCTTTAAAATCTCCCCAATCTTCGGCGTCGTCCCGTAAAGCAGCACCCCGACGCGGTAAATTTTCGCTGAAATCACTCCGACCGCAATTACGCTTACGATCAAAATCGCAATGGAAGCCGCCACCGCATACACCGGAACCGTACTCATGGCAATCCTGGTAAACATCGCCATCGGCGAAGTAAACGGCACATAGGAGCAAATCTGCATCAAAAGGCTGTCTACGTTTCCGCCCGACATCGAAAACATAACCACTACAAATCCCGCCACAAATAAAAGCGTCACCGGCATGACCGAGGTATTGATATCCTCCAGCTTTGACGCCGTAGAACCAATTGCCCCGAATAAAAACGCGTACATTAAAAATCCCAGTACAAAAAATACCAGCATATACAAAAGCAGGCTCACCGGCATATCAAACAGCGAAGCAATGATATAATTATCCCCCCACTGCTCCCTGTTCAGATTGTAAAACAAAATCGCCGAACCAAACACCGCTACAATCTGCAAAAATCCTGCCAGGCACGAAGAAAGCACCTTCCCGAACATCATGCTGACCGGCTTCGCGCTCGTAATCAAAAGCTCCATTGCCCTGGAGCTTTTCTCCGTCGCCACATTCGTCGCCACCATCTGCCCATACAGTAAAATCACCATATACAGTGCAAAAATCATAATATACGTATAAAAGAAGTTCTGCATCTGATCCTTGCCCAAATTCTCCGTTTCTCCCAAAATCTCCACATTCAGCGCTTCCGTCACCTGTTCCGGCGTCATGCCGCTTTTGGTCATGGCATTCACCTGGTACACGTTCCCAAGAACCGTGTCCGCAATTCCCGTATTGGCGTCGTACATGCTTAAGTTATCCACATAATACGTATAAGAAGTCGGACTGCGGAGCACAAACGCGCATTTTGCTTCCCCCGAAGCCACCCGCTCTTTGATACGCTCCTCACTGTCTTCCGTTTTGCCCACTTCATAATCCGAAAACGCCTCTTCAAAGGAAGCCAAAAGCATCTCCTCTCCCTCGACTCCCTCAGCAAAAAACAGCATCAGCCCCTCGGTACCGGACGATGCCCCGCTTTCGTTTTCCGAATCCGAGCCGCCCGTTGTCCCTCCGATGCCGTCCATCAGCGACGGGAAAAACATGACAGCCGCAATCACCGCCACCAAAAGCACGGTAACGCCGACAAATATTTTATTTTTCAGATAGCTTTTTAATTCAAATTTAAAAATGGTCCCAAATTGTCTCATACGGCCGCCTCCTTTGCCTGATCTCCTGCATACTCCACAAAAATATCGTTTAACGACGGTTCAAACACCTTGATTTCATCCAGATCATACGTCTGAGCCAGCCGCTGCATCATCGCCTGCTTCTCATCCGGCGACGAAAGCTGAACCAACAGACTGCCGTCTTCCTTTAACTTACAGCAGTCCCCCAGATCCTGCCGGATGTCCTGCGCCGCTTCGGAACGCACAACCAGCTTATCCCGGACATAATTGCGCTTAATGTCGTGGATATCGCCTTCAATAGCGGCGACCCCGTCGTTTAAAATCGCAATCCTGTCGCAGAACTCTTCGATATAATTCATCTGGTGGCTGGAAAACAGCACGATTTTGCCCTTTGCGATTTCTTCTTTGACCACATCCTTTAAAAGCATCGCATTGACCGGATCCAGGCCCGAAAACGGTTCGTCTAAAATCACAATCTGCGGATTATGCGCAAGCGCCGTTACCAGCTGAATCTTTTGCTGATTTCCTTTGGAAAGGGTGTCCAGCCGTTTATTCCGATGTTCTTCCATGCCAAGCCGTCCCAGCCAGTAATCGGCCGCCTTCACGGCTTCCTGCCGCTTCATGCCATTTAACTCGGCAAAATACGTAAGCTGATCGATAATTTTCTTCTTTGGATACAGCCCGCGTTCTTCCGGA
>CAJTLD010000114.1 GCA_910577065.1 uncultured Lachnospiraceae bacterium | reverse complement strand
TCACCCAGTTTGTCGCTAATACGTCACGAATGTGTCACGAATAAAAATTTAAGCAGCCTTTTGCATCCCTTCCATTTTTTCACAACCCCTTGATTTTACTGCAATTCCATCATTTTTGCACAATTTCTGTTCAGGTGCATATGCCCAAATCTTAAGAAATTACTAAATTTTATTAATTTGGGAAAAAGAGGATTGTAGGCCAAAAACTCCTGTGCTATAATGCAATTCAATGAGCATAATAATGAAATAAAGCAAGGATAAAAGGTGATATTGTGAAGTTTTCAGAACGCAAACAAATGACATTCCAGCAGAAAACCTACGCATTTTGTCAAAAATATAAGCACAGCCTTTTGCTGCTGTATCTGTTATTATATCTACCATGGTTTACTTATCTGGAGAAAACCGTAACAAAACATTTTCATGTGATACACATGCCGATTGACGATAAAATCCCCTTTATCGAATATTTTATCGTCCCGTATTTATTATGGTTTGCATATGTCGCGGCAGCAGTACTTTATTTTTTACTGAAGAACAAATATGCGTTTTATAAACTCTGCGCGTTTTTATTTGTTGGGATGACGGTATTTTTAGTAATTTCCACCGTTTATCCAAATGGCCATTATCTGCGTCCCTCCGTATTTGAACGGGACAATATATTTGTAGACTTGGTAAAAGGGCTTTACCTGGCCGATACGCCGACCAATTTATTCCCAAGCATCCACGTATACAATTCCATCGGCGTCAATATAGCAATCTGGCGCTGCCAGGATTTCAAAAAGAAAAAGTTCATACGCTATGGTTCGGCAATTCTTATGATAAGTATTGTACTGTCAACCATGTTTTTAAAGCAACATTCCGTATTTGACGTCATTACCGGAATTGTATTTTCAGCCTTTATGTATACCGTGGTTTACACGCGGGATATCCTGAATGCCGGCAAAACAGAGCCTTCTCTGGAAGAACAGGCCTGGCGCATCTGAGAAAATAACATAATTTGATTGAAATATCCTCCCAATCCAAAAGCTGCTGTCTGTTCTTCAGGCAGCAGCTTTTTATTTATCGTTTTGTTACCACAATTTAAACAGCGCAATTGCTTTTTTTGCCGTTTTATAAGGCAGTGTTTCCAGTTCCTTCACCGCCTTTTTTAATTCCTCCCGGATGGCAATCTGCTGCGGGCAGCGCTGTTCGCATTTCCCGCACGCAATGCACCGGGAAGCGCTGCTTTGGTTTTTGCGGAACGCGGTGCACTGCAGGTACTCCTTCCTTGCGCCGCTTTTGGATTCCGAATACATCTCATTATAGCAGCGGAACGTAACCGGGATATCCACGCCTGCCGGACAGGGCATACAGTAACCGCAGCCCGTGCAGCCCACCTTTACGTTCTTGTGGATTTCCGCTTTGACCTGTTCTATCAGCGCCTCGTCCTCTTTGGAAAAATGTCCCGCAAAGGCTTTCTCCGCCGTTTTTACGTTTTCCGTAATCATCTCCAAGGAATTCATGCCGGAAAGCACGCAGGTGACTTCCGGCTGGTTATACAGCCAGCGGAATGCCAGTTCCGCCGCCGTCCGGCGCTCCCCGTCCTGTTCAAACAGGCGTTTCGCGCTTTTGGGAAGCAGATCGACCAACCGTCCGCCGCGCAGCGGCTCCATAATAATGACCGGAATGCCTTTTGCGGCGGCGTATAACAGGCCTTCTCTTCCCGCCTGGCTGTGCTCGTCCATATAATTGTACTGGATCTGACAAAAATCCCAGTCGTATGCGTCAATCAGGCGGCAGAACATCCCGGTGTGCCCGTGATAGGAAAACCCGATATTACGGATTGCCCCGCTTTTTATTTTTTCGGAAATCCAATCCTCAATCCCCATGTTCTTTAGCTTTTCCCAGGTCAGCGTATCGGTCAGCATATGCATCAGATAATAGTCAATGTGATCCGTTTTCAGGCGGCGCAGTTCTTCCTGAAACGTTTTTTCAATGCCTTCCATGGATTTGATCAGATAATGCGGCAGCTTTGTCGCAAGATATACCTTGTCCCGGCAGCCGTTTTTCTGCAGGATTTCCCCGACGGCCGCTTCGCTGCCCGGATAGATGTAAGCGGTGTCGAGATAATTGACGCCCAGACGGATCGCGTGCATCAGTTCCCGCTCCGCTTTTTCCAGATCAATTCCTGTGCCTTTCCTGGTAAAACGCATACAGCCGTAGCCCAATACGGACAGGTCGTTTCCTCTGCGGTCTTTTCTGTACTGCATCGTTTTTCCTCCCCTTTCCTTCGGCGCGCGCCGGCTTACTTTGCTTCGCCGGATATACGCTCTAATTCATCCATCCAAATCCGCGCGCACGCGTCCGACGGCATCCTGAGATCCCCTCTCGGCGAAAGCGCAACCGAACCTACCTTCGGCCCGTCCGGCAGGCAGGAACGCTTAAACTGCTGGGCGAAAAACCTGCGGTAATAGTTTTTCAGCCATTTTAAAATCACGTCCGCCTCATACGCGCCTTCAAATGCCCTGCACGCCAGGCGGTAGACCTTCTTTGGGGCAAACCCGAACCGCAGCATATAATACAGGAAAAAATCATGCAGTTCATACGGCCCGACCAAATCTTCCGTTTTCTGTGAAATCTGCCCTTCCTCCGGCGGCAGCAGCTCCGGGCTGACCGGCGTATCAAGCACGTCAAGCAAAATCTCCTTTAAAACCGCATCCCCGCAGGCGTCCGCATAATCATGCACCAGATGGCGCACTAAAGTCTTCGGCACGGAAGCGTTCACCCCGTACATGGACATATGGTCGCCGTTATAAGTCGCCCATCCGAGCGCGAGCTCCGACATATCTCCCGTCCCAATCACCATGCCTCCCTCTTTGTTGGCCAGATCCATCAGAATCTGCGTGCGTTCCCTCGCCTGCGCGTTTTCGTAGGTCACGTCACGGCAAGAACTGTCATGGCCGATTTCTTTAAAATGCAGGCTCACCGAATCCCGGATCGGAATCTCAAGAAACGATGCGCCAAGGCGTTCGATCAGGTGCACCGCATTGGCATACGTCCGGTCCGTCGTCCCAAAGCCCGGCATCGTAACGGCTTTGATGCCCTCGCGCGGCAGGCCCAAAGCGTCAAACGCCTGCACCGTAACAAGCAGCGCCAGGGTAGAATCCAGCCCGCCGGAAATGCCGATTACCGCGCAGCGGCAGCCGGTGTGCCTGAAACGCTGATACAGACCCGCCGACTGAATCATAAGGATTTGGTCGCAGCGCCGTTTCCGCTCTTTCCGCCCGCCCGGCACAAACGGCGCAGGATCGATAAAACGTGTCAGCTCCACCGTCTCCCGTTTCAGTAAAAAGGGCGTTTCCTCGTAGGTGTCCGCATCCGCCCACGGCTCAAACGCGGTATTTCTCCTGCGCTCCTCTTCCAGTTTTTTCAAATCAATCTCCGTATAAACCGTTTCGTTTTTAAAACGGGCGGATTCGGCAAGCAAACTCCCGTTTTCCGCAATCAGGTTATGGGCGGAATAGACGACGTCCTGCGTGGATTCCCCGGTTCCGGCGCTTGCGTAAACATAGCCGCACAAAAGCCTGGCGGACTGCCCGCAGACCAAATCCCTGCGGTAAACGTCCTTCCCCGTCGCTTCGTCGCTTGCGGAAAGATTTACAATCAATGTTGCGCCGGAAAGCGCATGAGCCGTACTCGGCGGATTGGGCGCCCAGAGATCCTCGCAGATTTCCGCGGCAATCACAAGCTGCGGCATTGTTTCGCAGGCAAAAAGCTGCTTTGTTCCCATGGGAACAATCTCGCCGCCGATTTCCACCTCCACGGTTTCTTCCATGCCGCGGCTAAAATGGCGCAGTTCATAAAATTCATTGTAATTTGGCAGATGGGTTTTGGGAACCAGCCCTAGAATTTCACCGCGGCAGACGGCTGCAGCCGCATTATAAAGCTTGCCCCGGAAACAGACCGGAAGCCCGACAAATACAATGGCGTCCGTTTTTTTCGTTGCCTTTGCAATTTTCAGCAGTCCCTTTTTTGCTTTTTCCAGCAGCAAATCCTGCAAAAACAAATCGCCGCAGCTGTAGCCTGTAATACAAAGTTCCGGAAAAACCATGACCTTTGCCCCGGCCCTGCCGCATTCTGCGATTTTTTCACAAATCTGCTCTGTGTTATAAACGGTATCCGCCACTTTCGTATCCGGCGTAATGGCGGCAACCTTTAAATATCCGTCGTTCAATGTCTTATCTCCTTTAACTCCTCGGTATTGAATTTATAATCGGTATTGCAGAAATGGCACTTTACTTCAATGCCGGTCCCGTCCGCAATCATCTCGTCCAGATCCTTTTTGCCGATGGTGGCAAGGGATTTGGAAATCCGTTCCTTCGAGCAGCCGCAGTAAAATTCCGCCGCAAGCGTATCCGTCACTTCAAACGGGATTTCCCCAAGTACTTCCTTTAAAAGCTGCTCCGGCGTATCGCCCCGTTCCAAAAGGGCGGTCACGCTTTTTAGACCTGCGATCCGCTTTTCGAGCGCCGCAACCGTTTCCTCATCCGTAAACGGCATCAGCTGTATGATAAAGCCGCCGGCCGCTTTCACGGTATTATCCGGATTCATTAAAACGCCGAGCCCGACCGAAGAGGGGATCTGCTCCGAGGTTGCAAAATAATACGTCAGATCGTCTGCAATTTCCCCGGTCTGAAGGACAATCTGCCCGATATAAGGCTCTTTCATACCCAAATCCTTAATGACGCTTAACACCCCAAGGCCAAGCGCGCCTCCTACGTCGAACTTGCCCTGTGCATTCGGCGGCAAAATCACATCCGGCACTTCCGGATAGCCCTTTACGCGTCCTGAAGAATCCGCGGTAACCGTCAGTCCTTTCACCGGGCCGCTGCCCTGAATTTGTATGGTCAGAAGATCTTTTTCTCCCTTCATCATCGCGCCCATCATGGCCGCGCCGGATAACAGCCTTCCCAGCGCGGCTGTAATCACCGGGCTTGTGCCGTGCCGCTGCTTTGCGGTTTCTGTGAGTTCCTTTGACGTGATGGCAAACGCGCGGATTTGTCCTCCGGCTGCCGTCGCCCTTACGATGTAATCTGACATGTGTACTGCCTCCCTTGTTTTTTTCGCATTCCTGCGCAAGAATGGTTACCCGCTCGCTGGTCTTTTGCGGAGCCTGTCCGCAGAAGGCTTCCCTGCAGGCAATCCATTTTAAGCCGGACGCTTCGATCAGTTCTTTTATTTTTTCTATACTGTACGCGCGCTGGTAGTGCGTTTCTTCGTATTTTTGGTATCTGCCGTCCTCTTCCCGGATAAAGAGGGTCAAATCGTATTCGTTGCGCTGTGTATCGGCGTCGTAGTAATTTTCCCAGATAAAACTGCTTTCTTCCCGGTTTTCGCAAATCGTATTTTCGGCTAACAGTTCCCGGTACTTATAGGGGGTGTTTAAATCAAACAGAAAAATGCCGCCGGGATCCAAATAGTTGTTGACCAGGGAAAATACGCGAAGCAGGTCTTTTTCTTCCGTTATGTAGTTGACCGAATCGCAGACGCTTATGACGGCGCGGACCGTACCGTAAAGCTCCAGTTCCCTCATATCCTGGTTTAAGTAAAGGATATCGGCTCCCGGGGATTTTTTCCGCCTGGCAATATCGAGCATTTCGCCGGATAAGTCGGCGCCGATCATATCATAGCCTTCTTTTGCCAGAAAACGGGTCATTTTGCCTGTGCCGCAGCCAAGGTCTAAAACAATCCCTTCGCGGATGCCGTACCGCCGCAGCTGACGGACGACGTATCTGCCCCACGCTTCGTAGGGGACATTGTCCATAAACAAATCATAAACTTCTGCAAATCCGCTGTATGCTTCCATAATAAGACCTCCTGATTTTTATGCGGATTCCGCCGCGGATAGCGCGGCGTCGTTCTTATTATACGCATTCTGGTGAAATACTACAATGCCGGAACCAAAAAAATATCATTCTGTCCGCCGAAAACCTTTGGCAGCTCCCTCAAACGTGCCGTACCGCCCTTGATTATTCTTCTTCATTCACGTATACTGTCCATATCAGAACACTTTACAAGGAGAACCCCCCCCATGCAGGAATATCATGGAAACTACATTACAAACGCTATCCGCAAACTATACCGCAGGCGTATCGCCGCGCCCGCCCTTTTACTCCTGTTTACCGTTATTCTCTGGGTATCCCCGCAGGTAAACTCTGCTTTATTCCCGGCAAAACTGCCGGAAATTTCCGATCTGAAAAACCTCCGGCAGCAGCAAAAAAACTATCTGTCCGCCGACCTTGCCAACCTGAAATTTACCGGCTATACCAAAACGCGTTTTCACCGTACCATTGGCTATTTCTACTATACCTTAGACCGGGACAGCCGGACAGGCTACATCGTCCTGCTCTCTCCCTCCACCTGCGGCGAAGGGGCAAAAGAGCTGAAAGCCGTTTCCATATACGGAAAAATTCTCCCTGCGGACAACAGCTTCCACACCCTGCTAAATAACCTTGCGCAGGATCTTTCCTGGACGAAAGCCGGCATCCGTTCTAAAGTAAGCGCCTGCTATTTGAGCGAACCAGACTATAACCTTTGGATCGGCGCCCTGTTTTTGCTGCTTTTAGCATCCGGCAGTATATACGCCCTGCTTTCTTTACTGCTTTGCCTTCTCATTTTGCTGCGGCCGGATTTTGCGCCGCCATGCCGGACGCTTCGGCATTTCGGAAACCCAAAAGAACTGCTCGCCTTAGCGGAAGAAGAGCTTGCCAATCTGCCGCAGCTTGCCACCGAAGACATGTTTATTACGGAGCATTTTTTCATTGAACTTTCCGGATATGGAATCGCGCTTGTCCCAATCGGGGAAATCATCTGGATTTACAAGCACTCCACACTGCATAAGCTGTTTGGGCGGCCAATCCGGATTTCCTACACACTGCATATATTTGCGAATCACCGCATCCGCATCCACTGCCCTCAAAATATCAAATCCGATATCGACGGCATTATGGATTATCTGGCGGAAGCAAATCATCAGATTCTGGTCGGTTTTACCGAAGCAAACAGGCAGAAAGCAAATGAACTTTTTTCCGATACGTCCCCTTTGCGAAAGCGGTAAATCCAGCTTGTCTACATTTACATGCTTTACAGCCAAAAACGGGGCTGCTGCACGAAACGGTATGTTTCATCATGCAGCAGCCCCCTATTTTATTTTTTAAAACAATTCTTTGATTTTTGCCAGCAACGTCTCAAAAAGTTCCCGGATCTTCGCCCAAAATCCGCCTTCGGCATGGGAAATCTTGTCATATACAGACTGCGCCGCATTTAAAATCTTGTCCAGATCCAAATCCAAATCGCTGATTTTCTGCATTACTTTTACGATTTCATTGATTTCCTCATCGTTTAGCGTAATATTGAACTTCTTGCAGCCCTTCGCAATCGCCTCACGGATTTCCGTTTCATCAGACAGGTCATGCTCTACGACAGCCTGCTTCACATAAGCTATCATGCCTTCAATCTCGTCGGAATCTCCTCCGGAAGCCTCTAAATTCCCGGTCACTACCAGTTCATGCAAGGCGGCGTCAATATTTTCCTCATCAATTACATCTCCGGTCATCTGCGTATATGCTTTGAATACGCCGACTAACGCCGCCGTACCGGAAATTGCAAACGGAGCCGCCACAATAATATCGGCATCCTGAATTCCTGCGGTTGCAAGCGCGTTTTTGTACATGCCCACCGTACAGTATGAAATATTGTTAGTGGAAATCTGAATACCGTTGCCTTTTTCTCTCTGCACAATCACAATCGAAGACAACGATCTGGAGCCTATCTTGCCGCTGTCAATATACGAGCCAAGATACTGGTGTTCCTCGGAATTGTTGATATAGACCACGTCATAATCCGAAAGCTTCGACGCGTCAATTCCCATAATGGCAAGCACGGTTGCCCGCTGCTCCGCCGATAAATCCTCTCCTAACGCCAGATACGGTTTGTCATTCTTTTTAATTTCAACCTTGTCGTCATTTTTATCTTCATCGACGGTAATGACGCCCTCCACATCCTTGTCATCCATTGTAATGGAGCCGTTGACATCCTCCGGTTTTTCTTCCTTGCCGCCCTCGGTTTCCGGCTCCGGGTTGGTTTCCGGCTTTACGTCGCCGCCCGTCTCCGCGGAACCGCCGGTTTCCGGAGAAGTTCCAGTATTTGCAGAAGAATCGGAATCAGATGGCGCCTGCGTCTGATCCTGCCCGTTTCCTTCCGGCTTCGTCTCTTCGGGAGACTGCGCAGGATCTT
>CAJTLD010000113.1:235-8277 GCA_910577065.1 uncultured Lachnospiraceae bacterium | reverse complement strand
CGTCGTTAAAATTTCTAGACGATGCCACCGCATCGCCGTCGAAATTTTGCCTAGCGCTGGCATAAAGCAGGTGTCTCCAAACTTCAATTCCTGTTCGGATGCAGTAATAGGAGGAAATCAAATGGACGAAAAAATTAAATTCAGCCAGGGTTCGTTTTTTCATGGAACGAAGGCGGACTTGAAAATAGGAGATTTCATAATTACAGGAAAGAAAAAGAACTATAATGATGACAGAAAATCAGAATATGTTTATTTTGCGGGAACTTTAGAGGCGGCAGTCTGGGGAGCGGAATTAGCAGAAGGAGACGGAAAAGAAAGGATATATGTTATAGAACCAATGGGAGATTACGAAAATGATCCCAATCTTACAGATAAGAAATTCCCTGGAAATCCTACAAAATCATATCGATCGAAGCAACCGCTAAAAATTGTTGCAGAAGTAGTAAAATGGGAAGGACATTCCCCTGAAGCGCTGAATGTTATGAATGAAAATCTTAAGAAGCTGTCTGAAAACGGAGTAAAAGCAATTGACTGATACAACGAAACCATGTACCGGTCAACGCAGCCCGATGCGCCGTACCCATTTATCATATCACGCCATAGTTCTATCATGTTTCGGATGCCGGAAACCGTTATACTTTAATTCTGTTTTAATGTTTGTTTTGTAAGATGAAAAATTATAGAATGGATATATTTTAAAGTAAGTAAGCCTGCCTGTTTAAAAAACAGTCCGGCTTACTGAATTGTGGGAGGAAATATGCGGTTATTGGTAGTAGAAGATGAAAAGGATATGAACCGGATTATTGTAAAAGAACTGGAGTCGGAAGGCTACCTGGTAGACAGCTGCTATGATGGGGAATGCGCATTTGATTATTTGTGCATGGCGGAATATGATGGCGTTATCTTAGATATTATGGTTCCCAAAATGGACGGTTTTACTATTTTAAAAAAAGCACGCGGAAAAGGCATTTTGACGCCGATTTTATTTTTGAGCGCAAAGAGTGATGTAGACGATATCGTCCGGGGACTTGATCTTGGCGCGGACGATTATATGGTTAAGCCATTTGAATTGAAAGAACTGCTTGCCAGGGTACGGATGATAACGCGCAAAAAGGTGGATGTAAAAGAAAACATTTATACCTGTGGGGATTTATCCATAGACTGCAATACCTGTTCGGTCAAAAGAGGGGAAAAACAGATAGAACTTTCCTCCAAAGAATATGCGGTGCTGCTTTATTTGGTGCGCAATAAAAATGTCGTTGTTACCAGGGAGCAGATTGAATCAAATATATGGAGCATAGACCGGTACGGCAGTTCAAATCTGGTGGATGTATATATCCGGTATCTGAGAAAAAAGATCGACGATGGATTTGATTTTAAAATGATCCAGACAATCAGAGGGGTGGGGTATATATTAAAGGAAAACGAATAAAACAGGTATCCATTATACGGTATATTGCCGTATTTCCCGCTATAGCCATGATAGGCATGACTGTGATTATGGTGATTATGATTCGGTTTTTGTCCGGCGCCGCCGTTGATTATGAAATCAAACGTGAATTAAGAAAGAGTATTGACGCAAACCGTTACCACATATCTACCCGAGGGGGAGAACTGAGGATTTCCGATACGTTTCGTTTTCAGGATGAAAATATCCGGTATGTCGTGATCCGCCGTGGCAAAAAAATTATGGCGGGGGAATACCCAAAAGAGGCGGAAGGGGATCTCAGAAAAATTTTAGTGAGGAATAAACTGACGCGCTGCGTTGTCTGCAATGGGGAAAAGTACTATATTCGGGATGTGAGGATTGGACGGGTAAGATCCCAAATAAAGGGAAAGACAAAATACAAGGGAGTATTTGTACGCGGTATACTGAAAAAATCGGATGCGGACAGCTTTTATTACAAAATCGAAATGATTTCTTATATCAGCCTGGTTGGTATTTTGTGCGTGATCCTGGCGTTTGAGTTTGTTTTTTCAAAACGGATTTCGAAAGAATTGAAAGATATGTGCCATACGGCGGAGAGCATAGGGTCGAGCCTGGACATGTCCCAGAGGATGAAATGCGATCATCAGTACAGGGAAATTGCAGTCTTAGCAAACGCCAACAACAGGATGCTGGACCGGTTAGAACAGACCTTCCAGCTGCAGGAGCAGTTTACATCGGATGTGGCGCATGAACTTAGGACTCCTGTCGCGGTTGTAATGGCACAGTGCGAATATGCGGAAAAAAACGGAAGTGAAGAAGAATACCGTGAGGTACTTGACGTTGTGTACCGGCAGTCAAAGCGAATCAACAATCTGATTACCCAGCTGCTGAAATTTTCCAGGCTGGATCAGGGCAGAGTGCAGATGCAGGATGAAATGCTGGATTTGACAGAAATTGTACAGTCTATTTGTGAAGAGCAGCAGGAAAAAGCGCAGGATACCGTGTGTATCCGTTTGAACTTGAAGGATGCGGTATCGACTGGAGATATCAGCCTGATTGCAATTGTAATACAAAACCTGGTGGAAAATGCCGTGAAATTCAGCCGTCCGCAGGGAGAAGTAGAAGTGGAGACGGGAGAAGCAGAGAATGAGGTTTTTGTAAAAGTAACCGATCACGGAATTGGGATTTTGCCTGAAAACATGCAAAAAATATTCAGGAGGTTCTATAAGTGCGACAAGTCAAGAAATGCAGAGGGCTTCGGTCTGGGACTGGCGCTTTCTATGAAAATTGTGGAAAAACACGAAGGAAGGCTCGGAGTAGAGAGTACCTATGGATCCGGAAGCGTATTTACGCTCTATTTGCCCAAACGTTGAAGACGTTGATCACCAGATAATAAAAAAATGGCAAATATTGGTGTCTTAATATGGTTTTAATAAGCGATATATAGTATAATAATAAGTAAAGTATTTTTTAAAGGAGAAAACTATGGACCATTTAGACGAATTAGAAGCAGAAGCCATATATATTATGCGCGAAGTTGCTGCAGAATGTGAAAAGCCCGTAATGCTCTATTCCATAGGCAAGGACTCTTCCGTAATGCTGCATCTGGCAATGAAAGCATTTTATCCGGAGAAGCCGCCGTTCCCGTTTTTGCACGTCAATACGACCTGGAAATTCAAAGAGATGATTGCATTTCGCGATAAGATTGCAGAGGATCTTCAGATCGAGATGCTCGAGTACATCAACCAGGACGGCGTGGCGCAGGGGATTAACCCGTTTGACCACGGTTCGGCTTATACGGATATTATGAAAACACAGGCGCTTAAGCAGGCTTTAGACAAGTACGGGTTTACGGCGGCGTTTGGCGGCGGCAGGCGCGACGAAGAGAAGTCGCGCGCTAAGGAACGTATTTTTTCATTCCGGGACGCCAGCCATGCCTGGGATCCGAAGAACCAGCGGCCGGAGATGTGGAAGTTATTTAATACCCGGATCAACAAAGGCGAAAGCATCCGCGTGTTCCCGCTGTCCAACTGGACTGAAAAAGATATCTGGCAGTATATCCGGCGTGAGGAAATCCCGATTGTGTCGCTGTATTTTGCAAAGGAACGTCCGGTAATTTACCGCGACGGCAATATTATTATGGTAGATGACGATCGGATCAAGCTGCGCCCGGGCGAGACGGTAGAACGCAAAATGGTGCGCTTTCGGACGCTTGGCTGTTATCCGCTGACGGGCGGCGTGGAATCGGATGCGGCTACGCTCGATGCAATTATTGACGAGACTTTGGGAGCGGTGGAATCGGAGCGGACAAGCCGTGTGATCGATTCGGACGGCGGCGCGTCCAGTATGGAAAAAAGAAAACGTGAGGGGTATTTTTAATATGAAGAATGATTTATTGAAATTTATTACCTGCGGCAGCGTGGACGACGGGAAATCCACCCTGATTGGGCATATGCTTTACGATGCGAAGCTTTTGTTTGCCGATCAGGAAAAGGCGCTTCAGCTGGATTCCAAAGTGGGACAGGCAGGCGGCGGGATCGATTATTCTCTGTTGTTAGACGGGCTGATGGCGGAACGCGAGCAGGGGATTACGATTGATGTGGCATACCGTTATTTTACAACCGAGAACCGCAGCTTTATCGTAGCGGATACGCCCGGTCATGAAGAATATACCCGGAATATGGCGGTGGGGGCGTCGTTTGCTTCACTCTGTGTGATATTAGTGGACGCAAGCCAGGGCGTCCTGACGCAGACCAAGCGTCATGCGCGGATCTGCAACTTGATGGGAATCAAGCATTTTGTATTTGCCGTCAACAAAATGGATCTGGTAGATTACAGGCAGGATCGGTTCCGCGCCATTGAAAAAGATATTAAGCTTCTGATGGCGGAATTTCGCTATGAAAGCATCCGCATTATCCCGCTTTCGGCGACGGAGGGGGACAATATTACCGCAAAATCAGGCCGGATGCCGTGGTATCACAAAAACACGCTGTTAGAATACCTGGAAAATGTAGACGTGTCCGAAGAGGGCGGCAACAAAAACTTTTCCATGCCGGTACAAAGAGTCTGCCGTCCGGATCATACGTTCCGGGGGTTTGCAGGGCAGATTGCTTCCGGAAGCGTTGCCGTGGGCGATGAAATCACCGTTCTGCCAAGCGGGGAAACGGCGAAGGTAACTTCTATCCTGCAGGGCGACAGGGAAGTGGCACGCAGCGAAAAAGGATGCGCCGTTACCATATCCTTAGATACGGAAATCGACGTTTCAAGGGGATGCGTCCTGGAAAAAAATTATCCGTTAAAAGTAGGCTCCATGTTTGCGGCTTCTATTTTGTGGATGGACGACAACGCGCTTTCGGCCGGGAAGAATTTTTACTTAAAAATCGGCACGCAGCAGGTTCCGGCTACGGTAATGGGCATTCAGCATAAAATAGACGTAAATACGGGGGCGGAGCTTCCGGCTGATTCGATCGAGAAAAATGAAATTGCGCTGTGCGAGATTTCCGTCGGCAGTAAAATCGTATTCGACGAGTTTTCCGGCAATAAGGATCTGGGATCTTTGATTTTGATTGACCGGCTGACCAATATGACGAGCGCCTGCGGTGTTGTCGCACATAACATTACAAAAGAAAACAACCTGACCTGGCACAATATGGATGTGACGAGGGAATTAAGGGAGAGCCAGCTGAACCAGAGGGCCATTACGATTTGGATGACCGGTTTATCCGGCTCAGGGAAATCCACAATTTCCAACGCCCTTGAGAAACGGCTGTTTTCCATGGGTAAACATACCATGCTTTTGGATGGGGACAACGTCCGGATGGGCTTAAATAAAAATCTGGGCTTTGGTGAAAAGGACAGGATTGAGAATATCCGCCGGATTGCCGAGGTATCGAAGCTTTTAAACGACGCGGGGCTGATTGTTTTAACCGCGTTTATTTCACCGTACCGCTCCGACCGGAGGAAGGCGAAGCAGATTATCGGGGATAATTTTATCGAGGTGTATGTCAGCACTTCTCTGCAGGAGTGTGAACGGCGTGATGTCAAGGGTCTTTACAAAGCGGCGCGCGCCGGGAAGATTTTTGATTTTACCGGGATTACAAGTCCGTATGAAGCGCCGGAACATCCGGATATAGTTGTGGATGCGGAACGCTATGACGTGGAAGAATGCGTAAATCAGATTTTGCAGGGGATTGAAAAATATCTTAAATAATGAGTGAGTGTAAAAGGAGTGCAGGATGAAAACATTACATGTCCATATTGGGACGCCTAAAACGGGGACAACTTCCATTCAGAATTTTTGTGTGGACAATGAAAAACTGCTTGAGAAGCAGGGGTATTGCTATCCTCTTTTTCCATATTCGTATAAAAGCGTGGCCAAAGTCCGCAACGGCCATTTCCTGTTTGGGATGATTACGGATGAGAACGGAACGAGGGATAAGGAAAAAGAGGCCGCGAACTACAAAGGAGGAATGCAAAAACTGCATGAATTGTTCCGGACATACGATAATATCATCCTTTCCGATGAAGATATCTGGCGGCATATGGATCAGACCAAAAAAACGTTGATGGCCGAATTAAAGGAAGAGGCGGATAAAAGCGGTTTTGCGCTGCATATTATCGTATATCTCAGGCGCCAGGACAAATTTATGTCTTCACTCTGGAACCAGCAGATTAAGCAGGGGACGCTTACACAGTATACGTTCGACGAGTATTACGCGCAGGTAAACCGCGAGGTCAGACTGGATTATTACGGTAAATTAGAGCATCTTTCTTCCATTGTGGGAAAAGAAAATATAACGGTCAGGCGTTTTGAAAGCAATCGTTTTGAAGGAGGAAACATATATGCGGATTTCCTTTCTGCGATTGGCCTTACCCTGACAGGCGAATACAATATTAAGCAGGATATTTTAAATACGGGATTATACGGGAATACGCATGAAATCAAGCGTTTGCTGAACGTTTTCCCTGAGATGAAAGAGCGGAGCGTGAGAGTCTTTTTTATTGAAAGCCTGCGCAAATGCGCCCCGTCTTCTGAAAAAAATTATCCGTGCGATATGTATTCCCAGGAAGAAATTGCCCAGATGCTTGATTATTATGGGGACGATAACCGAAAGGTTGCAAAAGAATATCTGCATGAGCCCGGCGCGGAATTGTTTGACAATACGATAAAGGATTTGCCAAAATGGGAAAAAGACAATCCCTATCTGTTAGATGATATTGTGCGGTTTGTCGGGGCGTCAAGCATCAGTTTGTTCCAGGAAAACCAGGAACTGAAAAAAGAGATAGCGGAATTAAAAAAGTTTGCGGAACATGCCAGGCATCCGTTCCGCACGCTGTTAAGACGGATCAAACGTATCTTTGTACATTAAGCTAGGGAGAGGCTGCATCAGAGTGCGGCTTCTCCCTTTTCATCTGCCAGATTAAGGTAAAATGCCGTAAGAGTCTGGTTTCGGTAAGGTATTACCCACAAAAGCCCGATCCCCAGGGAGAGCGTACATAAAAGCAGCATTCCAAAGAAACTTAGGTTCAGATAAAACAGGCGGCCTTTCTTTCCTCTCATCATATGGCGGCTCAGCCGGAAAATATTCCGAATGCCCTCGTCTGGCCGTTCAATCAGCAGAAAGTTATTCAGGCTGTAAGTATAGGTGATGACAAGCAGCGGGATCAAAGTAACGATCCAGATGAAAACTGCCGAAATATAGTAAGACGTAGAATCCGAACGGAGTGCAAAAACGGAAACGGCTATGGCAGGGATTGTGACGGCAAGCGACATGCAGGTTATGAGCATTCCCGAAAGGATAATCCGGTCGGGACGGCGCGTAAAAAAGCGGAATACATCGGTTCGGTGCGCCTGTTTTCCGCGCGCCATATTCAGGTGGATAAAAAGCTGCCCGCAGATAAAAACTCCCGAAAGGAATGAAATGATAATGGCGGCGAGCCCGGACAGTACCATTTGCAGTATGGTGGGGTTGCTTTTTAGCATCAGTTCAAACGGGAAATTGGCTCCCATAACAATCAGCTGCGTTATGGCGTATGCCGTCATTGGTTTGGTATAGCGTCCCATAAGCGCTGATCGGGCCTGGCGTTTCAGTTCTTTTGCTGGTATGTTCATAAATCAGTACAGCTCCTTTTTGCGTTTTGTATATTATAACAGAATCATAAAAAAACTCAAGTTGATAAAATGGGATTGTGTTTGGAATGAATGATAAAAAAAGAATGCGCCTCGAATGTGATTTATATATAATAGGATGGTATCTTTTGGGTATGGGTTTTCTGCTTTTTGGGATTTGGAGCGTTTTGCCCGCTTCTGTGCTGGAAAAATTCACCACGCCATGTATGTTCCGGGTTGTTACGGGATTATATTGTCCGGGATGCGGCGGGACAAGAGCTGTGACGATGCTGCTGGCAGGAAAAGTGAGGGCGTCTTTTTGGTACCATCCGGTTGTGCCGTACGGCGCGGTAGTTTATGTTTGGTATATGGTTTCTCATACGGCAGAGTATTTGTCGGATGGGAGGTTAAATATTGGAATGCGGTACAGGAATTTGTATCTTTGGGCGGCGCTTACGATTGTTGTTTTGCAGACGGTAGTAAAAAATATAGCCCTTGCGGTAT
>CAJTLD010000113.1:0-222 GCA_910577065.1 uncultured Lachnospiraceae bacterium | reverse complement strand
ACGGATATTTTGGAAATGCTTGATGTCGTATATTTTTCTGGTTCTGCATTCCCTTCTTAGCGCCCAAAGGGTGTGATAGGCGAGATTTGTACTAAAATTCTTTTTTCTTTCCAAATTGGTTTGTTTGTGATAATATAATCACGGAGTATTTTTGTATTGCGGCGAACCGTGTTGGGAAAGTTCCGTCAGCCATAGGACAGGGGAAGCGGCGTTCGCTGCGTG
>CAJTLD010000112.1 GCA_910577065.1 uncultured Lachnospiraceae bacterium | reverse complement strand
CAGATTGAACTACTAATGTTCAATCTGATGGCGCAAATATCACGCTAAGTGGGGGGATACAGATGGCGGGAATGATTTTTCAAACATGCTCTAGCAAAAGAAGGAGGTTTCCCATGTCCTATACGATACAGGTAAGAATGAAAAAACTAGGCAAACAGCGCGCAAATTCCCTTGTCCCCGTTCCGTTTGTACTGGAATCCCGGCCGCAGACAACGCGGGATCTGATCACGGCCTTAACCGCGCTTGGCGTAAAAAACTATAACGCCAGAAAAGACGAAGGGCAGCTGCTTCCCTATCTGACCCGGGATGAAATTGCAAATCAGGCAGAGCGCGGCAAAATCGCCTTTGGAGTAAGGAACGGTGAAGACGCGGATGAATCTGCCGCTATTCAAAATGCCCTCCAGTGCTTTGAAGACGGCATCTACCGCATTTTTGCCGGCGAAGCGGAACTGACCGCTTTAAATGATGAGATTCCCCGGGCAAATGATACTGTCTTTACCTTTATTCGCCTGACTATGCTTTCCGGGTGGTAAGCCCTATATGCGGACGGACTCTGCTGCATCAGCCTGAGAATTTTATCCAAATATATTGATTCAAACATGCTCTAGTACTGCAGCGAACAGTGTTGGCAGGCTTCACGATAAGTGGCTTCCGCATCCCAAATCTTCCTAATAGGTGCAGCCCTTTACCACAACTTTTTGTGTCGACATTATACTGGAATGATTTTTCAAACACGCTCTAACATTTAAATTCATGCATTTATATACATACACTGATACATAGAAGGAGGAAACTAACATGGCGGAATTTACTTACGAAACACGAAGAAAAATCAGCGAAAACTGGGTTGCACAGACCAAAAAGAACGCTTCCGGCGTCCCCAAATCAGAAACCGGGCTGCTCCCGGACACCTACTATTACTCCCTCCCGCAAAAGACCTGTAATAAGATGCGGGAGCTCCTTGAAAACGGCGCCTGCCGCACCCTGTCTGAGCTGTACCAAAACGAATACGGACACCTTATAAACGCCTGCATCCCGGCAGAATACCGGGAAGAATTTTATTATGCCCTGGATCAGATGAACCGGTTCCAGATGACCGCCGGATGGTACCGACGCAGCGTCCGTTCCGAAAGCTACGCGCCGTTTGTGGAAAGAAGCGTCCAGCTGTTTCGCGCGTACACAAGGATCGCGTTTTACGGCGCGCCGCTTGCGGATATCTTAACGGGACAGACAACCCCGGAATTTTACGACCATGCCAGGACGGAATATTTTGCTTATGCCGGCATCCTCGCCGCACAGATTGACCGCGGCAGCGAAAGCACCATAAACGCCGTCCGGGATATCCTGCTTGGCGAAAGCAATACCGCTATGATAAGCCATGAGTTAATCCGCGGCATTGTTATGTGCAAAAATGAAGGGCTCTATGAACTGCTCGGCAAATTCCTGCTTGCGGCGCGGCTGCAGGAGGGTGCAAGGCAGGCGGTCTGTGAAACAATGGACGAGGGACGGCCGGAGGCTTTTATGCACCTGTTTTCCGTTATTGAAGACAATAACCTGATCCGTTATTCTTCGGTGAAACGCGCCGTCAGTACGTGGATTGGCATTTTTGACGAAAACAGTACAGACCGGATTTCGGAAAAGCTGGTACGCCTGATGGGCCGCTGCCTGCGGGAAGAAACGTTCCGGAACGAGCAGCTTGCCACGAACGATTCTGTCGCCATCAGCTGCGCCCTCTGGGCTTTGGGCTTTTATAACGCAAAAGACGCCATGGACGCCGTCATTTCTTTGGCCAAATCCGGCACGAAAAACCAGAAAATGACCGCTTCCTATTTTACCCGCTCACTGCAGGAGGAGCGCTTAAAAATTCAGGTTTCTAAGGAAGTATTAAAGGAAGCCCCGGATGATCTGGCTCTGGCGGCCTGTTTTATGGTAAGTTTTCTGGATCAGGCGGGTATGCATCTTTTGAGCCTGATCAAAGAAAAAACCAACGTTTCGTATTACTATATGAAGGACGCCGCCGTAACAAAGCCCCGTAAAATGGATGCAAAAAAACTGTTTGACAGCAAACAGGAAGCCAGGCAGCTATACGGGATTTTAAAAAACATTATGGAGCAGATTCCCAAAAAAGGGCTTGTGCTTTCTCCCTGTATTTTTCCGTGGTATGAAGTGACGCTGACGCAGTCGGATCTGGCTTTGCGCCTGTGCCTGATTGCCTGGATGCTTGAGGACGAAGCGCTGTTAGACGAAGCGGCGGCATTTATCCCCTTAATCGGGCAGGGCGGCCGCTATGTCAGCTCCGACCGTTCGATTGCGGCGCGCGTTTTGCTTTACCGTCCCGCTTCGCAGGTACGGCGCAGGATTTTACTGGATCTGATGCACAATCCGGAGGAGTATACCTGCAAATCCGCGTATATGCTGGCGGACGACATGAAGCTGGCCGATGAAGATTACCGGCGGCTGGAACAGAATTTAAAATACAAAAAAGGGCGCGAGGGGACGCTTGCCATTTTACAGAAGCAGCCGCCCGAAGCGCTTGCCGCATCCGTCGGAAGGCTGCTTGCCGCTAAGCCGGAGGAATGCCATATGGGCGCGCTTGACCTTGCGCTGGAGATGAAAAAAAATGACGGGCAGTTTGCCCTTCTTACCCCGTATCTTTCGGAATTTGAGCCGCAGACGGGCAGGGAACAGGTATTATATGAAGAGCTGACGGCGGATAACAGCGCGGCGCAGGATATTTTAAATACGCCGGGCTACGGTTTTTACGACGTAAACAAAGAGTGGGTTCTGCCGCCTATGGACGCAGACGGCAAAAAAGCCCACACACTGTTTACCTATGGGGAAGACGAATGCATCCGCGTGCTGCAGGCCTTAAACAGCCTGATTCAAAAAAACCGCAATCTTTCTTACAAGACCGCGTGGGATACGGACGAGCTGCTGGGCGACGATCTGAAACGCTGCCGTTATACCGGAAACGATCCGGACGCAACGCCGTTAGACGCCTATCCGTTCCGTGAATTATGGGAAACGTTTTACCGCGAGCACATCAAAACCCCTGAACTTTTAATGGAAATCCATTTTTACCAGGCCTGCCGCTATGGGCGGAACAAATACGAGCAAAACATAGATCTTTATAAAACGATATTCGGGCATGGCCTTAGGAAAAAGCCGCCGTTTTCCAATCTGATCCAGGGGCTGCGTTACGGTTCGCAGGCACGGACCGTTTTGGATACGCTGTTTAGCGAATATGTCCCAAAAGACTTAAAAGCAAGGTGGGCGCTTTGCGGGTCAGCCGCGTTCTTATCCGCCATAGATACGTCCAATGACTTCTATACCGTCAGCGAAAAGCGCTGGAACGGGGTCATCGAAACGCATAACGAGCGGACCGCCGGCCTGCCGGTTTTTGCCGACCTGCTGGGCTGGCTTTCCCTGGCGCCGGAAGCGGACTGGACGTCTGCGTTTACCATGCGGTTTTTGCTGCAGCAGCACTACCTGAAACAACGGGACAGAGAAAAGCTTCCCCGTTACCAGAGCAGACACAGCGCGTACCTTTCCCTGTCGGATTATGTACAGTGTTACCTGCGCGGGCACTGGGACAAGGATCTGCTTTACAAGGCTGTTTTTACGTTCTCCGACCTGGGCAGCCTTTTAGAGCCGGTCAGCATTGTGGAACAGCGGGGCGCAGTCCCGTCTAAAAACGCCCGGATCGGCGCGTTAAACAGCTTTTTCGGGCTGAATGCGATTACGCCGTCCGACGGAAAATACCGGTTTGATACGGCATATGCCAAGCTTCCCGCCATGCAGCTGGCACATGAAATTTACCGTGAAACCATACCGAATATCCTTGCCGTCGAACTGAAACGCGGGGAACAGCCGACGCCGTTTTCTGACTATATCAGTAATATTAACGTCATTTACGGCATCGGCTATATGATCCAGATTTTAACCGCCCTGGGCAAAGAACCCCTGCAGCGCGGCTACAGCTACTATACTTCCGCCACGGCCAAGCGAAACGTGTTAAGCCATCTGCTAAAGGTCTGTATGCCGGACGAAACGGACACGGCCGATACGCTTGCCGCCGCGTTAAAGGGCACGGACATTACCAAAAAACGGCTTGCCGAACTTGCCATGTATGCGGAGCAGTGGATTCCGCTGCTGGAGGAATATTTCGGGCTGCCGGGCTTTGCCAGCGCCTGCTACTATTTTATGGCGCATACCAGCGAATATTTTGACGATCACATTACCTCTGTCATTGCCCGGTATACGCCGCTTTCCCCGGAGGAACTGCACGACGGAGCGTTTGATCTGCATTGGTTTTTGGAAGCCTACGAAAAAATCGGGGAGAAAAACTTCAAACTCCTTTACGACGCCGCGAAATATTCTTCCACCGGAACCGCCCACGGCAGGGCGAGAAAATACGCGGACGCCGCGCTGGGCAAAAAGGACAAGGAGGATTTAAAAGCCGAAATTGACGCCAAACGCAACAAAGACCTTTTGATGAGCCTTGGCCTGCTCCCGCTGCCCTCGGCCAAAACCAAACGGGAAAAGGATTTACTAGACCGCTACCAGTTTATCCAGAAATACAAAAAAGAAAGCCGGCAATTCGGCGCGCAGCGCCGGGCAAGCGAAGGCCGCGCGGTGGATATCGCCCTGCGCAATTTAAGCGCAAACGCAGGCTTTACGGATGTTACGCGGCTGATCCTGCGCATGGAAAGCAAGCTGATTGAAGAGTCCTCCTCCTGCTTTGCATGGCAGGAAATAAAAGGCTCGGACGGCGTATCGGTCCTGGTTTCGGTGGATGAAAACGGAAAGAGTTCGCTCAAATGCCAAAAAGGCGGCAAAATCTTAAAATCCGTCCCCGCCAAACTCAAAAAAGATCCGCTTATCCTTGCCTGCCAGGAAACGCACAAAGCGCTGAAGGAGCAGTACAGCCGTACCCGGCAGATGTTAGAACAGGCAATGGAAGACCGGACCGCATTTGAAGCGCGGGAGCTGTGGGATCTGTTCGGCAATCCCGTCGTTGCCCCAATGATAAAGACGCTGCTTTTTATGCCGGAACAAGACGCTGCCGGGGAAGCCTGCACATGTCTTGGATTTTTGACGCCGGACGGCCTGTTTGGCAGCGAGGGGACAATTACGCCGTTAAAACCGGGAGATAAGCTTTTGATTGCCCACCCGATTGATTTTTACCGCAAGGGGCAGTGGAGCGAATACCAGAAGCTTTTGTTTGAAAAGCAGGTAAAGCAGCCGTTCAAACAGGTCTTCCGCGAACTGTACGTAAAGCTTTCGGAGGAACTGGAAAAAACAGAGTCGATGCTGTTTTCCGGCAACCAGATCCAGCCGCAGAAAACAGTTGGCGTGCTGCGCGGACGGCGCTGGGTGGCCGACTATGACGACGGCCTGCAGAAAGTCTATTATCAGGAAAATATTGTGGCGCGGATTTATGCCATGGCGGACTGGTTTTCACCGAGCGACATAGAAGCGCCGACCTTAGAATGGGTAGTATTTTTAGACCGCAAGACCGGAAAACCGATAAAGCTTAAGGATATTCCGGATATCATTTACAGCGAGGTCATGCGGGATGTAGATTTGGCGGTAAGCGTAGCCCATGCCGGCGGCGTCGATCCGGAGACCAGCCATTCGACAATAGAAATGCGGCGTGCCGTTGTGGAATGCAACCTGGATCTGTTCGGAATCAAAAACGTCCGGCTGGAAGGAAACTTTGCCATGATCGACGGAAAACTCGGAGAATATTCCGTCCACCTCGGAAGCGGGGCCGTGCGCCAGACGGGCAACGCCATGCTGTTTGTCGTTCCGGTGCATTCGCAGCACAGAGGAAGGATCTTCCTGCCGTTTGTAGACGACGATCCGAAGACGGCCGAAATTATGTCAAAGATATTGTTGTTCGCGGAGGATACCAAAATCAAGGATCCGAGTATTTTAGAGCAGATCCGGTAAAAGGATTTCAAGACCACAGCCAGCCAGAGGCCAAAAGCCACACTTCCCGCCATCTGGCTGGCAAAGCTTTGCCAACCGGCAAAACCGTGATTACCCCGCCTGCTCCTCTTCTGCAAACGGCGGCAGCTCCAGCGGCGTCATCCCATAAACCTCAGTAAGCTGCCGGACAGTCTCCCGAAGTTTTGCCATTGCAGCCGGAAAGCATTCACGCCTGGCGGACTGTTCGTTCAATTCCTCCCTTGGCCCCTCCACCGCAAACACCGTAACTGTCTGCAGCATCAGATACATACAGTCGTCCGTGCTGCCAAGGCGCATTTTTAACCGGACTGTGACATCCCCCGGCTGAGCCGGATTTTGCGGAATTATAATTTTCCCCTCTACGCCAACGTTCATATTGCTCTTTCTTGCCCTTTCAAAATGCTCCTGAAAGGATGCTTCTTTTACACTGTGACTTTTCAGGCTAAAACGAATCATGCCGATACCTCTCAATCTTTATTATATACCCTCGGTAAACAAGGGAACGCACTGTATTGCATCCTATTATAACAAATACCAAAAGTCCGGACAATATATTTAAGCCGATTCCTTCCTGGCTGCGCCCGCTTTTGCGCCGGAAACCGGAAGAATATTCTTATACCGGTACACGCTCAGCACAATTCCAGCCAAAATATAGCTTACAAAAATCCCCGATCCAGTATAAGAAAAGAACGGTAAAAACGTCATAGTCGGCGGAAAAAGCCCCGTATTTTCCAAAATGTTCATTACCGTATTCGTCAGCATCACAAGCCCGCTTCCAAGCCCTATCATCATTCCAAGCTGGTTTCTCTGCCCAAGCGCAATCCGCAGCGCCCGGACCGCAACGGCGGCTATCAGAAGACAGGCCGCGCATGCCGCCGCTATTCCGTAATAAGAATACAAAAAAGCCAGAATGTACTCACTGTAGTAATTCGGGAGGACGCCTGCCACCGCCTGGCCGCTCCCGCCCAAAAAGCGGCTGCCCTGCAGTAGTTCCGCCAGCATTTTTGTCACATAACTGTTATCCTGGAAAGAACTGTTAAAAAACGCTTCCAGCCGCGCCGCCTGGTAGGCAGGCAAAGCAGCCCGCCGATGCGCTGTTAAATTTAACAAAGATATAAAAAAGAGGCATTCCAGCTGCCAGGATGAACCAATATCCCGCCAGAACGCTTTTTTTCGGGACATGAAACCATCCCTTTGCCACAGCGGCGGACAAAAGCACAGACAGCAGGAACAAAAGCAGCAGCCCCAGGCTCATACACGGTATCTTTACCGCCAGCCAAACCGGATACACAAGAAACAGAAATGACTTTGCCAGCCCTCCAAAGCCGCTCCCGCGGTACTGATACAAAACCGCCCCATACAAAGGGACGTATAAAAACATCACATAAACGATAGAAAATGATAATACGCCCATATCTAAAAACAACATTCCCCCATGCATTTTCATACCGTATACCACGGCGCCAAGCGTCATCAGGGCCAGAAATGCCACGGCGCATAACTTTCCTCGTCTTGCCAGAAAGCTGTAATCCAAACGGTATACAATCAGCATGGCCGCAAATCCGGCAACAATATAACAAACGGCGCGCCCGATGTACGTTCCCTGCGGCTGATAGTTGATTTCTTCTGCCCCAAGCCCAATCACAACATGAATAAAAATACTTGCAAGCGCAATAACGAGCATAACGCCCACCACATCCCACGCCGTCTGCGGCCTGTGCACCCGATCCAGATCCACTCCCGTCTCTACAGGATCCCCCATATCCCTTACAGCACAGCGCAGCGCTTCCTCCTTATCCATTCCCTGCAGGACGTTTGCCGCCGCCTGTTCCTCAATATGGCAGCGAAACTCCTCTTCAACGGCAGGCCACGCCTTCCGGCAGCGAATTTGTTCCAACAATATTTTTAAATACTCTTCCATGCCCACACCCCCATTGCCAAAATTTTTGAAACAGCGTCGGAATATTCCTTCCATTCGTCTTTTTTCTGTTTTAAGTGCTTTCTGCCCTCTTTGGTAATACGGTAATATTTGCGCGTTTTACCGGACGCGTCGTCTTCATAGGAAACCAGAAACGATTTTTCTTCCATCGCATGCAAAAGCGGGTAAAGCGTCCCGGCTTTCAATTCAAAGACATTCTTTGAACGGTTCCGAAGCGTTTCAATCATCTCATAACCGTACATATCCTTTTCGGAAAGCAGCTTTAACAACAGCATCATTGTGCTTCCGGAAAGCAGCGTTTTATCAACTGCCATTTAAATCCCTCCTTTTATATAGACGATCTATATATAGATCATCTATATAATATTACGCCATTTGCCAATTGTCAAGATTTTTGTATAAAAAAGTGCGCGTTAGT
>CAJTLD010000111.1 GCA_910577065.1 uncultured Lachnospiraceae bacterium | reverse complement strand
TCTTGTCAAACAGATGAAAGAAGCCAACAAGAAAAAAGAAGAAAAAATCAAAGAACTGCAGGAGTTTATTTCCCGATTTTCCGCGAATGCTTCCAAATCCAAGCAGGCGACCTCGCGAAAACGCGCGCTGGAAAAAATCCAGCTTGACGAAATACGTCCTTCCAGCCGCAAATACCCATATATCGACTTCCGCCCCTCCCGCGACATTGGAAACGAAGTCCTTATGGTAGAAAACATCAGCAAAACCATTGACGGCGTGAAAGTTTTAGACAATATCTCCTTTATTTTAGGGCACGATGACAAAGTGGCTTTTGTCGGCGGCAATGAATTTGCCAAAACCGTATTTTTTAAGATTATTACCGGAGAAATGGAACCGGACGAAGGCTCCTACAAATGGGGCGTCACAACTTCCCAGTCCTATTTCCCAAAAGACAATACGCAGATTTTTGATACGGATCTGATGATTGTCGACTGGCTGACACAGTACTCGGAAATCAAAGACGCTACTTATGTCCGCGGCTTTTTGGGCCGGATGCTGTTTGCCGGGGAAGACGGCGTCAAAAAAATGCGCGTGCTTTCCGGCGGCGAACGGGTTCGCGTACTGCTTTCCCGCATGATGATCCAGGCGTCCAATATTTTGATCTTAGATGAACCGACCGATCACCTGGATATGGAATCCATCACGGCTTTGAATAACGGCCTGATTAAATTCCCCGGCGTCATCCTGTTTTCTTCCCGCGATCATCAGGTTGTAGAAACAACCGCCAACCGGATCATTGAATTTTTACCGGACGGTACAATGATTGACAAGATTACAACGTATGACGAATACTTAGCAAACGATGAAATGGCAAGAAAACGTTCTGTTTACTCCATGTCTGAAACGGATGAAGAGGATAACTGATGTTATCCTCTTTTTTGTACGGCGTTACTGCCGCATCTGCACGTCAATCTTCGTATAGGGAATTTCAATTCCCGCCTCATCAAACGCCAGCTTCACCTGCTCCGTCAGCCGCCACTTCGCATCCCAGTAATCCTCCGTACTGACCCAGATCCGAAGCCCCAGCTTCACCTCGCTTGCGCCAAGCTCCGACACAAACACCTGCAGTTCCTCCTTCGGCAGCCGGCAGGTCTCCGCTTCGGCAAGCTTGCGCAGGATATCTTTTGCAAGCTTTAAATCCGCCTCATACGCAATCCCGACCTCCAAATCGACCCGGCGCTTCTCACAGTGCGTCACATTCGTTAAGCTGCTGTTGGCAAGCGATCCGTTCGGAATCACAATCGTCTTGTGATCCGGCGTCAATAGCCTTGTATAAAAAATCGAAAGCTCCGCCACCGTCCCCTCGTTGCCGTGCGAATCCTCAATAATATAATCCCCGACCACAAACGGCTTTAACAGCATAATCAACACGCCGCCCGCAAAATTGGCAAGGCTTCCCTGCAGCGCAAGGCCGAGCGTCAGGCCCGCAGACCCGACGACTGCCACCACGGACGCCGTCGTCACGCCAAACAGCGTCAAAATAATAACCACCAGAATCGAAAATGAAAAATATTTTAACAGCGCGTCCAAAAACTGCCTGACGCCCATATCCGCTTCGGTGCGTTCCAGCCAGCGGCGCAGAATTTTGCGCGCCAGCTTAATCAGCTTGCTTCCGATCAGGTAAACCGCCCCCGCAAGCACAATCTGCAGCGCAAACCCCAAAAGCCCGGGCACTAAGCTTTCCAGCCATTCGCGTATCATCCCGGAATCCGTATTTTTCACCTGTTCCACAAACTGCCCGACTTCCTCAAGCGTCCGGGTTTCCGTCGTAAGCTCCGATAATTCCAAATCCATCGTATTCTCCCCTAAATTTCATGAATAAACAGCCCGCTGCGCAGCTTCGGCTCAAACCAGGTAGACTTCGGCGGCATCAGCTTCCCCGCGTCTGCAACGGCAAACAATTCTCCAATCGAAGTCGGATACATTGCAAATGCAGCGGCGCAATCCTCATTTACTCTTCGCTCCAGTTCGCCAAGCCCCCGGATACCGCCCACAAAATCAATCCTCGCATCCGTTTTGGGATCCGAAATACCAAGCACGGGCTCCAGTAACAGCTTCTGCAGCAGAGAAACATCCAGCCCTTCCACCGGATCGCTGCTGCGATCCGCGTCTTTGATCGAAAGCCGGTACCACGTCCCGGCAAGATACATGCAGACCTGCCCGTTCTGCTGCGGGTTCTCTGCCTGCGCAAGCTGTTCCATATCAAAAATACGCCGCACCTGTTCCAAAAATTCCTCCGGCGTATGCCCGCCCAGATCTTTTACCACACGGTTATAGTCCATAATCAAAAGCTCTTCGTCCGCAAACAGCACCGACAGGAAATAGTTAAACTCCTCGTCCCCCGTGTACCCCGGATGCTGCTCTCTGCGCATCTTCCCGGTTTTCACCGCGGATGCCGCCCGATGATGCCCGTCCGCTATGTAAATCTCCCCAATGCCTATAAACGTATCCCGGATACGCGCGATATCCTCCGCCCGGTCAATCACAAACACCCGGTGGCGGATCCCGTCGTCCGAAACAAAATCATAAAGCGCCGTATGCTCCTTCGCACGCCCCATAATCTCCCGTATCACGGCGTTTGCCCGGTATGCCAGAAAAATCGGCCCAGTCTGGGCATTGCAGGCGTCCACGTGGCGGATCCGGTCCGCTTCCTTTTCCGCCCTTGTATTTTCATGCTTCTTAATGACGCCGGCTTCGTAATCGTCAATGGAAGCGCACGCCACCAGCCCGGTCTGCACCCGGCCGTCCATCGTCAGCTCGTAAATATAATAACAGGGCGCCCCGTCCCGGATAAAATCCCCGCTGCCGACCATATCCCACAAAATATCATGCGCCTTTTTGTAAACACGGTCGTCGTAGGTATCCACCGAATCGTCAAACTGCGTTTCCGCCCGGTCGATTTTCAAAAAGGAATCCGGATTTTTTTCTGTTTCTGCTTTTGCTTCTCTTCTGTTATAAACGTCATAAGCCGCTTTACCTTCTGCTGGACGGATACACAGAAATGGTCTGATGTCTGCCATTTTTGTCTCCTTATTATTCTTTTATTTTACCACACGTACTTTTAATACGCCGTCTAACCCTTTTAACTGCGCCACCACTTCGTCCGTCGCCGGCGTTCCGAGATCGAGCAGCGTATAGGCGTAATCGCCTTTGGATTTGTTGGTCATATCTTCGATATTGATGCCGCCGTTGTCAAACACCGCCGTAAATTTGGCAATGGTGCCGCGGATATTTTTATGCAAAATGGCTACGCGCCCCGCTTTGTCGCAGCCGCCCATATTGCAGTCCGGATAATTGACAGAATGGACAATATTCCCGTTTTCCAGATAATCGCGGATTTCGCGCACCGCCATCATTGCGCAGTTGTCCTCGGATTCTTCCGTGGAAGCGCCTAAGTGCGGCGTTAAAATCACGCCTTCCTTCCCGGCAAGTGCGGGCGTTGCAAAATCGGAAACGTATTTCTTTACCCTGCCGTCTGCAATCGCTTTTAAAATCGCCTCGTCCTCCACAAGCGGATCGCGCGCGAAATTTAAGATGACGACGCCTTCTTTCATTTTGGAAAGCGCGTCTTCGTTGATCATGCCCCTTGTGGCGTCCATTAACGGCACATGGATGGAAATAAAGTCGCATTCCCTGTAAATGGTTTCCACATTGCTGATATGCTTTACGCTGCGGGACAGATTCCAAGCCGCGCTGACCGAAATATACGGATCGTACCCGAATACCTCCATACCAAGGTTAATCGCCGCATTCGCCACCTGCACGCCGATTGCGCCAAGCCCGATCACTCCTAATTTCTTGCCGGCAATCTCACAGCCTGCGTACTGCTTTTTCTGCTTTTCCGCCAGCTTGCCGATGTCCGGCTCCCCTTCATGCTCCCGCACCCATTCGATTCCGCCGACGATATCGCGGGAAGCAAGCAGCATTCCGGCAATGACCATTTCCTTTACGCCGTTGGCGTTTGCGCCCGGCGTATTAAATACAACGACACCCTGTTCGGCGCATTTGTCAAGCGGGATATTGTTGACTCCCGCGCCCGCCCGCGCCACAGCCTCCAAACCTTCCGGAAGCGAAAGATCATGCATGGAAGCGCTTCGTACAAGCGCTGCCTGCGCGTCTTTTAATTCCTCTGTTTTCTGGTACTGATCCGAAAATAAATTCAGGCCGATTTCCGCAATCGGGTTTAAACAAGCATACTGATACATGTTTTCCATCTCTCCTTTTCCTGTCCGATTCCTGTTGCTATGTAAACTTTATGATCCGTCTGATACGGCGGCGTCCGCCGTATCCGCACTGCTTTGGACGTCTGCCGGGGAAATCCCCAGGCGCATATTTTATGCGTTTGCGGCTTCAAATTCGCGCATAAACGCCACAAGCTTCTCTACGCCTTCTTTCGGCATTGCATTGTAGATGGATGCGCGCATACCGCCTACGCTGCGGTGCCCTTTTAGGTTCTCAAGCCCGGCTTTTTTGGCTTCGGCTACAAACTTAGCGTCCAGATCGGCATCGCCCGTTACAAACGGCACGTTCATTAAAGAACGGTCTTCCTTTGCCACGGTGCCTTTGAACATTTTGCTCTGATCCAGAAAATCATACAGAATCTTCGCTTTTTCTTCATTGCGTTCTTTCATTGCCGCAAGGCCGCCCATTTTTTTCAGCCACTTAAATACCTTGCCGCACATATAGATGCCGTAACAGGGCGGCGTATTATACAAAGACTCTGCGTCGGCATGGGTTTTGTATTTTAACATAGTCGGCGTCCCGGGCAGCGTATCTTCGGTAATCAAATCCTCCCGGATAATGACAATCACTACGCCCGCCGGCCCGATATTTTTCTGCACGCCTCCGTAAATCACGCCGTATTTACTGACGTCCACCGGCTCCGACAAAAAGCAGGAGGAAACGTCCGCCACAAGGGTATGCCCCTTGGTATTTGGCAGCGTCTTGAATTTGGTGCCGTAAATCGTATTGTTTTCACATATATATACATAATCCGCATCTTCCGGGATATTCAGATCCGAACAGTCCGGAATATAGGAAAACGTCTGATCCTCGGAGGATGCGGCCGCAACGGCCTCCCCGTAAATCTGCGCCTCCTGAAATGCCTTCTTTGCCCACTGGCCGGTAATAATATAAGCAGCTTTTTTATTTTTCATCAGATTCATCGGAATCATGGCAAACTGCTGCGATGCGCCGCCCTGTAAAAACAACACCTTATAATTGTCCGGAATCGCCATCAAATCGCGCAAATCCGCTTCTGCCTCTTTGATAATGGTATCGTATACCTTGGAACGGTGGCTCATCTCCATAACGGACATGCCGCTTCCCTTATAATCCAACATTTCGTCCGCCGCTTCCTGCAATACCTCTTCCGGGAGCACGGCCGGCCCTGCGGAAAAATTGTAAACTCTGCTCATACTCATATCCTCCTGTTTAACTTAACTAAAATTCACTCAAACCTTACTGTAATTGTTTTGAGGGGAACTGTCAATTATTTTTTTAAGAAAACGGATTCTGTAACGATCCGGCTTTTTCACCAAACCGCTGTTCTGCCATATACTCATTTACGGCCTGATCCAGCAGCCGCCCTAAAATATCCATATAATCCCTGCCCAAAGCTTCCGCTTTTTTAATCGTCGCCAGAGAAACGTGCACGGTAAGGGGCTTTGTAACATAGGGTTTCTTTTTTCTCGCTTCGATAAACGCCTGTTCCATCTTCGGATCCAACCCGGGCGAATCTTCGTCAAAGAAAACCGGCCTTTTTTTGGCCTCCTCCAATTCCCTTTTTTCTTCCTCTGTGATTGCGGCGCCCTGTTTTAACTTATACGATTCCATATAGATTCCTATTTTAAATCTTCTTCCGTAAATGCTTCGCGGATTGCCGCGCCCGGCGCTACCATCGGCCAGACTTTATCGTCGCACCCTACCACACAGTCAATTACTACCGGCCCGTCTGCGTTTAACGCGGTTTCTAAGGCTTCCTCAAATTCCTCTCTTGTCACTGCCCGAAGCCCTTTTGCACCCATAGCTTCCGCCAGCTTCACATAATCCATCCCGTCGTCCAGCACCGTCGCCGAATAACGTTTGCCGTAGAACAAATCCTGCCACTGCCGCACCATGCCAAGCACATGGTTATTTACAATGATCTCTACAATCGGAAGCTTCTGGCGTACTGCCGTCGCGATTTCATTCATATTCATACGGAAGCATCCGTCCCCCGCAATATTGATGACCTTTTTCCCGGGATTTGCAGCCTGTGCGCCAATCGCGGCGCCAAGCCCGTACCCCATGGTTCCAAGGCCGCCGGACGTCAGCAGCGTGCGCGGGCTTTTAAAACGGTAAAACTGCGCCGCCCACATCTGATGCTGCCCGACTTCCGTTACAATCAGCGCGTCGCCCTTTGTCTGCCTGTAAACGGTATCTATCAGAAACGGCCCGCTTAACCCGGTTTCTTTTCCTTTTAACGGATACGTTCTGGTAAACTCCGCCAGATGCGCCAGCCACTCCTTATGATCCGACTGCCCGATCCGCTCGTTCAAACGCGTTAAAACTTCTTTTACGTCCCCGATGATACTGGTGTCCACCACGATGTTTTTGTTGATCTCCGCCGGATCGATATCGATCTGCAAAATCTTTGCCTGCTCCGCAAATTTGCTGGCGTTGCCGATCACCCGGTCGGAAAAACGCACGCCGACGGCAATCAAAAGATCGCATTCGCTGACGCCGAAGTTGGACGTTTTTGTGCCGTGCATGCCGAGCATCCCGGTGTATCTTTCGTCCGTACCGTCAAACGCGCCCTTGCCCATTAGGGTATCGCAGACCGGGGCGTCTGTTTTTTCCACAAATTCCTTTAATTCGCGGCTTGCGCCGGAAATCACCGCGCCGCCGCCGACAAATACATAGGGGCGTTTACTGGCCGCTATCATGTTTACCGCTTCGGACAAATCCTCTTCCCGTATGCCCTCTGTGCTGCGTGCGGGATGCTCTGCCTCCTGCGGCGTATATTCGCAGCTCTGCGCCGTGACGTCTTTGGGGATATCCACAAGCACAGGGCCCGGACGGCCTTTCGCCGCGATCGCAAACGCCCGGCGGATGGTCGGCGCCAGCTTTTCAATATCCTTTATGATAAAGTTATGCTTTGTAATCGGTGTTGTGATTCCGGCAATGTCAACCTCCTGGAAGCTGTCTTTTCCAAGCAGCGGGACGCCGACGTTGCAGGTAATCGCCACGAGCGGGACGGAATCCATATAAGCGGTCGCAATCCCGGTGACAAGGTTTGTCGCCCCGGGGCCGCTTGTCGCCATGCATACGCCGACTTTTCCCGTACTCCTGGCGTATCCGTCCGCCGCATGGCTTGCCCCCTGTTCATGGGAGGTTAAAATATGCCTGATTTCATCCTGATGTTTGTACAGCTCGTCATATACGTTTAAAATCGCGCCGCCCGGATATCCGAACACCGTATCCACGCCCTGCTCTTTTAAACATTCGATGATGATCTGTGATCCTGTCAGCTGCATCGCAAACCCTCGCTTTCTCTTTTCTGTGATTAATGAAACGCAAGACTATCTGGTTTCTAAGATCGCACCGCGGTTTCCGGAGGTCACCATACTTACATAGCGTTTCAAATAGCCGCTTACTTCCTTCTCCTTCGGCTGCCACTTCGCCCTGCGTGCGTTTAATTCCTCGTCACTGACGTCTACTTCTAACTTCAGTTCCGGAATATTAATTTTGATTCTGTCGCCCTCTTCGATCAGGGCAATCGGCCCGCCCACGGCTGCTTCCGGGGAAACATGTCCGATGGATGCGCCGCGGCTTGCGCCGGAAAAGCGGCCGTCGGTAATCAGGGCAACTGAGGAGCCGAGGCCCATGCCTGCAATTGCGGAAGTCGGATTTAACATTTCGCGCATTCCCGGCCCGCCCTTCGGCCCTTCGTAGCGGATTACAACAACGTCTCCGGCGTTGATTTTACCGCCCTTAATCGCTGCAATCGCATCCTCTTCGCATTCAAATACCCGCGCAGGCCCTTCGTGCACCAGCATTTCGGGCGCGACGGCGGAACGCTTTACAACGCTTCCGTCCGGCGCCAGGTTGCCGCTTAAAACGGCAAGGCCGCCCGTCTTTGTGTACGGATTGTCAAGCGGCCGGATAACGTCTGGATTTTTATTTACGGCACCTCTTATGTTTTCGCCGACGGTTTTTCCGGTCACCGTCATGCAGTCCGTATGCAACAGCCCGATGTCTGCCAGCTGCTTCATGACGGCATATACGCCGCCCGCTTCGTTTAAGTCTTCCATATAAGTCGGGCCTGCCGGTGCAAGGTGGCACAGGTTCGGCGTCTTTTCGCTGATCTCATTGGCAAATTTAATATCAAAGTCAAAGCCGATTTCATGCGCAATCGCTGGAAGGTGCAACATGCTGTTGGTGGAACAGCCTAACGCCATATCGACCGTAAGGGCGTTTAACACGGCTTCCTTTGTCATAATGTCCCGCGGGCAGATGTTTTTTTCGAACAGTTCCATTACCGCCATGCCGGCATGCTTTGCCAGCTTGATGCGCTCCGAATAGACCGCCGGGATTGTGCCGTTGCCGCGAAGCCCCATGCCGAGCGCTTCGGTCAGGCAGTTCATGGAATTGGCGGTGTACATACCCGAACAGGAACCGC
>CAJTLD010000110.1:1246-8703 GCA_910577065.1 uncultured Lachnospiraceae bacterium | reverse complement strand
ACATTATCCAGTCCGGCTGGCCGGTTCGGATGGCGATTGTTATGTCGCTTTTAAATTTTCTTTTGTTTTATGTTTCGACCAGGGATTTCCACAAAATTTCGCCTAAGGAAATCCACAGGCGGCAGGCTTTTAAAAGGCAAGTACGCCAGGCTGCTCCCGGCTCTGGCGTAACAAAACACAAATGCGCCATATGCGGGAGGACAGAGCAAGATGATCCGTCCCTGGAATTTCGGTTTTGTTCCAAATGCGACGGGAATTACGAATACTGCCAGGATCATCTGTTTACACACCAGCACATTCACAAAAATTAAACGGGGATATATCCATGGGAGATACCATTTTACTATTTGAATCCAGGGATTTGTGCTACGAATCCAACCGGTATTTTATGGAATGCATGGCGGACGCGTTTGAACAGGCCGGTTATCCGGTAGAAATCTGCGATTTATCCGCCTGTATGGAAGAAAAACTAGAAGCAATTTTAAAGCGCCGTGAACAATTTTTGGCGGGATTTGACTTCAATTCCCTGCTGCCGCGGCTTGAACTTGAAGACGGGACGCCGTACCTTACGGCGCTTGGCGTCCCGTTTTACAATTATCTTGTCGACCATCCGCTTTATCACCACATAGGGATTAAGAACAGTTTCCCCGGATATTCCGTGATCTGTATCGATACCTGCCACCAAAGCTATGTCAGAAAATACTATCCGCATATCGGACAGGTTTTGTATCTGCCGTTAGGGGCAATGAAAGCGGATATGGAAAGAAGTTTTTGCCAGAAACGGCTGGAGCTTCTTTTTTTGGGTACTTACGAGCCGGAAGAAAACCTGTACCTGGAACTGTCGGATTACCCGGACGGGCAGAGACGGGAAATTGCGGCGCTCATTGATATGATGGGGGCGGATCACGAATTAACGCAGGAAGAAGCCCTTATGCGTTATTTAAAGGATCAAAAGCAGGAAATTAGCCCGGAGCAGTTTATCCGGAAAATGAACGCCGATTACCTTGCGGATAAATACCTGCGCAATAAAAGACGCAAAGACGCCGTATCCGCCGCGGCAAAAGCCGGGGTCTCTTTTACCATTATAGGGCAGGGCTGGGAGCTTGCAAAAGGGCTGGAAGGCCCGCACGTGCAGATACGGCAGGGAATTGGGTTTGCCGCTTCGGTCCAGATGATAGCGAACGCCAAAATGCTTCTAAACGTCACGCCCGGATTTTGCGGGGGCATGCACGACCGCGTTTATTCCGCTATGATCAACCGGACCCTCTGCCTTACGGAAAAAAGCGGCTTTTCCCAGAAGATCCTTCTGGATAAAGAGGAGGCTGTACTCTACGACAGCGCTAAGCCGCACACGCTGGCCGAGGCCGTTTCGTCACTGCAAAAACAGCCGGAACGCATAGAAGCCATAACACAGAGGGCATATCAAAAAGCCGCAGAGCGGCATACCTGGGCAAATCGCGTAAGCCAAATCATAAAAAGTCTGTCTTGCCGCACCGGATATAATCTGTTATAATCAAAAGCAGTCCGCAAAAAGCACGCAGCATAAGAAAGGGATGGAAGGATGAAAGACGGGATAGATAAAGTAAAACTGCCGCGCTTCTTGTTATACAGCCTGATTGGAGTATTTGTCCTTATTTTTTGTATTTATTTATTTGTGGGTTATTTTTTAAACCAGAAAAGTACCCAGGCTATTGAAGATGTTGGCAAAATTTATATGGCCAGTATGATAGAGCAGCTTACCATGCATTATGAGGTGACAATTGAAACGCGTCTTTCCCAGGCAGAAGCGCTTACCCGTACGATCCAGCCGGACAGCGCGGATAATGAAGAATTGTCTGCCAGCCTTGCATACAATGCAAAGGCCAGAGACTTTGAAGACCTGGCTATTTACTCTCCGGAAGGCGAATTTGAAATGATTTACGGCGATCCGCTGACGGTTACAGATCCGCAGCCGTTCCAGAAGAGTATATTAGACGGAGAAAGAAAAGTAGCGGTAGGAACTGATTCCAAGAATCAAAAAGTCATCCTGTTAGGCGTACCGTGCGCATACCAGATGAAAGACGGCTCCTACGGCGCAGCTTTGGTGGGCGGATTTTCCGTGGATTATATGAGCAGGCTGCTTTTCCTTGATACCAACGACAACAGCCTGACCAATTCTTACATTATCCGCAGGAACGGCAGCTACGTTGTACGCGGGGATGATTTTAACCAGGAAAGTTTTTTTGAACGGATTTATGATTTTTATAACGAATCAAACGATGGGCATGCGAACCAGTATGTGGATGCCATGACAAAAGCGATGGCGGAAAATGAAGATTATTCCGTTATTTTAGATCAAGGCAAACATTCCCGCTGGCAGATTTACTGTACCAGGCTTCCTTATTCCGAGTGGTATCTTGTGATGATACTGCCGTTTGATTCGCTTGACCACGTCGTTTCGGCCATGGGACGCCAGTGGATTTATGTCGTTTATGCCGCTTGTATTATTTCTATGGCGGCGCTTGGCCTGCTGTTTTACCAGTACATCAAAATGCTGGGCAAACAAATGCTTGTGCTTGAGGAGGCCAGAAAAGAAGCGGAACATGCCAACAATGCCAAAAGCGAATTTTTATCCAATATGAGCCATGATATCCGCACGCCGATGAATGCGATTGTGGGCATGACTACGATTGCCACGGTCAACATTGACAACAAAGAGCAGGTCAAAAACTGCCTGCGCAAGATTACGCTCTCCGGCAAGCACCTGCTTGGCCTGATTAACGACGTACTGGATATGTCCAAAATCGAGAGCGGAAAAATGGTTCTAAATATGGATCAGGTTTCCCTGCGTGAAATTATGGACAACATCGTAAATATCGTCCAGCCGCAGATCAAAGCCAAACATCAGAAGTTCCAGATATCCATACACGATATTTCCACGGAAAATGTCTGCTGCGACGGCGTCCGCCTGAACCAGATTTTAATCAATCTTCTGGGAAACGCAATCAAATTTACGCCGGAAGAAGGCTCTATCCATGTTTCGCTCTACGAAGAGGAATGCCCGAAGGGAGAGCATTATATACGGACGCATCTTCTGGTAAAAGACACCGGAATCGGCATGTCCGAAGAATATCAAAAGAAGATATTTGATTCGTTCAGCCGCGAAGATACTGCGCGCGTGCAGAAAACCGAAGGCACGGGGCTTGGCATGGCGATTACCAAGTATATCGTAGATACGATGGGCGGCACAATTGAAGTGGAAAGCGAACTCGGCAAAGGCAGCGAATTTCATGTGACGCTGGATTTGGCAAAAGCGGAAATCCAGGAAGCGGATATGGTGCTTCCGGACTGGCGTATGCTTGTTGTGGACGACGACGAGCAGCTTTGCGAGAGCGTTATCTATTCTCTGAAATCTTTGGGAATCAAACCGGATTGGTGCCTGGACGCTGAAACGGCAATTAAAAAAGTAGAAGAGCGGCACAAGAAGCACGACGATTACCAGATTATTTTGCTGGACTGGAAGCTGCCGGGTATGGACGGCATTACGGCTGCCCGTGAAATCCGCCATATTTACGGCGACGACGTCCCGATTTTAATTATATCCGCTTATGACTGGAGCGAAATTGAGAATGACGCAAAAGAAGCCGGTATTACCGGGTTTATATCCAAACCCCTGTTTAAATCCACACTATTTTATGGGTTACGGTCATTTATTGACGCCTGCGGGGACGCTGTCCCGGAAAGCGCTCCGGGGATGGAAGAGCCGGACTTTACCGGAAAGCGCGTTTTATTGGCGGAAGACAACGACTTAAACTGGGAAATTGCGCATGAGCTGCTTTCTGGCTTAGGGCTTTCATTAGACTGGGCGGAAAACGGGCAGATATGCGTTGATAAGTTCAAACAGTCTGCAGAAGGTTACTATGACGCTATATTAATGGATATCCGGATGCCGATCAAAAACGGCTACCAGGCGACAGAGGAAATCCGCGCCATGGATCGGAACGACGCGTCTATTCCGATTATTGCCATGACGGCAGACGCCTTTGCGGAGGATATCCAAAAATGTTTAGACTGCGGAATGAACGCCCATGTGGCCAAGCCCATTGATTTGCGGGATGTATCCAGCCAGCTGAAACGGTTTATGGATCGCAGTAAATAATTTAAAAGAGGGAGAGGAAAGGAATCAAATGGAACAGGCAACAGAAACCAAAAATTTTATAGAACAGATTATCGACAAAGATCTGGCGGAAGGAAATTGCGCTACCGTATGCACCCGGTTTCCGCCGGAGCCAAACGGTTATTTACATATCGGGCATGCAAAGTCCATACTTTTAAACGCCGGGCTTGCAAAAGAATACGGAGGGCTGTTCAACCTGCGTTTTGACGATACAAACCCTACCAAAGAAAAGATCGAATACGTGGAATCCATCAAAGAAGACGTCAAATGGCTTGGGGCCGACTGGGAAGACCGCCTGTATTTTGCATCGGATTATTTTGATCATATGTACGAAGCTGCGGTAAAGCTGATCAAAAAACAAAAAGCATACGTTTCGGATTTAAGCGCAGAGGAAATCCGCGCATACCGCGGCACACTGACGGAACCGGGCAGGGAAGACCCATCTTCAGGACGCAGCGTAGAAGAAAATTTAGCGTTATTTGAACAAATGCGGGAAGGAAAATTTGCAGACGGTGAAAAAGTACTCCGCGCCAGAATCGATATGGCTTCCCCGAATATCAACATGCGGGATCCGGTCATTTACCGCGTGGCCCATATGCATCATCACAACACCAAAGACAAATGGTGCATCTACCCGATGTACGATTTTGCACATCCGATTGAGGATGCCGTGGAGGGAATTACCCATTCCATCTGTACGCTTGAATTTGAAGATCACAGGCCGCTCTATGACTGGGTCGTGCGCGAAGTGGGATATGAACATCCGCCCAAACAGATCGAGTTTGCAAAATTATACCTTACAAACGTGGTAACTGGAAAGCGTTATATCAAACGGCTGGTAGAAGAAAAAATCGTAGACGGCTGGGACGATCCGCGTCTGGTATCCATTGCGGCCCTAAAGAGAAGAGGCTTTACGCCGGAGTCCATCCGCAGGTTTGTGGAACTCTGCGGCGTTTCAAAAAGCAACAGTTCCGTAGATTATGCAATGCTGGAATATTGTATCCGCGAGGATTTAAAACTAAAGAAAACGCGTATTATGGCGGTACTTGATCCGATAAAAGTGATTATCGACAATTATCCCGAAGGCCAGTCAGAGGAGCTTACGGTCGTCAACAACATGGAAAATAAAGAACTTGGAACTCACACGGTGACGTTTTGCAGGGAACTTTATATTGACAGGGAGGATTTTATGGAAGAACCGCCCAGGAAATATTTCCGTATGTTCCCGGGGAATGAAGTACGCTTGATGCAGGCTTATTTCGTAACCTGCAACAGCTATACAAAGGACGAAAACGGCAGGGTGACGGAAATTCACTGCACGTATGATCCTGCCAGCAAAGGCGGAAACAGCCCGGACGGCAGGAAGGTCAAGGGGACGATCCACTGGGTGCCGGCTCCTTACGCAAAACAGGTGGAAGTACGCCTTTATGAAAATATCGTGGACGAAGAACTGGGCGTTTACAACGAAGACGGAAGCTTGAATTTAAATCCCAATTCGCTGCAGATCCGCAAAAACTGTTATATAGAACCGTATGCGGCGGACGCCAAAGCCTATGACAGTTTTCAGTTTGTACGTCAGGGATATTTCTGCGTAGACGCAAAAGACACAACAAACGATCATCTGGTGTTTAACCGGATTGTTTCCCTTAAAAGTTCCTATTCGCTGCCGGCGAATGCGACAGACCGATAAAATGACAGGAGGTATCCCACATGGAAAACAAGGAAGCATTACAGAAGGAAGCCGCATTTTTATTTCCCAAGAAAATAAACTGCGCTGTCTGCCGGGAAGAATTTCCGACAAAACGGGTAAGAAGCGCAAAATTAAGGCGGTTACAGCCTGATTTCGACCTGCGTCCCCGGTTTCAGGACATCGATACTTTAAAATATGACGTCGATTCCTGCCCATTCTGCGGTTATACGGCAATGAGCAACTATTTCGGCCCTTTAAGCAAACTGCAGATTAGCCAGATACTAGAGCAAATCTGTATGACGTTTACGCCGCCTACGGAAGAAGAGCCGGAAACGTTTGGTTATGGGAGGGCGATTGCGCGGTATGAACAGGCGCTGAAATGTTCTCAGGTAAAAAACGCAAAAACAAGCGAGATCGCTTATACTTACTTAAAACTTTCCTGGCTGTACCGTTCCTATGCGGAAGAAAGCCAGATGGAAAAGGCCATGTATGAAGAGCGTTCCAAGACGTACTATAAAGAAGCGTACGACGGCTTCCAGAAAGCGATTTCATCCGAAGAATTTCCTATCTGCGGCATGGACTCGCTGACGATGGATTACCTTTTGGCGTGTATGGCCTTCCACTTCAAAGAATATTCCTTTGCATCGAAGTCCTTAAGCAATATTTTAAGTTCCAAAACCGCGAGCCGGCGGATTAAGGACAAGGCTCTGGATCTCAAAGAAATCATTGTGGCCGCCATCAAAAAAGAAGCGGAACAAAAACAGGCAGGCTAAGGCGGGGAAACGGCAATGCTTGAATTGATGATACCTTTGGACGGCAATTCAAGGAAACCGCTGTATGAACAGATTTATATTTATATACGCACCCATATTGCAGACGGTAAAATTTCCTGTGGGGAAAAATTACCGTCTACTCGTTTTTTATCCGCCCATCTGCAGGTTTCAAGAACCACGGTGGAACTGGCTTACGGGCAGCTTTTATCGGAAGGATATATTGAAGCGAAGCCCTGCCGGGGCTATTATGCCTGCGATATTTCCGGATTGTGCCAAAACGGGCCGCTTTCCAAAATTTCCATGGAAAAGCCGCAGGCAAAGCGCAAGACAGGGGATACGGGCTGCCGGATTGTTTTTTCTCCGGACGCCAACGAGCCCGGCGCATTTCCCTTTGCCACCTGGCGCAGGATTTACCGGGAAGTGCTGGCGGAAAATGATAAAACGCTTCTGACCGCCGGGGAGGCTGCCGGGGAGTGGGAACTGAGGGAAGCGCTGTGTCGGTATCTGTATCATGCAAGAGGGGTAAACTGCCGTCCGGAGCAGATGGTTGTAGGGGCGGGGAACGAATATCTTTTGCTGCTTTTAGCGCAGATCATCGGTCCCGGCAAAACGGTTGCAATGGAAAACCCGACTTATTGGAAAGCTTATCGGACGCTTGCTAATGCGGGGTATACGGTGGCCGGGCTTTCCGCGGATTCGGGCGGAATCCGGATGGAGGAAATCCGGCGGCTTATGCCGGATATTATCTATACCATGCCGTCCCACCACTTTCCGACAGGAAGGGTTATGCCAATGAAGCGCCGGCTTGAACTTCTGCAGTGGGCAGGGGAAAAAACGG
>CAJTLD010000110.1:0-1228 GCA_910577065.1 uncultured Lachnospiraceae bacterium | reverse complement strand
GTTTTTTAATTGAAGACGACTATGACAGTGAATTTCGTTACCGCGGAAAGCCCGTCCCATCCCTGCAGGGCAGCGACAGAAACGGGACTGTCATTTATTTAGGCACGTTTTCAAGAAGCATCAGCCCGGCTGTCCGCGTCAGCTTTATGGCGCTTCCGGATACGCTATTAGAAAGCTACTATGTCAATTGCGGATTTTATGCGTCTACGGTGCCCAAGGAACAGCAAAAGGCGCTTGCGGCATTTCTTTCCGGCGGGTACTTTGAGCGCTACTTAAACAAAATGAGGCGGATTTACAAAGAAAAGCACGATCTGTTTTTGGCGCTGCTCAAAAAAGAAGCCTGGGTGTCCCATATTTACGGCGATCATGCCGGGACGCACCTGCTGGCGGAACTGAATACAAAGCAGGCCGTTTGGCAGCTTGTCAAAAAAGTTAAAGCGCAAGGCGTGCGCGTTTTTGATTTGGAGGAATACCGGATCTTAGGCGCAGGTTCCCCCAAACTGCAAAAAGGGCGTCCCGCCCTGCTTTTGGGATACGGCGCGCTGACCGAGGAAGAAATGAAAGAAGGGATTGCCTGTATCCGTAAAGCGATGGACGGCAAAGAAAAGGAGATAGAATATGGCGAAACATGACGCATATGACGCAAGCAGCATTGCAGTATTAGAAGGGCTTGAAGCCGTCCGCAAAAGGCCGGGCATGTATATTGGAAGCGTATCGTCCAAAGGGCTCAACCACCTGGTATATGAAATTGTGGACAATGCGGTAGACGAGCATCTGGCCGGGTTTTGCGATACGGTGCGCGTCACATTAGAAGCGGACGGGTCTTGTACGGTAGAAGACAACGGGCGCGGCATTCCGGTCGGGATGCATGCAAAAGGCGTTTCCGCGGCGCGCGTGGTATTTACGACGCTGCATGCGGGAGGCAAATTCGATAATGCGGCTTACAAGACGAGCGGGGGACTGCACGGAGTCGGTTCTTCCGTCGTCAACGCGCTGTCCGTATTTATGGACGTACAAATAAGCCGCGACGGCTATATCCACCATGACCGCTATGAACGCGGCGTTCCCGTAATCGAGTTGGAAGACGGGCTTTTGCCCAGGCTCAAAAAAACAAAACAGACCGGAACGGCCATCAATTTTATGCCGGACGCGGAAATTTTTGAAAAAATACGCTTCAAAGGAGAGGAAATTAAAAGCCGCCTGCACGAAATGGCCTATTTAAACCCCG
>CAJTLD010000109.1:8608-8815 GCA_910577065.1 uncultured Lachnospiraceae bacterium | reverse complement strand
GGTGCGCGTGCCCAACTGGATTCCGGAGAACTGTATCCAGTGCAATATCTGCTCCTATGTCTGCCCGCATGCGGTCATCCGCCCGGCAGTCTTAAACCGGAGCGAGCGGCAGGACGCTCCCGCCGGGATGGCAAGCAAGGAGATGCCAAAGATGCCGGAATACCAGTTTTCCATTACCGTTTCCGTTATGGACTGTACCGGATGCGG
>CAJTLD010000109.1:6401-8587 GCA_910577065.1 uncultured Lachnospiraceae bacterium | reverse complement strand
CGCTTGTAATGGAGCCGACCGAAAAGCATACCGATATGCAAAAGTATTTTGAATACGGAAGGAGCCTTCCGGAAAAAGAAGATCTGGTGGAGGCGTTCGGCCCGGCAAGCGTAAAAGGCAGCCAGTTTAAACAGCCGCTTTTGGAGTTCCACGGGGCATGCGCGGGCTGCGGCGAAACGGCATATGCCAAGCTGGCGACGCAGCTGTTCGGCGATCGGATGTATATTGCCAATGCAACCGGGTGCTCGTCCATCTGGGGCAATTCTTCCCCGGCGACGCCGTATACCGTCAATGCAAAGGGAAGAGGCCCGGCATGGTCCAATTCCCTGTTTGAGGACGCGGCGGAGTTTGGGTACGGGATGCTTTTGAGTGAAGAATCGATCCGGGCGAATTTAAAGCGGAAGGTGACGGAGCTGGCGTCGAATACGAAGGTTGAAATGATAAAGGACGCGGCGGATGTATGGCTTTCCACTTACGCAAACGGAAGGGAAAACCAGAAGGCATCGGAAGAACTGATCGGAAGGCTCATGGAATGCGACTGCGCGCTCTCGTCTGAAATTTTAGAGAAGAAAGCGTTTCTTTCCAAGAAATCCAAGTGGATTTTCGGCGGGGACGGCTGGGCGTATGATATCGGGTTCGGCGGCCTTGACCATGTACTGGCGAGCGGCAGGGACATCAATATCCTGGTATTTGATACGGAAGTGTACTCCAATACCGGGGGACAGGCGTCCAAATCGACGCCGCTTGGCGCTGTGGCGCAGTTTGCGGCAGGGGGAAAAGATATCCGCAAGAAGGATTTGGCGGCTATGGCAATGAGTTACGGCTATGTATTTGTGGCGCAGGTGGCAATGGGCGCGGATTATAACCAGTGCGTACGCGCGTTTACGGAAGCGGAGGCTTATCCGGGGCCGTCGATTATCTTAGCGTATGCGCCCTGTATCAACCAAGGGTTAAAGTCGGGCATGCAGATGGCGCAGGAGGAGGAAAAGCTTGCGGTGAAGGCAGGGTATTTCCACCTGTTCCGCTACCAGCCCGCCATCGGCGAACAGAAGCAGGCGACGTTCCACTTAGACAGCCGGGAGCCGGACGGGGATTTCTTTGGATTTTTGAATGGGGAAGTGCGGTTTAACGCGCTGACGCGAAGCAATCCGACGCGTGCAAGGGAATTGTTTGAACGGGCGAAGGAAGACGCAAAGGAGCGGTATGAAAAGCTGAAAAAGATGGCGCGGTAACCGGACAAAATAAAGATAGGGCTGCCGCATTAAGAAGTTTTGTAGTTGTATTTCTTAATGCGGCAGCCCCGTTCTTTTTAACGCAAACCGCTGGTTGTCAGCCGTTTTTTCAGAGTCCTCAGCTGTTTGGAGGACATTTTTTTATTGGTTTTGACTTTACAGTTTTTCGGCGTCTTTTGAAACGCTTTTTTGCCGATCTTAGGAGCGGAGGTTCCTTTGAAAGTAACAGATTTTAATTTGCTGCAGTTTTGGAATGCCTGCGCACCGATATTTTTTATGTTTTTCCCAACGGTCAGGTTGCGGAGTTTTTTGTCCGAAGCAAAGGCTTTCTTTGCAATGGAGGTTACTTTAAAGGTATATCCGTCTTTTTTTACGGTTTCCGGAATGACAAGTTTTGCTTTGGCTTTTCCGGTTCGTTTCACAACTTCCGCCGTGCCGGATTTGGCGTCGGATTTGGTGATCCGGTAACGGATTCCTCCGCTTGTAAATAAGGTTCCTTTCTTGGGAACGGCATTTACAGACGGGGCGGGATCCGAAGCAGGCGGTGTGGTTTCTGTTTTTTTGATCAGGTTCTTCTGCGCATCCTTTAGGTTTTGCAGGGCAAGCGTAAGCATTTCCAAAGTGGCGTCTTCGCGCCCGAAGCATGTTTTAGCTTCAGTAAGCGCGGCGTAGAATGCGTTTACCGTCTCCGGCGTGTAAGAGGACAAATCAAGGATAGAAGCTGTGTTGATTTCCTGTGCCAGGGCTTCTTTTGTAAGCCGCAGCTGTTTGTCGGTAACTTCGGCGGCGACAGAAGCAAAACTCTGTGCCGGGCGGCCTTTTTTGTCTACGGCAAAAATCTGGCAGCCGACTTTTCCGGCCTGGTTCAGCTTAACAGAAGGAGTATCCGTAACAACCTGGCTGCCGTCTGCAAAGGTAAAGCAAAAGAGGGTATTCCCTTCTTCATCCCCGTCC
>CAJTLD010000109.1:0-6376 GCA_910577065.1 uncultured Lachnospiraceae bacterium | reverse complement strand
CGTATCCCCAGTTTCATAAGAAGCTTTTTCAAAAGCCGCGTCAGCCGCCGAAGGCGCCTGGTTTGACTCTGTTACAAACGATATGGCGGGCATGGCGCATAACTCTTCATAGGAAAGATCGCCGGAGCCCGCGCGAAGCCCGGAGAATGCGGCGCTTTTGTTCCGGTCGTTGGTTTCCCATGCGGTAAAGCCGATTTTATAACTGCTTCCAAGCATATCCGCAGAAAGATCTGCTACATGCTGCCACGATCCGCCGTCGGTTTTAAAATCAACAGAGACCGTACTGCCTTTTTTACAAAAGCCAAGCCAGGCCGATGTAAGGCTGTTTTGTGTGCTGTCGCCGCCTGTTTCTACGGCGCTGCCGCCGGTTTCCGTCACTGTGGCAATTCCGTCATAATGAGATTTTTTGCCAACTGTAATATAATTGTCGTCATCCCGGTAAAGAATAAAAGACACGGTGTCCCATTGCCCGCTTTCCCGAAGCGGAAGATTGTCCGCTTTTATTACAGTGCGCAGATTGTCCCTGGAAATCTGTTCCGGGACGGAATACAAAAACAAATTTTTGACCGAATTTGAATCATTAAATAAATCGCCGCCCTGCATATCTATGGATATCTGATCGGACGTCATACTGTAATTGGCCTTATCTTCGCGCAGAATGCTAAAATCAGGGGAAAGATCCCCGGTTTCGGCAAGGCTTATCACAAGCGCCCTGCGGTCAAAGTTTAATCCTGCGGTCGCATTTACCCATACGATGCCGTTTTTTAAAGCGGTGACTGTACCGTCTGCCGAAATGCTTGCAGCGTCGGTCGCCCCGTCTGTCAGAAAATCCGTTACCGACCACTGGACTGGTTTGCCGGAAGGGACGCTTGCAAAAAACTGCATGGAAGCGTCTTTTTCGGCCAGTACGGCAGGCGTGCCGCTGTCTTTTATGGTTACGGCATCCGCCGGATCCAGATCACTTCTGCCTACTACGGTCACAGTGACTTCATTGGAGAGGATCTGCCGCCCAAAGGATTCAAAGTATGCGTAGACGTTTGCCGTTCCTGGTTTTAATCCTGTCATGCGTCCGTTTTTGCCGACGGAAAGCACGTCCGGGTTGCTGCTTACATATTGAAGTTCCCCGACGGGATCGCTGGCCGGCTGGTTTTTGTCGCGTACCGCTTTAATCTCTGCGTCGCGGTTGTTTAAGTATTCATCCGGCATGTCTTCAAGGACGGCGTATAATTTCATGCCGTCGTCATAGGTATTTCCTTCTAACGTTACGTTTTTGCACTTCTTAAATTCATAGGCGTTTTCCGTTGTTTTTGTAAACTGCTTCCACTGTGCGTCTGTTAAAAGCCCCATGGAAGTCCCCTCTAAAAGCTTTGCCGTGCCGTCTTCCTGAAGCCTTGCAGCCGCAATCTGAATGGTTACCGGCTTGTCGCGTATGATTTGGTTGTTTTTGATCGTCAGGTTTTCTACGCTTTCGGCTTTTACAACCGTATCCGTATCCATATAAAACGTATTGCCTTCAATGGTAATATTTTTGTGGATAGGATTTTCAACGGGCGCAAGGCCGCCTCCCTTGGTTACCGGGTGCACATAAACCGCCGGGGCATATTCCCAGGAAGTCCTGCCAAGCGTCCGGATATAAAACGTATTGTTGCGGATGGTCATATCGCGGATTGGGCCGGATTCGTACCATTCGTCGGAGTCGTTTGAAAGATAGATAGTCGCCATGGTCATAGCGTTGAACGTATTGTCTTCGATCAGGACTTTGTTGCGGGTGGTACATAAAATCCCCCTGGTCGGGACGTTTTGGAACGTACAGCCGCGGACGGTAACTTCCGGCGCATAGGTAATATTTTCAGCCACGTATTTGGGCTGCCCGCTTACTCTGTCCGTCAGGTTTGCAGGGAGCGTTTCTTCAAAACGGATTACCATTGTCCGAAGGTCGTTTCCTCCTTCGCCCGGATTGGAAATGATTTCGGCAACCGTATAAGCGGTTTCATTGTCTGTGGATTCTAATGTATCCCTTGTAAAAAACGACACCTGATCCCCTACATGGTACTGCGGGAAACCGCCCTGCTGGCCGTGTATGTATTTCAGCTGCAGCGTATGGTCGTCAATACGCTGTTCTACCCGTGTAAAAGTTCCGTGCAGGTTAATCGGATCGTCGTGCGTATCGGAAAAATTACAGTTTTCGATTACGATTTCTCCTGCGGCGCCGGAAGCATGGATGCCGTCTGCAAAGCTGGTTACCATATGCCCGGAGCCTTCCCGTGGAACGATATTGCAGTCATAATAGTAGACGTCTTTGCTCATTTGGATCAGCCAGCCAAAACCGTGCATATAGTGTACGTTGACTTTTTTGGCCGTTACATGTTCGCTTTCCCAGGTAAAGGCGCCTGCCGTCTGCCGGTGCGCGTTGGCCGCAAGCTGGATTACAGTCCCTGCCCGCTGCATTTGCTGCATTCCGCTTGTTTTGGAATTGTATACGATACGGATGTGCGTGTCGTCTTTTTCTTCGATACGGGAAACATTTGTAAAGGGGCCGTCATTTGTGTAATAGCTGCGCGACATGCCGCCGTCCGGATGATATGCGCCGATTCCGTAAGAAGGGCTGTGGATTCCAGTCTGCGTCCAGTAATATTCGCCGGTATGAGGGCTCTTTTCACTGTACCAGGTAATAGTATTGCCGGTTACTTTGTGGGGGAAGCATTCCGGAATCAGAAAGTCCGTATAGGGCTTGCCGTCTTCCCCTGTGCCGGTTTCTTCTACGGTCATCTCGGATACCGTAGGGACTCCGAAATCCCAGGAAAAATCTTCTAAGGTAATATTTTTGGATCTTACGACCGCAAGGGCCATCATGTTTCCATGCATGACAAACAAAGAGCCGTTGCCCTGCAAAGTCAGATCTTCCTGATCTTCAATCAGGATACCGATGGTTTTTTCGGGATTTTCAATGCTGTTTGTATTGGAAGTATGGTACTCCCTTTTTTCGGCAAAATCCTTGTAAATGTGGTATTCTCCTTTTGGGAAGCTGACGGTAACGCTTTGGGCGCCCGCTTCTTTTGCTTCTTTTGCCGCGGCAAAGGCTTCCTGTATTCCGCGTGTGCTGTCGGTTTGCCCGGTCGGGTCGACGTCGAAGTCCGACGCGTCAATAACAGTGCCCGTTTCGGCGTGAACCGAAGGCTCCGCAGATACCGAAGCAGGGAATGGTGTCAGCGCCATACAAAAAGACAGTATGACGGCTAAAATTTTGTGTTTCATAGTGAACCTCCTTTTTGTGTGATTATATACAAAAATATTATAAAAAAGTGTATAAAAATTGTCAATTATTTTGTTTGTATCTAAGAAAAACACAACTTGAACGATGAATGCTCTAATAATACAGCGAACAGCGCTGACAAAGTCCGTTAGAGTTATACCGAAATGATTTATAAATATATCGTTTGTTGTAGTACTAAAGCATTCGGATATAAATCCTTTTTCTGAAAGAGAATAAAGTATCTTGGAAAAAGAAAACGTCTCTGCTATAATGGTGAAAGCGAAAATGAAACAAAGCTGTAATTCGGTATAATTATGAAAGAGTTGAAAGGAACCATATGAGAAAACTTGCTTTAAAGGATGAAATATTACTGAGAGTTGAAAAACCCGCCCGTTACATCGGCAATGAAATAAACAGCGTAATAAAAGATACGGCAAAGGCGGATATCCGCTTTGCCATGTGTTTTCCCGACGTATATGAGATTGGGATGTCGCATCTTGGGATGCAGATATTATACGATATGTTTAATAAAAGGGAAGATGTGTACTGCGAACGCGTTTATTCCCCCTGGCCGGATCTGCACCGGATTTTAAAGGAACAAAAAATCCCTCTGTTTGCGTTAGAATCTCAGGATGAAATCCGGACATTTGATTTCCTGGGGATTACCATCCAATATGAGATGTGCTATACCAATATTTTACAAATCCTGGATTTGTCCCAAATCCCGCTTCTAGCAAAGGAGAGAGGAAAGGAGACGCCTTTTGTTATCGGCGGGGGGCCTTGTACGTACAATCCGGAACCTTTGGCGGATTTTTTTGACCTGTTTTATATTGGGGAAGGGGAAACCAGCTACGACGCGCTGTTTGATCTTTATAAAGAGTGGAAAGCGTCCGGCGCAGAACGCAGTGAATTTTTGCGGCTGGCAGCGGGCGTGCCCGGGATTTATGCGCCTTCACTTTATGAGGCCTCTTACAAGGAGGACGGTACGCTTGCGTCTTTTTGTCCGAATGCAGAGGGCGTCCCTTCCCGTATTGAAAAGCAGGTTGCGGTGCGTTTGACGGACGCTTCTTATCCGGTAAAGCCTGTAGTGCCGTTTCTTAAGGCGACGCAGGACCGCGTCGTGCTTGAAATCCAGCGCGGCTGTATCCGCGGCTGCCGGTTCTGCCAGGCGGGTATGATTTACCGGCCGACCAGGGAAAAGGATGTTGGGGTTTTAAAGCGGCAGGCATATGAATTGCTAAAAAATACCGGGTACGAAGAAATTTCCTTAAATTCGTTAAGTTCTTCCGATTATTCTAAGTTAAAGGAACTGGTAGACTATTTGATCGAAGAGTGCGGCGGGCGGCACGTAAATATTTCCCTGCCGTCCTTAAGGATTGACGAATTTTCCCTTGATGTCATGGGAAAGGTCCAGGATATTAAAAAAAGCAGCTTAACGTTTGCGCCGGAGGCCGGTTCCCAGAGGCTTCGGGACGTTATTAACAAAGGCCTGACAGAAGAAGTAATTCTGGAAGGAGCCGGGAAGGCGTTTGAAGGCGGCTGGCAGAAGGTTAAGCTTTACTTTATGTTAGGCCTTCCTACAGAAACGGAAGCGGATCAGGAAGCGATTGCCAGGCTTGCAAACGAGATTGCCGTCCGGTATTATGATATCCCAAAAGAAAAGCGGAATGGAAAATGCCAGATTACGATCAGCACGTCCTTTTTTGTCCCAAAACCGTTTACGCCGTTTCAGTGGGCTTCTATGCATACAAAAGAACATTACATGAAGAGCGCCCAAACCGTCAATGAAGCGGTCAAAAACCAGTTAAACCGCAAAAGCATCCGCTATAACTGGCATGAAACGGACGTTACCGTTTTGGAAGGCGTGCTGGCAAGGGGAGACCGAAGACTTGGCGCGGCCATTTTGCGCGCATATGAAAAGGGATGCCTGTTTGACGCGTGGAGCGATTTTTACGATCATAATAAATGGATGGAAAGTTTCCGGGAAACGGGAATCGATCCGGATTTTTATACGTTAAGGGAGCGGGATATGGAAGAAGTGTTCCCATGGGATTTTATAGACGCCGGGGTAACAAAGGCGTTTTTAAAGAAAGAATATGCAGATGCGCAGAAAGGTATTGTAAGCCCCAACTGCAGGATGCAGTGCGGCGGCTGCGGCGCGGGAAAATATCAGGGAGGTGTGTGCGTTGAAAATCCGGATTAAATTCTGTAAATACGGCGTAATGAAGTTTATCGGCCATCTGGACATGATGCGTTATTTCCAGAAATGCATACGGAGGGCGGGCATTGACATTGCTTATTCCGAGGGATTCAGCCCGCATCAGATTATGTCTTTTGCCGCGCCGCTTGGCGTGGGGGTTACCAGCGACGGGGAATACCTGGATATTGAAGTGTATTCTACAAAAAGTTCAGCGCAGTCTCTTAAGGCGTTCAATGAGACAATGGCCGAAGGAGTGCGGGTTGTTTCTTACAGAAGGTTAAAAGATACGGACAAAAAGGCAATGTCCGTTGTGGCCGCCGCGGATTATGAACTTTACGTAAAGGACGGGTATGAAGCGCCTGATGTGGATTATGAAGCTGCCCTAAAGGAATTTTACGGGAAACCAGGAGAAATTCTTATCACGAAGCAGACGAAAAAAGGCGAACGGACAATGGACTTAAAGAAGCTTATTTATGCGTTTCAGGTAAGAAAAGAAGCGGGAAAGCCCGTGTTTTATTTAAAGAGGGTAAACCAGTATTTTACCTTAAAGTCTGCACAGGAAGCACGGATAACGTGAAGCCGGAAATGGTTTTGGAAGCGTTTTACGGTTTTTTGGGGGAGGCGTATAACCCTCACGCCATCCAGATCCACCGGAAAGACGTTTATGCCCAAGAGCAAGGGGCGCTTGTTTCCCTGGGAGAAATGGGGGAAGACATTGGGTAACCGGATTGTAATTACAAAAGAAACGATATACAAAAAAACGTTTTTGGTTACGGCCTTGATGGAGGACGGACGGATGGCGGAGGTTTCCTGCGACGCCCCCTGTGAAACCGCCCTGCTCGGCAGCATATTTGCAGCCAAAATCAGGAGGATTGTAAAGAATGCCGGGGCGGCTTTTGTAGAACTTGCGCCGGGGCAGACGG
>CAJTLD010000108.1 GCA_910577065.1 uncultured Lachnospiraceae bacterium | reverse complement strand
AAGAAAATGGTGGAGGAGATTCTTGCCGCCGTAAAAAACAGCGAAAGCCAAATCCTCGCCATATCCCACTGCAACTGTGCGGCGCGCGCGGAGTTTGTCAAAGCAGAGATCGAAAAAACGACGGAATTTAAGAAGATTGTGATAGCGGAAACGGCGGGAATCAGCAGTATGTATGCCAATGACGGCGGCATTATTGTAGCCGTATAACGTCTTACACAGACGAAAAAACGTACGATAAATAAACAAACGGGACGATTTACATGGACTATCAGGAATTGATTCATACAATTGAAAGCAAAAGGCGGTTTGGAAATTTACCGGGAGTAACAATCAGCCGCAAATTACTGGCTGCTGCAGGGAATCCCCAGGAGGGGCTTGCGTTTATCCACATAGCGGGGACGAACGGGAAAGGCTCTGCAGCGGCTTTTCTGCATGCTGTTTTAACAGAATCAGGTATTCACGCAGGGCTGTTTACCTCCCCGCATCTAACTGATTTTAGGGAACGCATCCGGACGGGGAAAGGATGGATTCCAAAACAGGACGCGGCGAGGCTGGGAAAATTCCTGCTGGATCTGGATATCGGCGTACAGCCTACGATGTTTGACTATTGCCTTGCCATGGCGTTATTGTATTTTAAGGAGCAGCGCTGTACGCTTGCGGTGCTTGAAACCGGCCTGGGCGGGCGGCTGGACGCCACGAATGCGGTTGGCGTGCCTTTGGTCAGTATCATTACAAAAATAGGGTATGATCATATGGAGGTTTTAGGGGATACGCTGTCCGAAATTGCCGGAGAAAAAGCGGGTATTTTAAAAAAAGGAACCCGGGCGGTTTTTTCGGTTCAGGAGCCGGAAGCGTTTGAAACGCTAAAACAACGCTGTGACAGCCTGAAAATTCCTTTTTGCACGGTGGATGGGACGAAAATTGTCCCGCTTGAGTCCGGATTTTGTTATCCGGATGAACAGGCCTACCGGATGGAAATGCCCGGCGCCTATCAGCGTGAAAACGCGCTGGCAGCCATACTTGCAGCCAGGGAATTAATGGAGCTTGGGTATCCTGTTACGGAAGACGCGCTTCACCGCGGCATTGAAAAGACGGTTTGGAAAGGCAGGATGGAAACCATTTGTAAGGAACCATATCTTCTGATCGACGGCGCGCACAACTCGGACGGCGTTGCGGCGCTTGCAAAAAGCCTCCGCGAGATGTTTCCGGGCGAAAAATTCCATTTTATTATGGGGGTTTTGGCCGATAAAGATTACCGGAAGATGGCGGAATTTATGCTGCCCTTGGCTCAAAAGGTAACTGCCGTTACGCCAAAGAGCGAACGGGCGCTTGCAGCAGAAGATTTGGCTCAATATTTTCGGAAACACGGCATTCCGGCGGAAAGCCGTACGGATCTGAAAGAGGCCTTGCAGCCGTTTTTGGGAAAACCGGTACGGGCGGGTACGAATGAGCGGACTGTTGCATTTGGATCTTTGTATTTTATTGGGGAAATCCGGGACATTTTAAATTTATGCTGAGAATATAGTGCCTTTAAGCGGATACGTACAGATTGCATACAGGAAAAAATATAGTATTATAAAAGGGCAGAAATGCTCTTTTTTTCTGCAAAAAAGTATTGACATATACGTATAATAGGCGCATGATTATAAGGAGGGAACGGAATGAAAACAAAAGACTTGATTAAGCTATTAGAAAGCAATGGTTGGAAGTTCAAACGGCACGGTGGAAACCATGATGTCTATGTAAAGGACGGAAAGAGGGAGAGCATCGTAAGGCACAGAGAAACAGATGAAGATTTAGCAAAAGCAATCATCAAGCGGAACGGGCTGAAATAAGCCCTGTATCCGCAGGATATAATATATAAAGTCATGTTAAGGAGGTTAGCAGAATGAAAAAAGCATATCCAGTTATTCTGTCCCAGGGAGAAAAATTTATTGTGGCATATGTGCCGGATTTTGAAATCAATACACAAGGCACAGATATTGCCGATGCAATCGAAATGGCAAGGGATGCAATAGGGGTTGTTGGAATTGATATGGAAGATGATGGAGAGCCTTTACCAGAACCAACAGTAGTATCAGCGGTAAAGGCTGATTCGGCGGTGGATATTGTGACGCTTGTGGATGTGGATTTTGGGGAGTATCGCAGAAAGAACGATATGAGGGCGGTCAAGAAAAATTGCACAATACCGTCATGGTTGAATTTTGAAGCTGAAAAGGCGGGGGTGAATTTTTCTGCAATCCTGACGGCAGCACTCAAAAGTGAGTTGAAAATTCAAAGCAGATAAGTGTAAGTGAGAGAAAAAGGCAGTAGAAAAAATCTATTGCCTTTTTAGATATTGGCATTAAATGACGGTATTTCTTTTTGGGGTACAATAAAGTTATTTTAGGCTCCAAAAGGGCTTGTAAAAACTTAGTGGTTAGTAACAAATTAGTAACAATACGATGGAAATGCCCATTTTATAGGCTTTCATCTTATTTCATCTTAAGAAAATCTTAAATACTTGCCAGCTTTTTAATTCATAAATAATTCGCTACAATAAACCCATGATATATCATAAACAAATGGAGGAAGCTATGTATCGTATATTAGTATGTGACGACGAAAAAGATATTGTATCTGCATTGCAGATTTACCTTTCAAGCGACGGTTATGAAGTGGTGGAAGCGTATAACGGCCAGGAAGCGGTTTGCGCCATAAGGGATAAAGAAATCCATTTAGTTTTGATGGATATTATGATGCCGGTTATGGACGGTATTACCGCCATGGTGAAAATACGGGAAATCAGCAACGTTCCTGTAATCCTGCTGACTGCGAAAAGCGAGGATATAGACAAAGTGCTTGGGCTTACCGTAGGCGCCGACGACTATGTTACAAAACCCTTTAACCCGGTGGAACTGCAGGCAAGGGTAAAATCACAGCTCCGACGCTATATGAAGCTTGGCGGCGGCGCGATAAAAGAAGATGTGCTTTCCATCGGAGGGATTGAGGTGGATGATAAAGCCAAGGAAGTAACGCTTGACGGGGACGTCGTGTCGTTGACCCGTACAGAATATGACATTTTAAAGTTGCTGCTCGAACACAAAGGGCAAGTCTTTTCACCGGCACAGATTTACCAGCAGGTTTGGAAGGACGTAGCGTTCGGCACAGAAAATACGGTTGCGGTACATATCCGGCACCTCCGCGAAAAATTAGAGTACGACCCTGCAAACCCGCGCTATTTAAAAGTCGTTTGGGGCAGGGGGTATAAAATGGAGGATGATAACGGATGATGCGGTTTTGTTATAAAAGATGGGTAAAAATTTGCGCTATGATTCTGTGCATAGTCAGCTTCAATCTGATGGCAGGTTCTGTCCTGTTCATAATAGCGGGACATTCCAAAGGAATCTACAGCAAAAGTGAACAGGAAGTCTGGGAAGAGGCAAAGAGCAGCATTTGCAATAAATATTCCATCCGGGCGGCTGCGGGCTTTGAAGAAGATTTTGGGCAAGATTCTTTAAAAGACACCAATTTTTGTTACGGGGTTCTGCAAACAGACAAAATAGATGAACTGGACCTGAACGATAAAAGGCTTTATGAGGTATATCATTTTGATCAGGACGTATCAAAAGACATGCTGTATATCCACTCCTACAGCTTAGGGGACAACACAAACATACGCGCCGGAAATTCCCTGTTTGACAGTTTTTATATTTATAACAGCGAAGGAGAATATAATACGTATAAAGAAGCGGTTGAGCTGTGTTTTTATACCAGGGATACCAGGAAATTTTACTGCAAAGCAGGCAATATGATTTATCCGGTTACGCCTTATGTGCAAATCCCGGGTTATTCAGATTCAGGGGAGCCGGCAGAATGGCAGGGGGTATATTCCTGGGAAGAAGGGCAGGAGCAGATATACGCCGATCCGATTGCGTCAAAAGAACTTCCGGACGGGCAAATGGAATATTTCTGGGTAAACGGCAGCGATCAGATTTATATGAACGGGCAGACCTGGTATCTGGCGGATGTTGTGATTGTGCAGCAAAGAGATATTTCGGAATATGGGACGGTTGTATCGGACGATATGGATGATTCCAATTATCTGGATTTCATGCTTGAGAACGGATATATTACAACGTATACGGGGAATATCAAAGATACCGTACCTTATTATGTCCTTTCTTATGTAAACGAGCCGCTGGACACGGACGGGGATTATTTTCATCAAAGCCTGCTTGGAAAAATCGGCAACTGGCAGAAACAGGACTTTTTTGTCCAGTCCAGAGCCCTGATACAGTTCTTTTTTTCAATGAGGTACACGGCGTTTGCCGTCCTGCTTGTTTGCGGTATTTTGTTTTTCGGTTCTTTTGGCGTATGGATGACAGGGGCGGGACATAAGGCGTCTTCTGAAGTTACGGCCGGCTGGCTGGAAAAAATGCCGTTGGATGTGTTTGCGGCGCTTGCAGCAGGCTTGTTTTGGGGGATGCTTTTAACAGAGGCATACTGTATCAAGGTAATCCGAGATATTAAGATTTCAATCTGGGCAGGGATGTTTCTGGCGCTTTTTGCAGAAATTTTGGCGCTTGTATGTTGTATGGATGTCGCAATACGGCTGAAACTGGGAAAATGGTGGAAAAATACCCTTTGCTGGCGTATCTGTACGAAGTTATGCGGTTTTCTGCGCAGAAGCGCCGCAAAGCTGCAGCAGGCGTTTCCAATGATATGGAAGGCATGGGGACTGATGGCGCTCCTTGCGGTTTTGGAGTTTTTGGGGCTTTCTGCTACGGCTTACGCCCCAGGCGCCCGGGTAAGGCTTTGGTTTTTAGAAAAGCTGGTTTTGTATGCGTTCCTTACCGTCTGTTTGCTGCAGATGAAAAAACTGCAGCAGGCCGGGGAAAAGCTTTCCAACGGAGAAATGGACAGCCGTATTGATACAAGCCGTATGTTCTGGGATTTAAAGGCGCATGGCGACAATCTAAACCATATCCGGGAAGGCATCCACAGCGCCGTAGCCGAACAGCTGAAAAGCGAACGGTTCCAGACAGAACTGATTACAAATGTAAGCCATGACATTAAGACGCCGTTGACTTCCATTATTAATTATGTGGATTTGCTCGAAAAAGAAGAGATCGAAAATCCGGCCGTACAGGAGTATATAGCAGTATTAAGCCGCCAGTCCACGCGGTTGAAAAAATTGATCGAGGATTTGATGGAAGCGTCTAAGGCTTCTACCGGAAGCCTGTCTGTTGCATGGGAGGACTGCGACGCGCAGGTAATGCTGACGCAGACCATCGGGGAATTTGAGGAGAAATTAAAGTCAAACCAGGTTGAACTGATTGTAAAGGGCAATGAGGAGCCGGTTATTATTTCCGCCGATCCCAGGCATTTGTGGCGCATTTTTGACAATCTGATGAATAATATCTGCAAATATGCCCAGCCGGCTACCCGGGCATATGTAAATATGGAAAAAAAGGAACAGCAGGGAAGGATTATTTTCCGCAACATTTCAAAGTATGCGCTTAATATTGACAGTGAAGAACTGATGAAGCGTTTTGTGCGGGGGGACAGTTCCCGAAATACGGAAGGCAACGGGCTTGGGCTTTCGATTGCAAAAAGCCTGACGGAACTGATGCACGGGGAATTTGAACTGGTTGTGGACGGAGATTTGTTTAAGGTAGTGATTACGTTCCCAGTCATAGAAGGATAAGTTGGTATACATGGTAAAAGAAGCTGCAGACGCTTTGGAGACAAAGGTTTTGCGGCTTTTTTTACTTTTATCCCCGTTAAGCCCTTCTTTCAGGCAGAACTGCCGCAAAACTCTTTACAAGCTTTTGCGATAATGCTAAAATCAGTAATGGGTAAACAGATTATCAGCATACAGGCGGACTATAGGGGGAAAAGATTATGGGAAATGGGCTTTTAAAATTTAAGAAGTTTGCAGGCCGCCGAAAAACAGAACGGGAAAGGACAAATAAAAACGTGGAAAAAGAGGATTTTTTATTAAGCCAGATCGATGAATTTAGGGAAAAAGCAAAGCAGCTCCACGGACTGCTGGCAACGAAAGCCAATAGGGTGCAGGAGCTGCACGAAGTTGTAACAGAACGGGAAGAGACGGCAAAAGAACTTTCGGATATGATAGAAAAACGCCGTGACGCGGCGGAACGTATGGTTTCTGGCGTCGGGGAACAGATTAGCGTTCTGGTTTCAAAGGTTGACGCAAGGTTAAACGAACTGAATGAAACCTTTGCCGAGCGCCTTGCGGAAAATGCCGTAAACTGTGCCGAACAAAACGAAGAAGTCCGGGCTATGATAGCCGAACAAAACGAAAAACTGACGGAAACCGTAAACGGCTTAAACGGTAAATTTGAAAAGATTCGGGATGAAATCTGCGAGAAAGTACATAATGAAGATGTGAAATGTTACCGCAATATGCAGACTTTGATTGAAGAATCTGACCGGAAGTTAGATGCCGTTAAAGAACAGGTTGCGCAGCTTGAGCCGATGAAAAATACGGTAAAAGTGATTACAGTGCTTGCTTTACTGAACTTAGCGGGCACAGCGGCAGTTATCCTCTTTGCTATGGGCCTGATTTGACAGGAAACTTTCCGGTGATTTTGGAATATATATAACGTATGAAACGGCCGGGCGGCTGTACTGACTGCAGATAAGGACGAGAGATAGCGAGGTAGGGGCATGAGTTTAAACCAGGAAAAAAAAGTTTGGATTATCGGGCATAAAAACCCGGATACGGATTCTATCTGTGCGGCGATTGCATATGCGGATTTGAAAAATAAAATCAGCGATATCCGCCATGAACCCAAACGCGCCGGGAGCATCAGCGAAGAGACCCGGTATGTGCTGGATTATTTCCGCATGGAAGAGCCGGAACTGGTAACCGACGTCGGGGCCCAGATCAAAGATATTTCGTTCCGGCGTACGGCGGGCGTGAATGAGACGATATCCATGAAGCGTGCATGGGAACTGATGAATATGCAAAATGTTGTTACGCTGGCCGTCACCAATGCAACCGGCTGCCTCCGCGGCCTGATTGTGACAAGGGATATCGCAACCTCTTATATGGACGTTTACGATAACCAGATTCTTGCGGCAGCCAAAACGCCTTATAAGAATATTGCGGAAACCCTGGGCGGCAGCATACTGGCGGGAAACGAGCACGCTTATTTTGTAAGGGGCAAAGTCGTTGTAGCGTCGTTTGGCTATGACTGGGAAGAAAGCTTTATGAGCCGGGACGATCTTGTGATCTTAGGGGATCACTACGATTCCCAGATGCAGGCCATAGAGCACAACGCAAGCTGCATAGTAGTCTGTTCCGGATTTACAGTCAGCGAAGAAATCATCCGTTTTGCGGATAAACGCGACTGCGTTGTGATTGGGACGCCGTATGATATTTTTACGGCGGCAAGGCTGATAAACCAAAGCATTCCAATCAAACATTTTATGACCAAAGAAAAGCTGATACAATTTCACATTGAGGACTATGTGGAAGATGTCAGGGACGTCATGTCAAAGGTACGCCACCGGGATTTCCCGATTGTGGATGAAGAAAACCATTATATAGGTATGATTTCCAGACGATATCTGTTAAATACCCAGAAAAAGAAAATCATTCTTGTTGACCACAATGAAAAAACACAGGCCGTGGACGGATTTGACGGCGCAGAAATATTGGAAATTATTGACCATCACAGGCTGGGAAGCTTAGAGACGATTTCTCCGGTGTTTTTCCGGAACCAGCCGTTAGGATGCACATCGACGATTATTTACCAGATGTACCAGGAGCATAATATTGCCGTTCCGGAGGATATCGCAGGGATTTTATGCGCGGCAATTATCTCAGATACGTTAATGTTCCGTTCGCCTACTTGTACGAAAACAGATCGGGCGGCGGCTGAAGATCTGGCGATTATTGCCGGAATTGAAATTGAATTACTTGCAAAGAATATGTTCCAGGCGGGCAGCGATTTCAACCGCAAAACAGCGGAAGAGATTTTTTATCAGGATTTTAAAACGTTTACGATTGGAAAATACGAATTTGGCGTGGCGCAGCTGAGCGCAATGAGCAAAGAAGAGCTTGAAACGGTGCGTATAAAGCTAAAGACGTTTCTTCCGGGCGCCTTAAATGCGCACAGGCTCGATATGGTATTTGTGATGCTGACCGATATTTTAGAAGAATCTACCCTATTGCTTTGTGCCGGCGAAGACGCGGAACCAATCTTAAAAGAGGCTTTTTCTTCTGCCAAAGAAGAAAACGGCTATTTTTTAAGGGGCGTAGTATCCAGAAAGAAACAGCTGATACCTGCGCTTATGGCAGCGATGCAGGAGTAGTCAACAGGGGATATAAGTAAGGATGTGATACATGATGAAGTTTGAGAAAATGGAAAATGGTTCTCTGCGCTGCACCTTAACGCAGGACGATTTGGAACAAAATGGCATTGAATTGGATGATTTTTTTGCAAATACCCCCAATGCCAGAGAATTTTTAGAAAAGCTGATTCGGATTGCTGAGGATGAAGTGGGATTTAAGGCAACCGGCAACATGATGTCCATCCAGGCAGCAATTATGTCAGAGGATGAAATTGTGCTGACATTTTCGGAAAGCCATGTCAGCAGTGCGGAAATATTAGAGCATATCCGTAATATGTTCGGATCTTCTACAGAAAAAGAGGCTGTGGAAGCGCAGCCGGATGTCAAAGACGACATTTTAAAAGAGGCCGGCGGCCAGCAAAAGGAAGAGATAATTGAAGGGGACAGGGAAGGTTATGCTTACCTGCTGACTTTTGTTTCGTTTTCCAATGCCAGAAAGTTCTGTCAGGTACTTCCTCATAACCCGGCGGCAAAAAGCCGTCTGTATTATCTCGATCAGAAAAAGCAGTATTTCCTGTGGGCGGATTTAAACAAAAGCGCCAGAGGA
>CAJTLD010000107.1 GCA_910577065.1 uncultured Lachnospiraceae bacterium | reverse complement strand
CAGCGAACGCCGCATCCCCTGTCCTCTGGCTGACGGAACTTTGCCAACATTGTTCACCGTAGCGCCGCCTGCAAAACACACGGCCTCTCTGCCTGCAACACTCACTCTACACCTTTTTCGTTACCAGGTATTCATCCCGTTGTAAACGTTCTGTAAAGATCACCTTCGTCCCCTTCCCCACTTCGCTCACAATTTCCATCCCGCCGCCGTGCGCCGCCGCAATCTGCTCGCACAAAGCAAGCCCCAGCCCCATATTCCCGCTTTTTCTCGACCGCGACCGATCCACCCGGTAAAACGCCTTCTTCACCTTTTCCACCTCATCCTTCGGAATCCCGCATCCCTCGTCGCGCACCCAGAGCGAATGCGTATCCGCCCCCATATAAATCTTTGCGCCTTCCTGCGACGCCATCGCGCCGTTATTCACCAGGTTAATCAAAAAACTGGTCATCAAATCCTCATCCAAACGCTTTTTCATCCCTGCAAATTCCCCTTCCAAAACCAGTGAAAGTCCCTTTTGCGACAGCCCGCGCCCCACGCTCTGCGCCACCGCCGCAAACAGCGCGTCCACCGAAACCTCCCGCAGCGTCACCCTGCACTCCGGCTCATACAGACGCGTCAGTTCCATCATCTTTTCCGAAAGCCTTGAAAGCCTTGCGCTTTCCCGGTTAATATACAACAGCGCCCGCTCCGTCTGCTCCTTCGACAGCTTCACCCCCAAAAGCGTCTCCGAATAACCGCGTATCGCCGTCAGCGGCGTTTTCAGTTCATGCGACATACTCCCGATCAGCTGTCTTTGCGCTTCATTGACAGCCTGTAGCGGCCTTGTGATTTTTTTTATCAGATAAACCAGTAAAATCCCGACAAACGCCGACGATACAAACGCCACCAAAAACTCCCAGACGACAAGCCCCGCCGTCTTCCTGTAAACCTCCGTAATATCCGTCACATACAAAAGCATGTATTGCCCTCTTTCCCGCCTGCCGTATCTGTCCGGATCGTATTTCATATAAAATACCTGCAGGTTGTGCCCGTTTATCTTCTCCATCCTGACATTGCACGGATACTGCGGCGGATCCTCCGCCAGCCGGCCGGCGTTAAATTCATATTTGCTGCTGTTAAACAGTTCTTCCTCCCCCCGGTACAAAGCAGAACCCTCCGGCATAGTATCCCTGAAAAAATACGTCGCAACACGTTCGTCCACAGGCGCCCTGCTGCCAATCTCCGACATCTGAGCCATAAATTCCCCTGTGCACCGATCAAACAGATTTCCCCCGTACTCCCGCATCAGCTCCGTTTTTTCCTGATGGCCCACATAAATCACGTAACATGAAAAAGCCTGCGCCAATACAAACAACAGGATTGACGCAGTCAGTGCAATTTTATTTACCATATTCATTTGAAACCTCCATACGGTACCCCACGCGCGGCACCGTAATAATCACATCCGCAAAATCCAGTTTCTTGCGGATATTCCCCACATGTACGTCCACCGTCCGGCTTTCCCCGCCAAACTCCACACCCCAGAGCAAATTTAAAATCTGCTCCCGCGTCATCACCCGGTTTCTGTACTTCCAGAACGCCAAAAGGCAGTCAAACTCCATCGGCTGCATTTGAACTTCCGCACCGTTTTTTAAGACGGTACGTTTTTTTGCGTCAATCACCACATCCTTAATCCGGATTTCCTCCTCGTCCTCCGCGGAAAAACGTTTTAGCACATTGTCTATCCGCACCAAAAGCTCCAGCATTTCAAACGGCTTTACAATATAATCCTCGGCCCCGCTCCTTAACCCCTTTACCTTGCTCGGCAAATCTCCCTTTGCCGTCAGATAAATCACCGGGATACGGCACGCCTTTAACTCCTCCAGCAGCGCAAACCCGTCCTTTCCCGGCAGCATAATATCTAACAGCGCCAGATCATACTCCCGGCAGCTCTTCAAATGCTCGGAAAACTTCGCCCCGTCAAAAAAAGGAACCGCCTCATACCCCGCGATTTCCAGATTCATACAAATCAGATCGTTAATCGCCGCTTCGTCTTCAATTACGAGTATTTTTTTCATGTCACAAACCGCCCTGTCTTTCCTATTTTTTTCTAAAAAAATTATAACGGAAGCTCACGGCGAATGCCATATGGATTTGTAAAGGTTTTGTAAATTATAACAAAGCCCCTCACAGCACTGCCTCCGCAATCTCCCCCGCTTCCTTCACCAAAAAATCCGCCCCGGCCCGCTTTAATTCCTCCGGGCTCCCATATCCATACAAAACACCCATTGAATCAATCCCGACCCGCTTCGCCCCCAAAATATCGTATTCCCGGTCTCCAATCATCAGCGCCTTCGGCCATTCCGCAACGTTTCCCGCCGTCAGCGCATACGAAATCACCTCGTCTTTTTTCGTCCTTGTCCCGTCCATATTTGCCCCTGCAATATAATCAAAATACTCCGTAAGCCCAAAATGCTCCAGCACTATTTTTGCAAACGGCTCCGGCTTAGAAGTCGCAACCAGCAAAGTCCTGCCCGCCTGCTTTAACTCACAGAGCAGTTCCCGGATCCCTTCATACACCGCATTCTCAAAAATCCCCCGATCCCGGTAATACTCCCGGTAAAACGCCACCGCTTCCATCGCATGTTCCTTCCCGAACCCATAAAACCGTTCAAACGATTCATGCAGCGGAGGCCCGATAAACTGATAAAGCTCTGTTTTGTCTTCTACCACAATCCCATATTTTTCCAGAGCGTACGCTACGGAATTGGTAATCCCAACCCCGGGATCCGTCAGGGTTCCGTCCAGATCAAATAAAAGCGTTTCATATTTCATTTTTCTTCCCTCTTTTTCCATTTTATCAGCAAAATCGCCGTAACAAACACCAAAATTCCTACCGCCGCGCAAACAAAAACAATGACGCCGCTGTTCCATTTCGGAGTGATACGCCCTGCGCCGGACTCTAAAACCGCATCCTCTGCATTAGGCCTCCTGCGCTCGGGCGCATTGTCCGGATAAAGCTTTTCAAACGGCGCGTCCGGCTCGTCCAGACAAATCCAGACATCTTTATAGCCGTAGTAATACGCCGTATTTCCCCAGTCCCTTCCCTGCTCGTCGGTAAAAACAGCGCTGTACTCCGGCAGGTTTGTGCCGTTTTCCCCAGGAGATACGGCATAAAAATTCTCAGAACCGGGATATTGCCAAAGTAAAATTTCTTTTTCCATATAAGCGGCATCCAAAGAGCCGCTTTGCTCTTTGATTTCATCGGCGTAAGCCTCTTCAAAAGAAATTGCGTCATATACGACTTCCAAATATGCCATAGGCGTCCAGCCTGTTTCGTCCGCATACCCCCATTCGATCCCGTCCTGATCCGTATAAACGTAGGAAATATTCATCCGCTCCCCATTTGTAAGACGACTGACAACTGACGGCGACTCAGGGTTTTTATATATAATTACAATGTTATCAGGACCGTTTGCCGTATACAAACGGTTCACATAAACGCATTCATCTATATGTTTGCTGTAAAACCCATCTTCCGGTTCCCATATAATATCCGCCCTTACCGGCTGTATACAGACAACGCAGTAACACAGTAAAGCCATTATGCAAATCCATTTTTTCATAAAATCCTCCTTTTACATTACCAGTAAACCAAACAGCCAGGAACCGATATTTGCGGCTGCGGCAAGGACAGCCGGATTTTTTATCCTCCAACGGGGCAGCTTTGCAAAACTGCAAAAAATATAAGTTTCTGCCGACACCACCGCCGCTTCAATTGCAAGCTGCTGTATAAGCCATGGGATATCCGGCAGATATTGCCGTCCCAGCCAGTATAAAAGAACGGCCGGCGGATTAGTAAGCACATTTACCAGTATTACAAGGCATAATGCTTTTAAAGAACGCAGGCTGAAAATAAAAACAACTGCCAGTTCCGCCACAATTGTAACTGCCAGGGAAACGCCAAACATATTAGTCAGGGAAATAAAATCCATCCCGCCCTCCTTTTCGCATACCAAAGCGCAACAAGAGCAAAGACAATATGCTTCCGGCACATCCGATTGCCGTTCCGCCAATACAAAGCTTCCAGCCAAAATAAACCGGAAGATATCCCAAAAACAACGCAAATGTAAGCAGCCCAAACGCAAATCCTCCCATCGGATGAAATGCGCCGACCAAAAGATACAACGTCATGGGCATTGTCATATTAAATAAAAATAACGCCATAAGGCCCACCGCGCATATCGGCGAATACCAATAACAGGCCGCAGCAAATGCCAGCGACAGGAGAGCCGTTTTTGGGCATCCATACCGCGCCGCAAAAAACCCGCCCGCCACTTTTCCGGCAGTCACAGCAAGCACGGCAGCGCCCCCGTATAAGGCCGTGGTTTTCCACGGGAAAGCGACCGCAAGGCCTATGTATGAGCGCAGGATTACCACGATAAAACAACAAACTGCCAGGCAAAACCTGCCGCTTCCTGATGCAGCGCTTTTCTGACGCTGATACGCAAACTGCTTTACAGGCCTTAATACAACATACTTTTTCACACAAAAAAGTACTCCGTACAAGCAAAACATCACACTGCCTGCCATTGCAATTACACCCGTTCCCAGACGGTATTTTGCCATCCATGTCCCTGCAAACAGCCCGAGCGCCCCTGGCGCTACAAATACTCCAAGCCTCCTGCCGTGCCAACCCGATAACATATCTTCCCGAATGGTTCCCAGTCCTCCGCCAACATGGAATAACGCGTTTCCAATTCCCAGAACAGCCGGATGTGTAACTGCGCCTGTAAGTGTCAGTAAAACTCCTGCCGCCACAGCTGCAAATGGAATATCCCACCCGGCCTGTTTCATCTTTACCGCAAATATATCGAACAGCGCGCCAATCGGCATCTGGAGCGCAAAAGCGCAAAAATTATACAGCAACAAATAAAAATTTCCGTTTTCCTGTAAAACATACGTCCCAAACATTGCATAGGCACATACGCCATCCACAAACATATGTAAAACGGAATAAAAAAAGCACATCATGGTTTACAGGTTTTACAGGGTTCATACCCTTCGTCCGCCAGAGATTCTCTGCTGCCCGTATACTCTCTTTTATTGGATTCTATCATGCTCTTCGCCCCTTCGCAGTCCGGCAGGTGAAATTTGCGCGTATTTTCATTCAAAACATACGTCCCGTTATCATCCGCATCCTGATTATTGTTCCCGTCATCCAGCTCTTTATCCGAAGAAAGCGCGCTCTCCCCGGTTGCATAGTCAATCGCAACGCCAGGCTGGTTATTATAAACATAGACATGAAAGCTGACGCCTTCGCCCTCATCCTCCACGGAAGACGCTTCCATTACTACGCCGGACGCCACAAGGTTATCATCTTTAAAAACCGGCGTCACACGGTACAGCACATGGTAATCCGTTTCTTTTACAAAATCCGCCACCATATTTTCAAACGGCAGCATTCCCTGCACATTCATATACCGCGTGCCTGTAATCAGATTTCTTTTGTTCGCATTTTCTCCCGCAAGCTGAAAACCGATCAAATGACACCTGTTATACAGATACTTGCCATCCACAAAATCATACTTCGCGCTGCGCCAGCCCGAAGGCTTTACCGAACTGATTGCTTCCCGCTTTTCCGTTGGCATCAATTCCCGGCATATATTGGCGTATGCCACGCCGCACCTGCCAAGCCCGTCCAAATCACTGTAAAGCTCAAACGGCTCCGTTACATAATCCTCTTGTGTAAACAACGGTTCATTCCCGTTTAACTCAATATACGGTTCCCCCAAAAAATCCGGAACCATCGATACGTCAGATACATAATCCTGGCTGCCGGTACTCTCTGTCCCCACCGTACATCCGGCCGCCAGCATACCAAACAACGTAATAATCACCAAATAAAAACTTCTTCTTTTTTTCATCCTGTACACTTCCTTTTATCCATATACTTTGCCCTTAATTATACGTAATTCACCCATAAATAGCAAGAAAAGTAACGTGCGTATTTACAGCAAAACAAAAAGACATATTCCATTTTCATGTCAAAGAGAGTACGTTAAGATCGATTTCATAATCGCTTTTATATTTTTAACTTCATTAAATATATATCTTTTAATAGTTCTTTTAGACGATTTTATATTTTCTTTATAAATATTTCTACATTTTTCTTGAATTAATGACAAAATTGTAATATGGTATATATGATGGGTTTTATACTGTGATGTTCCTCAAAAGGAAAATGGTGGAAGGAGTTTTAAAAATGAGTAACATCATTATGTACATGGGACTAAGTGGGAGTATAGCATTAGCACTGTATTATATTTTTCTGTTTATTTGGCGAAAAAGCGCGACTGCGGTATTTCGATATCGGCTATTAAAACTGGCCATGTGTTTTTATCTGATACCGCTTCCATACTTTTCTTCCATAATCCGCGATATCATTCAGACATTTATCCCTGGTTATTCTGTAAATATTCTTCCGGAAGAAACCTGGATCCATGATATCAGTGATAAAATTTATAATACGCCGAAAGGATATGTTTTTCCAGGGCATTCTCTCTGGATTGTTATGTCATTTATATTTGGAACTGTTATAACAATAATTATCCTGTTTCAGCATTACAGAAATTATTGTAAATTACGCGAATTGGAAGGATATCTTTCAGAGGCGCCTGCTTCCCTTACAATGACAGCCAACAAACTCAAGCAAGAACTTCATATTCGCAGAAAAATTTCCTTACTTTATTTAAAACAGCCATATTCTCCATTTTGCTATGGCTTCATAAAACCTAAAATTGTAATATCAGAGGGTCACGCTTCACAAGAGTATGAAATGCTCTTACTCCATGAATTTTGGCATATCAAATCCGGTGATTACATCATCCGTCTTTTAGCATTTTTCATCATAGCGCTACATTTTCTAAACCCAATGGTGTATTTGTTGTTTTATGAAATAAACAAAGTAAGCGAACTGGCCTGTGACGAACATGTCTTGCATGGCTACTCAAAAGAACAAAGAACATTATACGGAAATTTACTGTTAAACATTACTCCCACTCCCATTACAAAATGCAGCAATTCCTTTGGAAGCAATAGTAATAAAATAATGAAAGAGAGGATTACCATGATTAAATATCCAAGAAAAATGAAACGTTTTATTTCCACATTCTGTGCCGCAATAATTGTATGTTGCAGTACTTTACCTGTAGCGGCGTATGAGCCACTTCAGGTAGAACAATATGATTCTGATTTGGCAAACAGCACAGATATGTATATGTTTGCCCTTGAAACCGAAACTGATGCCTTTACCGATTTCAATGAAAATTATTTTGCAGACTGCGATTGTTTCTTTGTTACAGAAGACGGCGCAACTTTTCAAAATCCTGATACTTCAAAAATAGAAACAAAAGGTCTCTGTTTTCATACATATAAACATGGAAATCTTTACAGGCACTCTACCCACAGTGACGGCGGATGCACATATACGGTTTATTCAGCAGACGTATGTACTAAATGTAAAAAAGTAATTAATCAAGAATATGTTGCTACTGTTACATACGCAAAATGTCCACATAAATAACATACGTTTCCATCCATTTTTCCAGTTACATAAATAAAATCCCTACCATCATTTATAACTAAAACAAATACATCTATTACCCAACAAACCGCAGCAGCACAGAAAATTATGTGCTGCTACGGTTTATTTCTATCACAAAATCACCTATTTCATAAACCACAACTATACATTTAAACCATTCTTTTTTGCGTTCTCTCAAATTTCCCAGATAGTACGCTTAAAAAATATGGAAATACCTCCCTAAAAATCCCAGATTTCCCGATACAGCAAACCAATGAACCACAAGCTTACAAACCATCTTATCTGACAAAATTTGAAGAACGCAGCCAGTGGAAGGCTGTAGCAACGGGAGCTGGATTTCCGGGCATTGGATATCTACGATTCTTTGTGGCGTTAATTATGTGTGTCAACTTGTCATTGTTCCAATGCCAGCCCAATCAGCCGATCCGTCTGGTCAGCCATAAACAGCGGAATGTTCAGCACATCATCGTCCAACTTCAAATTGTCTAGGGAGAACCGTACACGGAGCTTGACTTGATTCGAGAACAGCTCCTTGAATTTCTTTAAACTCTTGCTGGTGACGTTGGTCTCGGACTTGACCTCTATAGGGAAAATATCATTCTCCCGCTGGATAAGGAAATCCACCTCATAGGGCGGATTATTCCGGCTCCAGTACCGGGGAACCACTTCAAACTGCGTGATTAAGGTCTGCAGCACAAAATTCTCAGTCAGTGCGCCTTTGAACTCGGTGAACAAACGATTGCCTTCTCCGAAGGTCGTAGGAGCCAGCTGAGCCAGGCGGCGGAGCAGTCTCACAGAAATACTTCATGGAGTTGATAACCTTGGGGCAGTCTTGTACCTCGTCAAAAATAATGAGCGTCTTTTCCGGCACAATCGAAAAATAAGAACTCCATCATTCAAAGCCTCCAAATCGTCTCCCATAGCACCGGAGACCGCCGCCACCTGGCTCATGGCAGAATCAAAATCAGCCGTCTTCACTGCCACCGTCCCAAGCCCCGTAACCGGCAGGAACTTCTTTCCCACAGAAGAAATATTGTCCCCCAGCGCCTGCAGCTTCTCCCCCGAAACCGCTATTTTTTGCACCGCCGTAGCCGACTGGTTCGCCTGCTGCTCCAGATCACGCAGGTTGCGCTCCGTCTCGATGATCTCCCTCTGCAGGGCATCATACTGGCTCTGGGAAATCTCGCCCCTTGCCAGCGCGTCATTCGCCTGCTCCGCCGCCGTCTTCAAAGTTTCCAGCTTCTCTTTGGTCTCCGAGACCGCCTGCCCCAGAAGCCGGTGCCGCTGAGCCAGCAGCTCCATATTGCCGGGGTCAAGTTTCAGCAGCTTCTCCACATCCCGCAGTTGGAATTAGGTATTCCGAATCTCCGAATTGACCCCTTTCAAGGCGGTCTGAA
>CAJTLD010000106.1 GCA_910577065.1 uncultured Lachnospiraceae bacterium | reverse complement strand
CCGGGGGCTGTCAGAATGCAGTTTTTGGATTTTGTATACGCTTCGGACAAAAGAAGGCGAGCCTGTGCAGAGCGACGTGTGCGCCTGCCTGCATGAGCCGAAGCAGACTGTAAATTCCGCTTTAAAAAAGATGGAAGCGGACGGATTGATTACACTGGCGCACGGGGCAGATCGCCGGAGTAAGAAAATTTCCCTGACCAGTCAAGGAACGCAGCTTTGTGAAAAAACGGTTGACCGGGTGATTGGAATGGAACAAATGGCCTTCAAAGGCTTGCCGCCGCAAGAACGGGAATTGTTTTTGTCCCTGTTTCGGAAGCTTACGGGATTGCTGAAAGAAAAGATGAAAACATAGACATTTCATAAACATTTGGAAAGGAAGATAAAATGAATATACAATTATCAGAACATTTTACGTATAAAAAACTGTTCCGTTTCTGCCTGCCGACGATTGCTATGATGATTTGTACGTCGCTGTATGTGATTGCAGACGGGTATTTTGTGTCGAATGAAGTTGGAAAGACGGCGTTTGCAGCTGTAAACCTCATTATGCCGTTTCTTATGATTACCGGCTGCTTTGGATTTATGATTGGTACGGGCGGAAGCGCCCTGGTTGGGAAAACATTGGGAGAAGGAGCGCAGGAAAAAGCCAATCGTTATTTTACAATGATGGTTTATCTGACGCTTATGATCGGCGTGGTATTGTCAGTGGCAGGATTTCTTTTTATGCGTCCGATTAGTATTATGTTGGGGGCGACCGATGCGATGCTTGGGGATTGCGTCGCATATGGCAGGATTTTGTGCGTCTTTAATACGGCGTATATGCTCCAATATCTGTTTCAAAGTTTTTTTGTTACGGCACAGCGGCCGCAGCTTGGTTTTTTTGTAACGCTGGCAGCAGGCGTTACGAATATTGTGTTAGACGCGCTGTTTATCGCTGTATTCCGGTGGGGAGTGGCGGGCGCGGCATGGGCTTCTGTGATTGGCCAGTGTGTAGGAGGCATACTGCCCCTGTTTTATTTTCTACGCAGGAACAACAGCCTGCTTTCGTTCAGGAAAACAAAGCTGGAAATGGCGCCGCTTTTAAAAGCATGCGCAAACGGCTCTTCGGAATTAATGGCAAATATTTCGGCGTCTATAGTCGGCATATTGTATAATTTCCAGCTTTTAAAATATGCGGGGGAAAACGGCGTGGCTGCCTATGGCGTCGTTATGTATATGATTTTTGCGGCGGTTTTTCTGGGCTATGCTATCGGAACGGCTCCTATTATCAGTTATCATTATGGCGCCGGAAATTACGGGGAATTGAAAAACATGCTTGTAAAAAGTATTTTTGTTATGATTGGAAGCGGAATTGCGATGCTGTTTTTGGCGTGGGCCCTGGCGTCTCCTCTTGCCCGCGTGTTTGTGGGATATGATGCGCAGTTGTTTGATTTGACAAGGCAGGCGCTGGTGATTTATGCATTTGCTTTTACTCTGTACGGGTTAAATATTTTTGCATCGTCTTTTTTTACCGCGCTGAATAACGGCGCCGTATCGGCGGCAATTTCTTTTTTGCGATCGCTTGTTTTTCAGACGACGGCCGTGCTGTTCCTTCCGGTTTTGTTTGGAGTGGACGGCATCTGGTGGGCGGTTATGGCAGCAGAGGTTTTAGCGGTTCTTGTTTCTGCGTTTTTTATCGTATTCAAGAGAAAACAGTATCATTATCTGGACGCCTAAGCCGAATGGTATTCGGGCCGTTTCAGTTCACGCGCCGCCATCCATACCGCTACAGCGGCGGAAGCTAAGTCTGCGGCTGGCCCGTCAATTCCTGCAAAAAGGGGCAGGATGACGATCAGGGGCAGTAAAAAGAGAATTTGCTGGGTCAGGGAAAGGAAAATACCGCCCCGGGGTTTGCCGATTGCCGTAAAAAAGTTAGAAGTAATCTTCTGGGAAAAGTTAAGAAACGTAAAAAACAAAAAAATCCGGAAATAATTTGTAGCAAACCGGTAGTAGTTATCGGAACCGTCCCCGAAAATAGAGATTATCTGCCGCGGGGCAATCTGGAACAGCAAAAACGCCGCCGCTGAAATCACAAATCCGCAAACGCAGGCTTTCAGGTAGCTTTCTTTAGCCCGGCGGTACTTGCCGGCGCCGTAATTATAACTGACGATCGGCTGTAAGCCCTGTGAGATCCCGATGATAAACGACAGAAATACTTGGTTTACTTTGGTAATAATTCCGACGCAGGCAAGGGGGACTGCTTCCCCGTAAACGGATTGCGGGCCGTAGTGCCTGAGAGACTGGTTCATGACGATTTGCAGGATCATCATGGCAAGCTGGTTGATGCATGGAGCCGTTCCAAGGGAAGCGATACGCAGGACGTATGCTTTTTTTAAGAGGAAATGTTCTTTTTTGAGCGTGACGGTCTGGCAGCGCGCCAAAAGCCATATGGCCATGCAGCCAGAAACAGCTTGTCCGATTACGGTAGCCAAGGCGGCGCCGGCCATTCCCCAGTGGAAAACAAATACGAACAGGGCGTCTAAAACGGTGTTGACAACGGCTCCGGCCAGGTTGCAGAGCATGGTATATTTCGGCCTGCCGTCGGCCCGGATTAGGTGCCCGCCTCCTGTGGCAAAGATAAAAAAAGGAAAGCCAAAAGAAACGATACGGGTATATGTTTTTGCATACGGCAGCACATCGTCCGGGGAACCAAAAAAACGCAGCATAGGTTCCAGGCCAAACTGGGTGAGCAGGCATAAAATGACGCCGCAGCCGAAAAGCAGGGCGGCGGCATTTCCAAGGTAAAAGACGGCTTTTTCCTGTTCATCCTTTTGTTCGCTGCCTTTGCCGGAAGAAATATTAAAGGCAGACGCTCCACCGATCCCAAAAAGCAGGGCGGTAGCTACGCAGGAAATGGACAGAGGGAAGGAAATATTGGTTGCTGCGTTGCCAAGTTCCCCTACGCTTCTGCCGATGAAAAACTGATCTACAATATTATATAGAGAACTTACCAGCATGGCGATAATGCTGGGAAGGGCGAATTTCCATAGGAGGCTTCCTGTTTTTTCTTTTGCAAGGGGATTGGGGGGGTTCTTTTTTTCGTTCATAACCGATGCCTTTCTGTATTTTTCCCAAAACTTTACCATACGTTTTTCATTAGGTCAAGGCTTGCGTAAATGGCAGGCGTGCGGTACAATAGGAACAGGAAGTTTATTACAAAGGAGCAGAGATGAAAGTAATATTGGCATCCGCGTCTCCGCGGAGAAAAGAATTATTAAGGCAAATCGGCCTGGAATTTGAAATTTTTACGGCCGGAGGCGAAGAAAAGATACGTTTTACAAAACCGTCGGATGTTGTCATGGATTTATCCTGCCAGAAGGCAAAGGACGTATCCTTAAATCTCAAACAGGAACTGGCTGAAGAGCCGCATGTAATTATTGGGGCGGATACGGTGGTATCCTATGAGGGGCATATCCTTGGCAAGCCAAAGGACAGGGAGGATGCCTGCCGCATGCTTTCCATGCTGCAGGGCCGGCGCCATATGGTATATACCGGCGTTACAATCCTTTGCTGTGAGGACGGCGTGTGCACGCCGCACAGTTTTTTTGAAGAAACGGAAGTGGCGATGTATCCGATGGATGAAGCGGAACTGCAGTGGTACATAAATACCGGGGAACCTTTAGACAAAGCGGGCGGATACGGGATCCAGGGCAGGTGCGCGGTTTTTATCCGGGAAATACGCGGAGATTACAATAATGTTGTGGGGCTTCCTGTGTCGAGGGTTTATCAGGAATTGAAAAAGCTTGGCATCGCTGTTTATGCCGGTTCATAATATAATAATCAGTACTACAGCAGACACGGCTGGCAAAGATCCGTCGGTCAGAGGGCAGGGTATGCCGCAGGGAGCGTGTGCAGGGATTAAGGGATTCTAAATATACCCCGTTCATGTCCTGGAATATTTGCGGAACCGCCCTACGATACAAATAAAACGAAAGGGAATATTTATGGGAACATACGATGATGAATGCCTGGAGGTTTTTTTGAAGAAGCAGTCGCAGCTGTTCCGTGAAACGGTGGCGTCAAATTTTGAAGAGGCAGAAGCATTTTTAGAAGACTGCATGGCAGTTGTATGCAGGAATTTGGAGGAGGTAAAAGAACTTTTTGAAGAAACCGGGATGGATATCGCCGGTATGAGCGATTCAGAAATTGAGGAATCAAGCGAGGTGTTCGCGCTTTCAGGCGGACGGTACCTGGTAGTGGAAGGATAAATATTTGGGCAGAAGCGCCTACGAGGAAGACACTTATGAAAAAAAACAAGAAAAAAACTCTGGTTGGCGCGCTTGCGGCCGTACTCCTGTTTAGCGGCTGCAATATTGGCGGCAGGCAGGTCATAATTACTAGCGGGCTTGGCAGCCAGGACGTGTTTCGGATTGGCAGCGCTTCCTGCAAATTGACGGACGCAAAAGTATATCTGGCCAATTACCAGAATATCTATGGGAAAATCTATGGGATAGATTTGTGGAAACAGGGATTTTTGACGGATAAATTAAAAAAATACGTTAAGGATATCGCGCTTTCCGAGATGACAAAAATTGTCTGTATGGATTTGCTGGCGCAGGAGAGGGATATTTCCCTGACAGAGGATGAACTGCAGGCCACAAAGACGGCGGCGGCAGAGTACTATAAATCCCTGAATGAAGAAGAATTGGAATTTACAGGCGCATCCGAAACCGGTATTGCTGCAATGTATGAGAAATACGCGCTTGCCAACAAGGTTTATGAATCCCTTACAGCGGGCGTGGACGACGAGGTCAGCGATGACGAAGCCCGGATTATGGAAGCGATGCAGATTTTTGTAAAGGGCAAAGACGAGGCGGACGCAGTGGCTGCAAAGCTGAACGCAGGGGAAGATTTCGCCGCGGTAGCCAGCAATTACAATCAAAAGCCGGAAATTGAAATTACGTTTGGCAGGGGAGAATTGCCCAAAGAGGCAGAAGAAGCGGCATTTGAATTAAATAATGACGAGATTTCAGGCTGTATTGCCGTGGAGGGCGGATATTATTTTATCAAGTGCATCAACAAATTTAATGAAGAACTGACGGATGCAAATAAATCTAAAATTGTGGCCGCAAGGGAAAAAGCGGCGTTTGACGACGTATACGAAGCGTTTGTTTTGGGACTTTCTTCGGGACTGAATGAAAAAGTATGGGATGACATTACGTTAATAACGGACGGGAGTATTATGACAGACAGTTTTTTTTCGGTTCTGGAAGATGCAATGGATTAGCAGACAGCATATAGTAACAAAAAGAAAGTCTGGAAAAAACAATGGAAATTTATGTTGTAAAAGCCGGCGATACCGTATACGGAATTGCCAAAGCGTATACTGTGGCGGCAGAGGATATTATTTTTATCAACCAGCTAAAAGAACCGGATGCGCTGGCAGTCGGGCAGGCGCTTTTAATTCCTGCGGAAAAGAAAGCAAAATCCGGCCGTGAAGTTAGGATAAACGGTTATGCGTATCCGTATATCAGCGATTGGGTTCTTGCCCAGACCCTGCCGTACTTAACGGAACTGTCTGTATTTTCTTATGGATTTACGCCGGAAGGAGAGCTGATTCCTCCGGCATTGGACGATACTTTCCTGATTGAACAGGCAGAAGCGTTTGGGACGCTGCCGATTTTGACTCTGACGCCGTTTGGGGAGGACGGACAGTTTAATAACTATCTGATCCACAGCGTCGTGCAGTCAAAAGAAGCTTTGGAAAATTTAATAGACGGACTTACGCAGACCGTGGTCCAAAAGGGCTATGCCGGAGTGGATATTGATTTTGAGTATATCTTGTCAGAAGACAGGGATGCATTTACCGCATTTGTAGGGAGGGTAGCGGATGCAATGCGCCGGATAGGAAGGCAGGTTTCCGTTGCTTTAGCGCCCAAACAGTCGGCAGATCAAAAAGGGCTTTTATATGAAGGAAAAGATTATAAAGGGCTGGGGGAAGCTGCGGACTACGTGCTGCTGATGACCTATGAATGGGGTTATACCTATGGCCCGCCAATGGCAGTGGCTCCTATTTTTCAGGTCAGGAAAGTTTTGGACTATGCTGTTACAGAAATCCCAAGGGAAAAAATCCGTTTGGGGATTCCCAATTACGGATACGACTGGCCGCTCCCGTTTGAACAAGGCGTAACAAAGGCCAGAACCATTGGGAATGTAGAAGCAGTCCGGATTGCCGTCGCGCAGGGAGCGGAGATTTTCTTTGATGAACGTTCTATGGCTCCGTATTTTCATTACGAGGAGGCGGGCGTCCGGCATGAAGTCTGGTTTGAAGATGTCAGGAGCATGCAGGCAAAATTCGATTTAATCAGTGAATATGGATTAAATGGCGCCGGTTACTGGCAGATTATGCGTCTGTTCCGTGCAAACTGGGTTTTGCTGGAGGATCAGTTTACGATTGCCGGGAAGTGACAGGGGCGGGGGAGAGATTTTGTAAAAAGGAAAGGTTAAAGTACGATGAAGAATAAGACAACTCGCTTTTTAGTTACCAGTGTTATTTGTTTGAGTATTTTGGGTATACTTGTCTTTTGGTGGCTTGGCAATGTGATGAGCGGAAAAAGTGAAGAAACAATTAATGCGGTAAGTGAAACATTTATGTCGGAGATGAACCGACAGCTTCAGAAAAAATTTGAAGCGCTCATTGATATGCAGCTCTCACAGGTAGAAGGAGTTGTAATGCGCATTACAGAAGAGGATTTTACAAAAAGGGAAGCAATCAGGGAAGAACTTTCGCTTTCCGCCCGAGTCCGCAATTTCAAATTTGTTGGGCTTTATACGGAGGACGGGGCCGAAGACGTTGTGTTCGGAGAGGGGATTGAAATAAATAACCATGATGAATTTCCTGATTTAATCGGAACGTCAGACGTCTGGGTCAGCAGCGCATACAGCAAAAATGGGGAAAAACTGTTTTTGCTGGTGGTACGCGTGGAATATCCGATGGAAGGAGATCGCGTGAGCGATGCCCTGGTGATCGGGGTGACAATGGACTCCATGGAACAAGCCCTGGCGCTGGACGAAGAGGATTCCGTTCTTATGTCGCATATAATCAGTGAGGATGGGACATTTATTATCCGCAGCGGCGAGGCGTTTCGGGAGAGTTATTTTGAACGGATACGGGAAGCATACGAAGAACACAAGGGAAAAACGCCGGAACAGTATATAAAAGAACTGGAAGCGGCGATGGATGCCGGCCAGATTTATAATGACTGCGTCATGGTGGATGGCAGCCACCAGTATATTTACTGTGCGCAGATGGAACACTCCAAGTGGTATCTTTTGTCCGCTATGCCGTATGGGACCTTGGATCGGGCGGTTCTTGAACTTGGGGAACAGCGGCAGCATATGATGCTTTTGGCGGGAGGTATTATTCTATTTGGCATTTTTATTGTATTTGTGCTGTATTTCCGGATGTCCCAGGAGCAGCTGCGGGAACTTGGAAAGGCCAAACGGGAAGCGGATCGGGCCAACCGTGCAAAAAGTGAATTTCTCTCAAGTATGAGCCATGATATCCGTACGCCAATGAACGGGATAGTGGGTATGACTGCGATTGCGCAGGCCAATATTGACGATACGGCAAGGGTAACGGACTGCCTGGCCAAAATTTCGCTTTCCAGCAGGCATTTGCTGGGACTTATCAATGATGTATTGGATATGTCCAAAATCGAGAGCGGTAAAATGACATTGAATATGTACCAGATTTCACTCCGTGAAACGATGGACGGCATTGTAAACATTGCACAGCCCCAAATCAAGGCCAAAAATCAGGATTTTAATATTTTTATCCAGAATATCCAGGCTGAGGAGGTTTATTGCGACAGTGTCCGCATTAACCAGGTGCTTTTAAACCTGTTGTCAAACGCTATAAAATTTACGCCGGAAAACGGCAAAGTGAGCCTTTATCTGGAACAGGAAAATTCTCCGTTAGGAGAAAAATACGTCAGGTGCCATTTCCGCGTTAAGGATACGGGGATTGGCATGAAGCCGGAATTTCAGAGGGATATTTTTGATAAATTTACCAGGGAAGAAAAATCTATGGTGCATAAGACCGAGGGCAGCGGGCTGGGGATGGCCATTGCAAAAGCGGTTGTGGACGCTATGAAGGGAACCATTGAGGTGAAAAGCGCGCCTGGCAAAGGCAGTGAATTTCATGTGACGGTGGATTTGGAAAAAGCGACGGTGCAGGTAGACGATATGCTTTTGCCTGCGTGGCGTATGCTGGTTGTGGATGATGACGAAGAATTGTGCAGGAGCGCCGTTTCTTCCTTAAAGGAAATCGGCATTGAGGCGGAGTGGACGCTGAGCGGGGAAGAGGCGGTCCATATGGTGGAGAAGCGCCACAATGCAGGCGAAGGTTATCAGATTGTATTGCTTGACTGGAAAATGCCAGGGATGAACGGCCTTGAAACGGCGCATAAGTTGAGGGTGCAGCTTGGCGACAATGTCCCGATTTTGATTATATCCGCGTATGACTGGAGCGACATTGAAGAGGATGCAAAAGCAGCCGGCGTAAGCGGGTTTATCTCAAAGCCGCTGTTTAAATCCAACCTGTTTTTAGGGCTGAGCCCCTATATGTTAAACGAAGAAAAGCCAGGCCAGAAAGAAGAGGCAGGGGAATTAGAGTTTGCCGGACAGCGTATCTTGCTGGCGGAAGACAATGACTTGAACTGGGAAATCGCCAATGAAATCCTGACATCCGTTGGTTTTGAAGTGGATTGGGCGCAAAACGGGCAGATTTGCCTGGATAAATTTAAAGAGTCCAAACCGGGATATTATAACGTTATTCTGATGGATATCCGGATGCCGGTATTAAATGGATACGACGCGGCAAAAGCAATCCGTGCATTGGAACGGGATGATGTAGCTCTTCCTATTATTGCCATGACGGCAGACGCATTTTCCGAAGATGTCCAGCGCTGCCTGGAATGCGGGATGAACGAGCATATTGCAAAGCCGATTGATATTAACCGTTTGATCCAGATTTTAAAGAATTA
>CAJTLD010000105.1:8821-9032 GCA_910577065.1 uncultured Lachnospiraceae bacterium | reverse complement strand
GGACGGCATGGTGCCGGTGATTGTGCAGGATTACCGGACGGACGAGGTTCTGATGCTGGCTTACATGAACGAAGAGGCGTTTGAAAAGACGATAAGCCTCGGCAAGATGACGTATTACAGCAGAAGCCGCGGGGAACTCTGGATGAAGGGGGAAACCTCCGGGCATATCCAGTACGTGAAGTCCTTAACGGCGGACTGCGATTACGATACG
>CAJTLD010000105.1:0-8796 GCA_910577065.1 uncultured Lachnospiraceae bacterium | reverse complement strand
TGCCATACCGGCAGCCCAAGCTGCTTTTTTAACCCGATTGTAAAGAAGGAATATGTGGAAAAAAATCCCCAGAAGGTGTTTGAAGAGGTTTACGCGATTATCATGGACCGCAAGGCGAACCCGAAGGAAGGCTCGTATACGACGTACCTGTTTGAAAAGGGCATTGACAAGATCTTAAAGAAGCTTGGGGAGGAGAACGCGGAGACGATTATTGCCGCGAAGAACCCGAACCCGGAGGAGATTAAGTATGAAATTTCGGATTATCTGTATCATCTGATGGTGTTAATGGCAGATAAGGGAATTACCTGGGAGGACGTGACGCAGGAGTTGTCGCAGAGGTAAGGGCGATGGAGAAAATAAGATGGAAAAGAAATCTGTAAATAAGGAAACCAATCCGGATCCTGACTGCGATTTAAGGAAAATACCGGGTATTGGGGCGAATATGCAGAAGCATTTGAATAACATTGGAATTCGCTGTATCGCGGACTTGAAGGGAAAGGATCCGGAAGAACTGTATCATCTGGACTGCCTGAAAAAGGGATTTGTAGAAGACAGATGCGTACTGTATGTGTACCGCTGCGCAGTTTATTATGCGGAACATGAAGAGCATGATGCAGAAAAATTGAAATGGTGGTATTGGAAGGATAAGGAATATCCTTAGAATGCCAGCCAAAGGGCAGGGGGCGGACGCCGCACCCCTGCCCTTTTGACGGAAAGAATTTTGCAGGCAATGTTTTTATTAAGGCGTAAATACAGAAACAGACCCATTGCCGTTTAACGGCGTCTGGTAAATAACGTCTTCCGCGCCTACTTTGCTGAAATACAAATTCTGCGACGTTACGTTAATATTTGTAAAATTGCCTTCCATAATGACACGGTAATTGCTGCCGTCGGTATTGACGCTGCAAAGGGCGGCATCTTCTTCGAGATTGTTCCTCTGAAAATAAATAGTGTCTCCGGATACGTTATAATACTCAATCCGATCATCGACAAGCTGGACCGGAGCCGCAGAACGCGCCAGTTTGATCAAAGAATAGTTCCGTTCGCAGTCCAGAAAATAAATATTGTCGTTATCCGCAGACGGCATCCAGAAATTGCCCAGGCAGATAGCCTGGGAGATGGCTGTCGTCGTGTCGTACTGGTAAATGTTGTGATCGCTTTCAATCCCGTTGTAATAGAGGTACTGGCCGTTTGCGGAACAGGTGAAATACGGGTTTGTATCCACTTGTTCCTGTTCGGTGCCGTCAATTTTTACGCGGTAGAGGTTGGATGCGGTTTCTGTGCTGTAGCGGATATAATAAATATAATTTCCGATCAAAGACGCATAAATACAGGGTTCCGTATCTAATACCATAACCTTTCCTGTCCGCAGGTCATAGCGGCAAAGGCTGTTTGTGTTGACATGCAAAAAGGAAAATTTCGTATCTGCGCCGACATTGTTCCGGACGTAGTATATGTAGTGGTCGTCCGCATTGATAAAAGATGCGATATCGTCATACAGTTTTTTCAAATCGCCGCCGTTTGTGTTCATGGAATAGAGGTAGTGGTTATCATTTGGGTTGCTGAAATAAATGGTGCCGTTGTGTTCGCAGAACAGGCCGTTGTTGTACAGGTTGCCGGCCGTATTGCCGTTGACAAAGGAATCGTTCCAGCGCGTGCGGGTGGAATATTTGTAATATGCCGCGCCGCCGGCAATTCCTGCAATGAGGATTAACGGTATTAGGATACGTAGTACTTTTTTCATGTATGGGTGCCTCCTGTTTTGACATTTTCTGATAAGATTATTATAACTTTTCCGCAGGGAAGTTGCAAGGGTATCTTTTTGTTGCCGCTTGCGGTTTTAGGAGGATTGTTATATGATAGGGACAAAAGGAAACGCAGGGAGATGAAGGAAACGATGAGAGGATTGCCGGAGATCCGGAAGGAAATGATAGAAATTGACGGACAGATTGCCCAGCTGTACCAAAAGCGCATGCAGCTTACCAGAGAAGAAGTAAACATCCGTCATTTGACGGAGAAGAAGATGTTTGGCTTTACGCAGACGGAACGCTTTGAGTTTGGAAACGGGAAAATTATATTTCAGGGAGTAGACGGCGCATATAGCCAGCAGGCCTTGCTTGCGTTTTTCGGGAAGGACACAAAGAGTTATCATGTGGAGACCTGGAGGGACGCCATGGAAGCGATTGCCGGAGGAGAAGCCGCCTGCGCGGTGCTTCCGATTGAAAATTCGTCTACCGGGATTGTATCGGAAAATTTTGATTTGCTGGCGGAATATGACAACTGTATTATCGGGGAACAGATTATACGCGCCAATCATTGCCTGATGGGGGTTCCGGGCGCAAAACTTTCCGATATTACGGATGTATACTCGCATCCTCAGGCGCTGATGCAGTGTTCAAAGTATCTGGACGCACATACGGGCTGGGAAAAGCACAGTGCAGAGAATACGGCGGTTTCCGCCATGAAGGTGCAAAAAGAGGGAAAAAGGACCCAGGCTGCGATTGCAGGAAAAATAACGGCGGAGATTTACGGGCTGAATATACTTGCGGAGGGAATCCAGAATCATTCTTCCAATTCGACCCGGTTTATCGTTGTTGCAAAACAAAAGGTGTTCCGTAAGGATGCGAAAAAAATAAGCGTCTGTTTTGAAATTCCGCATGTAAGCGGTTCTTTGTACCACACGCTTTCTCATCTGATTTACAATAATTTAAATATGAACAAAATAGAATCAAGGCCCATACAGGGCAGGACGTGGGAATACCGGTTTTTTATCGATATAGACGGAAACTTGGCAGACGGGGCGGTGCAGAACGCCTTGCAGGCTCTTTGGGGCGTGACGGTAAACCTTCGGATTTTGGGGAATTATTAAATATGCTTCACAGTCCCAAAATGCTTGATTTCTCCAAAGACTTATAGTATATTTCTAAATAAGCCCGACGGTTCAGGGCGGTTACAGGCATACAAGGAGGACATATTATGCAGGATACGATCAAAATAGCCGTAGACGCTATGGGAGGCGACAACGCGCCGCAGGAGATTGTAAAAGGCGCCGTGGAAGCCGTAAAAGAGCGAAAAGACATTCATGTTTTTTTGGTCGGCCAAAAGGATGCGATAGAACATGAGTTGGGCAAATGCAATTATCCTTCCGGACAGATTACCGTGATCCATGCGGAAGAAGTGATTGAAACGGCAGAACCCCCGGTACTGGCAATCCGCAAGAAAAAGAAGTCATCAATCGTCATAGGGCTGAATATGGTGAAACAAAAGGAAGCGGACGCGTTTGTTTCCGCAGGCAGTTCCGGCGCAATCCTGGTAGGCGGGCAGGTTATCGTCGGCAGGATCAAAGGCATAGAACGCCCTCCTCTGGCTCCCTTGATTCCGACGGAGCAAGGCGTATCCCTGTTAATCGACTGCGGCGCAAATGTAGACGCAAGGCCGTCGCATCTGGTGCAGTTCGCCAAGATGGGTTCCGTTTATATGGAACACGTTATAGGGATTAAAAATCCTAAAGTTGCAATTGTCAATATCGGGGCGGAAGAGGAGAAAGGCAACGCCCTGGTAAAGGAAACGTTTCCGCTGTTAAAGGAGTGTAAGGGCATACATTTTACCGGCAGCATAGAAGCGAGGGAAATTCCTCACGGAGCCGCGGATGTAATTGTGTGCGAGGCATTTACCGGAAACGTCATTTTAAAGCTGTATGAAGGCGTCGGCAGTACGTTTTTAAGCGTCGTAAAAAAAGGCATGACGAGTAACCTGCGCAGTAAGATCGGCGCGCTGCTTATCAAGCCGGCGTTGAAGAAAACCTTGAAATCATTTGATGCGTCAGCTTACGGAGGCGCGCCGCTGCTGGGATTAAACGGCCTGGTTGTCAAAACGCACGGCAGTTCAAAGGCCAGTGAAGTAAAAAATTCCATTATCCAGTGCGTAGCTTTTAAAGAGCAGGACATCAATGGTAAAATAAAAAAGAATATTACGGACTCGACCGGAGGGGATGAGTAGAAAGGAAGCATGTTATGGAACTTGAAAAACTAAAACAGATTATTGCAGAGGTGCTGAATGTGGACGCGGATGAGATTACGCTGGAAACTACGTTTGTAGACGACCTTGGAGCGGATTCTCTGGACGTATTCCAGATTATCATGGGGATCGAAGAAGAATTTGACATTGAAATTCCAAATGAAGAAGCCGAAAAAATCGTAACGGTTGCAGACGCAGCCGAACGGATACGGGCGGCTTTGAACTGACAATCCCCATAATGAAAAAATAGATAAGGCCCGACGGAGGGCTTTGTCTATTTTTTATTTCATATGGAAAGACCGTGTTGCTGTGAAGCGCAAAAGTATTTGGCAGGGCAAACTTTTTATGCGCGCGCAGTGATATTCAAAACAAGAGGAGGAATGATTATGAACAAACAGGAAGAATTTCAGGAAATTATCGGATATCAGTTTCAAGATCCGCAGATACTAAAGCAGGCCTTAACGCACAGTTCTTATGCCAATGAAAAACATATCAAAAAGCATCTGGACAATGAACGGCTGGAGTTTTTGGGGGACGCGGTGCTCGAGGTGGTAACCAGCGAATTTCTGTTTTTGCACTATCCGGAACTTTCGGAGGGGGATTTGACGAAGTTCCGCGCAAGTTTGGTTTGTGAGCCGACGTTAGCGGCCTGCGCGCCGCAGATTAATTTGGGGAAATTTATGCTGCTTGGCAGGGGAGAAGACAGGACAGGCGGGCGGAAGCGTAAATCGATTTTATCGGACGCTTTAGAAGCCCTGATAGGCGCAATTTTTTTAGATGGTGGTCTTACTAATGCAAAAGAGTTTATCCTGAAATATGTGCTGACGGATATTGAACACAAAAAGCTCTTTTATGATAGCAAGACTATCTTACAGGAGCTTGTCCAGAGTGATTATAACGGGAATTTAAAGTATAACGTGCTAAAAGAAGCAGGGCCGGATCACGACAAGAGTTTTACCGTGGAAGCAAGGATTGCAGGGGAAGTGATTGGGATAGGCTCTGGCCACACCAAAAAATCTGCGGAGCAGGAAGCTGCGTACCAGGCGCTTTTAAAACTGGATTCTGAAAGGCTGAAAGAACTGGTACCCGGGCAGGGGGGATCATGTACCTAAAATGTATTGAGATGCACGGGTTTAAATCCTTTGCAAACAAAATCGTTTTGGATTTCCACAACGGGATAACCGGGATTGTAGGCCCAAACGGCAGCGGCAAGAGCAACGTATCGGACGCCGTGCGCTGGGTATTGGGGGAACAGAGCGCCAAGCAGCTGCGCGGTTCGAGTATGCAGGACGTTATTTTTTCCGGAACCGAAAACCGAAAGCCCCTAAGTTACGCTTATGTGGCAATTACAATGGACAATTCGGATCATGTCTTAGACATTGACTATGAGGAAGTGACCGTTGCAAGGCGGGTGTATCGTTCCGGCGAAAGCGAGTACCTTTTAAACGGAAGCGCATGCCGTTTAAAGGACGTCCACGAACTGTTTTACGACACCGGGATCGGCAAGGAAGGCTATTCCATTATCGGCCAGGGCCAGATTGAAAAAATCTTAAACGGGCGCCCCGAAGAACGCCGGGAACTGTTCGACGAGGCGGCGGGCATTGTCAAATTCAAACGCAGGAAGGCGACTGCGCAGAAGAAGCTGGAAACGGAACGGGACAACCTGGTGCGCATCAACGATATTATAAGCGAACTCGAGCGCCAGATGGGCCCCCTGGAGCGGCAGTCCGAAAAAGCAAAGATCTATCTTAAGAAAAAGGAAGAACTCAAACGCTACGACGTCAATACGTTTTTGCTTGAAATCGGGCAGATTGACACGCAGTTAAAGGAGACGGAAGAAAACTGCCGGATTGCGGACGCGCAGCTGAAGGAAACGTCGGCGGAACACGATGGGATCAAAAAGCAGTACGAAACGATAGAAGCCGCGTTAGAAGAGGCGGAAACGCAGATTGAAGCGGTACGGGAGCAGCTAAACCAGGCCGTGATTACCAAAAGCAGGCTCGAAGGCGACAGGAATGTCCTGTTTGAGCAGGTAAAGGCGGCAGAGCAGTCGGACGCGCATTTTAAGGCCCGCGCAGCCGAACTTGACGCGGACAAGTCCGAAAAGGAAGCGCAGAAAAAAGCGTATGAAGCAGAGGAAGCGTCGCTTGCCGGACAGCTTTTACATATCACGGCGCGGCGCAAAGAGGCGGAGCACAGGCTGGAATCTTTGCAGGCGTCCCAAAAAAGCGTAAATGAAAGCATAGAACAGGGCCAGGCGGAGCTTTTGGGTATATTAAACCAGAAAGCCGAACTGCAGGCAAAGCAGCAGAAGTTCGATACCCTGACGGAACAGGCCAATATCAGGAAAGCCCAGCTAAACAAACGCCTGCTGGAGCGAAAAAGCGAAGAATCCGAGTTGTTTGTTCTGCTGGAAGAGAAACAACATCAGCTAGAAGAAATACAGGGCCTGATTGAGGGGCTGAAACAGCAGGAGCGGCAGTTATCGGACAGGCAGGCTGAATGGGACAAAAAGCTTTCCGAAATAAACCGCCTGCTGTCAGAACAGACGGCCGGATACCACAAGGCCGCGTCCCGCCTGGAATCGCTGCGCAATATTGCCGAACGCTACGACGGTTACGGAAACAGTATCCGCCGCGTAATGGAACAAAAAGACAAAGACCCGGGTATTCTGGGCGTGGTGTCTGATTTGATTAAGGTGGAACAGAAATACGAAACGGCAATCGAGACGGCGCTCGGCGGCAGCATCCAGAATATTGTCACGAAGGACGAGCAGACCGCCAAGCGGATGATTGCTTACTTAAAGCAAAACCGTTTTGGGCGTGCGACGTTTCTGCCGCTGACTTCCGTAAAAGGCAGGGGCGGCATAAAATACCCGGAAGCGCTGCAGGAAGCGGGCGTAATCGGGCTTGCCCATACCCTAGTCCAAAACGACAGCCGCTATGACGGCGTTTTGGCGCAGCTTTTGGGACGGGTGGTGGTAGTGGATACGATTGACAACGCCATTGCCCTTGCCAGAAAATACCGCTACACGCTGTCGATTGTCACCTTAGAAGGGGAATCGCTGCGACCGGGCGGATCGATGACGGGCGGCGCGTTTCAAAACAGCAGCGGCCTTTTGGGCAGAAACCGGGAAATTGAGGATTTGACCGCGCAGGTGGCAAAGCTCAAAGAACGCTTACATGCAGGGAATGCCCGCAGGGATGAAATTTTAACGGCGCAGGCGCTCTTAGCGGAAGATTTGGACGGCATCAAAGAAGAACTGCAGCAAAAATACCTTTCCGAACACACGGCAAAATCAGAAGTCGAACGGCTTTTGGCCCGAAAAGAGGAAGGCGCGGACGAATGGAACGAGCTGCAGGCACAGCGAGCGGGCCTGGAAAAACAGATTGCAGGGTTAAGGCAGGAAAAGGAGAAGGCGGAACAGGAGCTGGATGCGGCCGGAATGCGGGAAGCGCAGATTGCAGACGAGAGCCGGAACGTCCAGGAGACGTTAAAGGAGCAGGCGCAGCTGGAGGGGGATATCCTGAAAACTCTGACCGAAGCCCGTATGGAAGAAGCAAACCTGGGACAGAGGGCGGAATTTGCCAGGGAAAATATTGCGCGTGTGGCCGCGGAACTGCAAAAATCCGATTTGCAGGTAACGGAGCTTGCCGCGGAAGTAAAGGCGGCGAAGGAAGACGCCGAACGAAAAAAAGGAGAAATCGAAGAGATCCGAAAGAAGCTGTCTGCTTATGAAGGGGAAACGCAGCGTTTGGAGCAGGTTTTGGCGGAAAAGCTTGCCGAAAATAAGGAAATGGCGGAACGGCAGAAGGGATTTTTTGCAAGACGCGAGGAAATTTCCGGGCGTATGCACAGCCTGGACAAGGAACTTATGCGTTTGAACGGGCAGAAGGAAAAGCTGGAGGAAGCGAAAGAGCGGCAGGCAAATTATATGTGGGAGGAGTATGAACTGACGTTCCACGCCGCAAAAGAGCTCTGGGACAGCGCTTACGATGATTTGCAGGCGTTGAAAAAGATGGTTTCGCAGCTTAAGGATGAAATCCGCGGCTTAGGGGACGTGAATGTGAATGCGATTGAGGAGTTTAGGGAGGTTTCGGAGCGTTACGGCTTTTTGAAGGGGCAGCATGATGATTTGATCGAAGCGGAAGCGGCTTTGGTGGATATTATTGCGGAACTGGATACCGGGATGCGAAAGCAGTTTGCGGAGAAATTTGCCGAAATCCGGCGGGAGTTTGATAAGGCGTTTCAGGAATTATTCGGCGGCGGAACGGGAACGTTAGAATTAGTGGAAGGCGAGGATATTTTGGAGTGCGGGATTCGCATTATTGCGCAGCCGCCGGGGAAGAAGCTGCAGAATATGGTCTTGCTTTCCGGTGGGGAAAAGTCGCTGACGGCGATTTCACTGCTGTTTGCGATTCAGAATCTGAAGCCTTCGCCGTTTTGTCTGCTGGATGAGATTGAGGCGGCGTTGGACGATTCGAATGTGGGGCGGTTTGCAAGGTATTTGCATAAGCTGACGCGGGATACGCAGTTTATTGTGATTACGCACAGGAGGGGGACGATGGCGTCGGCGGATCGGTTGTATGGGATAACGATGCAGGAGAAGGGGGTTTCTACGCTGGTGTCGGTGGATCTGATAGAGGGGGAGTTGACGAAGTAAAGAGGGGGAGAGGAAGTATACGTCAGACAGAGGGCAGGGTATGCAGCCGGGGCGGTGTTTCGGGATGAAGGGGCACTAATGTATCCCCGTAAGGCGCCTGTTTGCTGACGCAACCG